>NZ_CP089096.1:936155-1248207 GCF_021172165.1 Flavobacterium channae | reverse complement strand
CAATTTCATTTCATTTACCTGATTCGCTTTAATAGGTTGTTCAATACTATGTAATTGAAATTCATTTAATTGATTCAACTTACTTAAAGCCTCTTCCGAATTAAAAGCGCCATTAGCATCTACACGAATTTCAATGGTTTTAGCATCAAAATTTTGGCGAATAAATCGTAATAATCCTATTTCTTTTTCAAAATCAATAGCGCCAATTTTCAACTTTATACACGAAAATCCTTGAGCCAATTTTTCCTCAATTTGTTCTTTCATGAATGGCTCCTCACCCATCCAAACCAAACCATTAATCGACATACTTTCTTTACCTTCAGTAAATTCCGAAGGAAATAAATCAAATGGTGTTTTAGAAGCTAATGATAAAAAAGCCATTTCTACACCAAACTGAATCGAAGGAAACTCAATTAATTCCTCCCACAATTTATCTTTTCCTAAATGAATATTTTCACAAACCCATTGCAATTTGGATTCATAATCAGGTCGGTCGTCAATAGAAAGAGTTCGTAGAATACCACACTCACCTATTCCAATTTTTCCATCTTCCTCTAAAAGTAAAAACCACGTTTCTTTCTCAGTCATTACACCTCGAGAAGTACCACTCGGTCGCTTAAAATTAAGAATATATTTTTTATAGGTTGCTTTCAATTTTAGTTTAAAAATTTAAGTGATTATGTGTTTAAAAGTTTTATTACAATCGAGTTTTCAATAACTCCATTATTTTCAATAAACCAACTTTAGTTCCTTTAAAATATTCTTCTTTTTTAAAGTATGGAATAATTTGATTTCGAATAATTTTAGCAGTTTCATCATCTGATAAAAACAATACTATTCCATCTCCGTTTTGAATAATAATTTGACGATAACCATTTGAAATCAATATTAAAATTCCATTAGATTTTTCTTTTTTTCCAACACCCCAAGTCTTCGCCATATGAAGAGATAAATCACTAAACTTTTCTTTAGAAACTTTAAAAGTATCTATTGATACAACGGCTATTTCTACCGAAGTTTCTTTTTCAAAATCAGTTATAATTTGATTCAATAAAGCCTCTTCCTCATCAGAAAAAAGATTTTCATAATCGTTAGTCCAATTAATTGGTTTAGGTAAATTATCCCAAAATACTTGTCTATATAATTCTATTGATTCTGATTTTTTTCCTTCTGATGTTAATGTATCAATGTTTTGCGCTTTCGTTGAAAAACCGAAAAATAAAATTAGAAGTTGAAAAAATATTTTTATCCTTGAAATTGACATTGAAAAATTATTCTATAATTCTTAAAATCTTAATGAAATTATCTGTTGGAAGTCCAACTTTTTTCATGTTATCAAAATCTTGCTTTGTAGCTTTTACCCAACTCGTATCCACACTAATATTTTGATCTTTATATTTCTTATGAATGTCTTTAGCTTCAGAAACTCTATCTGTTACTAAATAAACATGAGCCAAATGCAATTGAAATCTGATTTCGTTTTTGTTCATTGCAATAGCTTTCAAAATATATTCTTCAGCTTTCAGATATTGTTTTGTTCGCAAATACAAAGCTCCTAATAAATCATATTCGTTTTCCTTACCTAATTTTCTTTCGATAATTAAATGTTCTAATTGTTTAATTGCTTCTTCAGGTTTTGTCAAAGAAAGTCTTCTTATATGAAAATTATAATCTTTTAAAAAGTCATTTATTTTACCCGATTTCAACAAACTTTCATCCGAAATAGTTTCAATCATTTTCGTTTTTTCAACTGGTAATAATTGTTTGAACTCGCTATATTTATATTTAGTCGTTACTAAATCGATAAATGTGGCTAAAAAAGCAGCTTTGTAAGTTAAAATTTTCGCAACATCTGATTTTTCGGCAATATCTAAAACTTCTTTTTTAGTTTCTTTAGTCCAACCTCTACTTGCTTTATAATCCACCCAAGGCACCACTTCTAAGACAATTTTTTGATTCATAACCCAATTTTGGCTTTCAAATCCGAACCACAAATTAGGCAAATTAGTCAAACATAAAGAAGATGACGAAATCAACTTGGCGTCTTTATTTACTTTTTCTTTTTGTTCCCAACAAGCTTTATCAGTTTTACCATCTTTTAAATATAAATTTGCTGCATTTACTTCTTGAAACAAAGCAAAAGTACACTTATCATCACCCGAAATTGCCGACGTTAAATGAATTGCACCTGCAGTTCCCTGACTAATTCCCGTAGGATCATGAATCGCTTTTAATACCGAAACCAAACTTGAAGTAAGCTTTTGATTTTCATCTAAAACCGTAATTCTATAAACAAATTCTGTAGTTCCAACTGGTAAATCTTCAGCTTTTATTAAAGCTCTTTTACCAGCCGAAAGAGAAATTTCTTTTGTAGTAGCACGTTCTTTATCCCAAAAACCATCTTTTTGAGCAAAAATTGAGCTTGAAAATAATACGGCTAATACGAAATATAATAATTTGTTCATTTTATTTTTTTTAAACACATAGAATCATAGTTCTACTTTATGTTTATTTTAGGCGTTACACTTCACATAGAAAACATAGGCTAAATACTATGTGACTATTGTGTTTAATAACCTTTTCAATTTTTGTACCAAATTTACAATTCGATACTTTGACCAATTTCTAACAACATCAAATCTTTTCCTTTGTTGAAGAATTTGCGTTTTGCTTCTTCATGATCGATTTCGATATAACCAAATGTATCAAAATGATAACCTAATACTTTATCACACTCTACAAAATCGGAAGCAAGAATAGCATCTTCTACATCCATTGTAAAATTACTTCCAATAGGTAAAATGGCTAAATCTAATTTGGTTCGCATTGGAATTAACTTCATATCCATTGTTAAAGCCGTATCACCTGCGATGTAAATGTTTTTGTGTTCGCCTTCAATTACAAATCCGCCCGGCTGACCGCCATAACTTCCATCTGGAAAAGAAGACGTATGATGTGCGATAACATATTTAACGGTTCCGAACTCAAAATCCCAACTTCCGCCATGATTCATAGGATGGTAATTGAATCCTTTGTTTCCGTAATGAGAGGCAATTTCATAATTAGAAACAATAACCGCTTCTGTACGTTTTGCAATCGCTTCCACATCTAATATATGATCTTGATGTGCGTGGGTTAATAAGATAAAATCAGCTTCCAAAGTATTGATGTCAATATGAGAAGCTTTAGGATTTCCTGAAATAAAAGGATCAACTAAAATGTGAACATCGTTTACTTCAATTCCAATACATGCGTGTCCGTAGAATGTAATTTTCATAGTTTTTATTTTAGTGTGTTGTTAGTATTTTAAAAAGATTAAAGTTAACCAAAATAATATACTTAAAGCAAAGGTACTTAAGGCTACTTTTTTAAGTTCAGGATCGAAATCTTCGTATTTTTCAGATTTATTCACTTTGTTCATGTTCATAATTATTGGTATATTAATTAATAAAACAGGAAGTAATGAAGATTTAATTAGCATTAAAAACACCATAAAAGACAACATACCGATTGCTAAAATAATTTCATGATATTTTTTTGCCCATTTTAAACCCATTTTCACAACCAACGTATTCTTACCTGCGATTTTGTCGTTTTCAATATCGCGCATGTTGTTTAAATTTAAAACAGCGACACTTAACAATCCGATAGCTGTTGCTGGTAAGAACAATTTCCAATCGATAAAATGCGTAAACAAGAAATTAGAACCAACAACAGAAACCAACCCAAAGAATATAAAAACAAATACATCACCAAAACCGCTGTAACCATAAGCGCCTGTTCCAACGGTATATTTAATAGCTGCTCCGATGGAACCAATTCCTAACAAGATAAAAATTAAACTTAAAGCAAAATTTTCTTTTCCAAAAGCTACGTAAATCAATAACAGAGCAATGATGAAAGTCAAAATAGCTGTTATGATTACTGCTTTTTTCATTTGCTCGGCTGTGATAACTCCGGCAGCTACTAGACGTTTTTCGCCTATTCTATTTGCATCTGTTCCTTTTACACCATCTCCATAATCGTTGGCGTAATTGGATAGAATTTGTAATCCTAATGTAGTTAATAAAGCTAAAATTACAATTCTCCAATCAGAATATCCTTGATAATGAGCATAGGCACTACCAACAATAATTCCAGAAACGGAAAGTGGTAAGGTTCGTAATCGTGCGGCTTGTATCCAGTGTTTCATTTTAATATAAGTTATTTAAACTTTCAATTTGTTTATATATTATTAATAGAACTAATAGTCCAGAAATTAAAGAAATTGGTGCAATAAACTTTAGATAGGTTGGTTTTAAAAACTCTGAAGCTTTTCTAGAAAATTTATTATGTGTTTTTATTGGAACTAACATTAAGATTAAGGCTGAACCAATTAAAAAATAACCAAAAACTAAAAAAAATAATTCATAAATTGATAATAATGAAACCGTATAAAAAGCAATTCCTATTAAAAGTCTAACAACCAATTCTGAATAATTAATTAGATAAGTACTTCCTGCTTTAGCAATTATTTTTCTAACACTTTCAGGCTTAAAAAACATTAAATAACCAGAAAATATTAAAAAAAGAGCAAATAAAATTACTATAAAATGTGACAAAATGAATAGACTACCCATAAAACAAATTCATTTTAATTTCCGATTTAAATCTTTTATCAATCATGCCCTACATCCAAGTTTTATCAGAAGTTTCTACTTGATACAACCAATAATTCACCAACTGTTTTATTTGTGTATAATTTCCTGTTGTAAAACTCACGGTTCCTCCTGCTGTTGATAATGTTACCGAACCAATATTTGTTACTTTTTGCCAAAAAAACTGTTGGGTTTCTATGGCTTGTATTTTATAAGGTTCTATAATTGTGGTATCAATATCCCAAGCACCATTTTGTTTTGTAATGAAATCTTGAGAAACAAACAATTTGTAATTTTTAAATGAAAACCAAAGTAATGTTCCTGAAAATAACGAAAATAATATACAGTAAATTGCCCAATCATTCCAAGTGATAAAATGGATTTTGTTATTAACAAAAAGTGAAATTAAAACTGGAAGAATTAATAAGAAAAAGGTGTTTACAGCAAGCTTTCTCCAATTTGGTAAATACTTTACTCCTTTTACTGGTAATTGTCCTAATAACAAACTTAAAATAGCATCGCGCTCGTTAGCAGTACAACCAGGAACTTCTATTTTATCTTTTTCTTTTACTTTATCTACATCGCTTGAAGCTTGATCAACACCAATAGTTGTAACATCTAACTTTTTTTGAAAATAGTTTTGTGTAATTGTAATTCTCTGAACTTTATTTGGATTAAGCAATGTGTTCTTTGTCGCCAATAATCCATAAGAAAGAATAATAGATTGTTTACTTTTTTGAATGGTAAAATCGAAATACTTTAAAATTGTTCGAACTAAATTTACAATCAGAATAAGCAAAATAATTATCCCAACAACAACTACGAAAGACGTTATGATAGGTAAAGAATCCAAATAATTAGTCACTTTATCTTCATCGATAACATTAGTATTTAATTGCTGTAAATTTTCGATTATCGTTGTGAAGAAAAGTAAAATTAGAGCAAAACTTTTAACATAATTTGAAGTAAATCCAATCTTGATTAAACTTGTCAAACCAATTTTAATAAAATCATATGAAGATTCTTCAACTACTTTATTTTCTTTTGCTTTTTCATTTTGAGCTGAGTGATTGATTAATCGCTCTTTTAAAATAGTTGCCAAACTGTGTGATATTGCACTAATTGAAGCTTCTTTTTTATCGCTTCCAGCAGTATCGATTTCTAATTTATGAACACCAACAATTCTTTGAATTAAACTTTGATTGATATTTACTTGCTGAATTTTGTGCAATTGTATTGTTATTCTGGTTTTATTTAAAACTCCTTTTTGAATAACAAATTCGTTATTTTCATCGTCAATATGAAAGGTAAAAAACCAATATTGTAAATATGAAATAACCGCAATTAAAACTACAACACCAACAATTCCACCAAAAAGCAATAACTTGTTTGTGGTTTTGAAATTAACCAATAAAATAATCAGCATTGGCCACAAAGCACGAACAGTCTTCTGCAAGGAATTGGCAAACATGACCAAAATCCCTGGAAGCGATTGACGTTGTGGAATTGAAAAATCTACTTGATTATTCATTTTCATTTGGCTCATTTAGTTCAGGAAGTGCATCAACAAATGTAGTTTCATTAATTTCTTCAGTTACTGGTGGATTAATTTTATGAGAAACCAAATTTTTAATGTTTTGGGCATCAGCCAATAATAATCCCGGTATTTCTAAATCAGAGCTACTTCCTCCTGCAGTAAACAATTCTATAGATGCTAAACCTAATTTTCTTGAAATAAAACCTTGATGTAATGCTACATGTTGTACGCGATTAAAAGGAATAATTGTTGTTGTTTCAGAAATTACACCCGATTTAAAAATAGCATCATGTTCTCTAAAAGCATATCCTTTTTTATTCAAACTTAGCTTAGAAAAAAAGATGATAAACCCTAAAAAAACTAAAATTCCAATTAAGATTCCAATCCAAGTTGGTGTTGAAAATGCATCTCTTTTGAAAAAAAACAAAATAGAAAATCCACCAATTGCAGCAACAAAAAGCAACAAAAAATTGAAAAGCAATACATTGATATATTTTGGATGTAGCTTTTTTAAGCTTACTTCATCAAATTTTGGAAGTTGACTTAAGTCGATAAGATTGTTTGTGAATTCTTGCATTGAAATAGTTTATTAAAACTCAATTTTTAGTCTTTTATCTTTGCTCTATTCTCTTAATTAAGGTAAATATTTCTTTTCGAAATTTGGTTTACGTTTTTCTAAAAATGCATCTCTACCTTCTTTAGCTTCGTCTGTCATGTACGCTAAACGAGTTGCTTCACCAGCAAAAACTTGTTGACCAACCATTCCATCATCAGTTAGATTCATTGCAAATTTCAACATCTTAATTGATGTAGGTGATTTTGCTAATATTTCTTGTGCCCATTCATAAGCTGTATCTTCTAACTCAGCATGAGGAATAACTGCATTTACCATTCCCATTTCGAAAGCTTCTTGAGCCGAATAGTTTTTTCCTAAAAAGAAAATTTCTCGCGCTTTCTTTTGACCTACCATTTTAGCTAAATAAGCAGAACCGTATCCACCATCAAAACTAGTTACGTCGGCATCAGTTTGCTTGAAAATTGCATGTTCTTTACTAGCTAGGGTTAAATCACAAACTACATGAAGCGAATGTCCGCCACCAACAGCCCAACCTGGAACAACACAGATTACAGCTTTTGGCATAAAGCGAATCATACGTTGTACTTCTAAAATATTTAATCTGTGGTAACCGTCTTCTCCTACATAACCTTGATGACCACGAGCTTTTTGGTCACCACCACTACAAAAACTCCAAATTCCGTCTTTAGAACTTGGCCCTTCAGCAGAAAGTAAAACCACTCCAATAGAAGTATCTTCTTGTGCATCATAAAATGCTTCGATTAATTCTTTTGTAGTTTTAGGACGAAATGCATTTCTAACATCTGGTCTATTAAAAGCAATTCTGGCAACACCATTACTTTTTTTATAGGTAATATCTTCAAATTCTCTGACAGTTTTCCATTCAATTTTGCTCATTTTTCAAGTATTTTAATAGATAATTGTAATTTTTGTTAAATGTAAATTTCCGTAAAAATAATTCATTTTTTGCATTATATTGCATGTTCAAACAATTAGTCAAATGAAAAAATTATATATAGGATTTCTTTTAAGTTCGGGAATATTAAGTTTAAATGCTCAAAACTATGAATTTCAGAAAGTTAATGATATTGAATGTTTACCCGTAATTTCTCAAGATATCACTGGTACTTGTTGGAGTTTTTCAACTTCTTCTTTTTTAGAATCTGAAATTATTCGTCTTACTGGAAAAAAAGTAGATTTATCTGAAATGTTTCAGGCAAGAACAACCTATCCTTTAAAAGCTGAAAACTATGTTTTACGTCAAGGAAAAGCAAATTTTAGCGAAGGCGCATTAGCTCATGATGTTTTAAATAGTACCGCAAAATATGGTTTGGTACCAAATAGTATTTATGATGGTTTAGAAAATGGTACTACCAAACATAATCATGCCGAAATGGTTGCGGTTTTAGAAGCAATGCTAAAAACCTACGTGTCAAATCCGGCAGGAAAATTATCAAAAAATTGGAAAGAAGCTGTAAGTGCAGTTTTGGATATTTATTTAGGAAGTATTCCAACAAAATTTGAGTACGAAGGAAAAAATTATACTCCTAAGTCATTTACTGAGTTTTGTAAAATAAAACCAGAAAATTATGTGACTTTAACTTCCTTTACTCATGAAGCTTATTACAAACCATTTATCTTGAATATTCCTGATAATTTTTCAAATGGAAGTATGTACAATGTGTCTTTAGATGAATTTATTGCCAATATTGATAATGCTTTAGCAAATGGTTACTCTCTTTCATTAGATTGTGATGTTTCTGAACCAACTTTCTCAGGAAAATATGGAATTGCTTTTGTTCCTGAAAAAGATGAAGATACCAAAACAGGTTTAGCTGAAATTGTTACTGAGAAAAATATTACACCTGAATTTCGTCAGCAAGAATTTGAAAATTTAGCTACTACAGATGATCATTTAATGCACATTGTTGGTAAAGTAAAAGACCAAAAAGGAAATGTTTATTACAAAGTAAAAAACTCTTGGGGAAGCGACGAAAAGAAAGTTGCTAATGGGGGTTATGTGTATATGAGTGTTCCTTATATGAAGCTAAAAGCAATTTCTGTATTGGTTCATAAAGACGGAATTACAAAAGACACTAAGAAGAAAATAGGATTGTAATATGATTTTTAAATCATCAGTAAGCAAATTAAACAAATACGTTTTTTTAGGTGCTATTCTTTTTTTGTTACTATTAACAATTCCTGCTTGTTTTGAAGATTCTTACGAGCCATTTTTAGTGATGTTTTCAATACATTTTTTAATAATTCTACTTTTAATTTGGACCTATAGAACCACTTTTTATACAATAAAAGAAACCGATTTACATTGGAAATCGGGACCGTTTAAGGGTAAAATTGATATAACTAAAATAAACAAAATTGAATATCACAAAGGAATTTTAGTGCCAACTATTTGGAAGCCAGCGCTGAGTCATATTGGTTTAATTATAACTTATAACAAATATGATGATATTTACATTTCACCTGAAAAACAACAAGAATTTATTGCTACATTGCAACACCTAAATCCCAATATTACGTTTAAGAATACCCCATATGTTGAATAAAATAGTAATTGTAAGTTTAAGCTTACTACTTTTTAATTGCCAAAATAAACCCGACGAAAACAAAGAATCGACTTTAAAAGATAAAGAAGGTAACGTGTCTGAATTTGCCGTTAACTTTACTCCTTTAACTACCATTTATAAAAAAAGAATGGGAAATGAAGTTGAAGCTTTCTATGATAAAAAATTTAATGCTAAAGACTTTAGTGGTTCTTTTCTTGTGGCTAAAAATGGGGAAATCTTATATGAAAATTATAGCGGTTATGCTTACAAGGAAAAAGGAGATTCTATAAAAGAAAACACTCCGTTGCATATAGCTTCTGTGAGTAAAGTAATTACTGCAGTAACTGTTCTAAAATTGGTAGATGAAAAAAAACTAAAATTAGACGATTTAGTTACAGTTTATCTTCCTGAATTCCCACACGAAAAGACAACAGTAAGAATGCTTTTAAATCATCGTAGTGGTTTACGTAATTATGCCTATTTTACAGATGATAAAGGTGTTTGGGATAAAAAGAAAACATTAACAAACGAAGATGTTTTAACGCTTTTAGCGACAAAAAATATTGGTTTAGAATCTACTCCAGGAACACGTTTTGGCTATTGTAATACAAATTATGCTTTATTAGCATTAATTATTGAAAAGGTTACTAAAAAATCGTATCCAAAAGTGCTTCAAGAAATGATTTTTGATCCTTTGGATATGAAAAACACGTTTGTCTTTAATGATTTAAACAAACAAGACGAAGTTAGTCAGTCATACAAAAACAACTATTTGCGTTTGGCATTTGAATTCTTAGACCAAGTATATGGTGATAAGAACATCTACTCTACTCCGCGCGATTTATTAAAATTTGATTTGGCTTTATATTCTGATAAATTCTTAAGTGCTGAAATGAAAGCCGAAATGTATAAAGGTTACAGCTACGAAAGAAAAGGAACAAAAAACTACGGTTTAGGAATTCGTATGTTAGAATTTGAAACAGGGCAACAGTATTTATTTCATAACGGATGGTGGCATGGAAACACATCATCGTATGTTACACTTAAAAAAGATTCTGTTACTATAATTGCAATTTCAAATAAGTTCACCAGAAAAACATATCAAACAAAACGATTAGCACCAAAATTTGGTGATTATCCTTTTAAGTTTGATGATGAAGAAGGCGAATAGTTTATCCTATTTTTACCGAAGTCATTGTAAGTGAACCTCCAACAGCTTTATCGTTAAAAAACTCCACTTTATCATTATCTGTTTGTAATGCTAAAATATATAGTAATGGATAGTAATGGTCTGGTGATGGAATAGCTAAAGTTGCTGCTTTGTTTAATTTTTCATACTGGATTAACTCTTTATGAAATCCGTTTGAAATTTTATTTTTAAAAATAGCATTCATTTCCAAAGCCCAATCAAAACCGTATTCAGGCTCACTTAGTTTATCCCAAGCAACCATTCGTAAATTGTGTACCATATTACCACTTCCAATTATTAAAACTCCTTTTTTACGAAGCGCTAATAATTGTTTTGCTAATTCATAATGATAAGCTCCTGGTTTGTAATAATCGATACTTAATTGTAAAACCGGAATATCTGCATCAGGATACATGTGTTTTACTACTGACCAAGTTCCGTGGTCTAATCCCCAATCGTGATCTAACTCAACTGCAGGATTTGTAATTAATTTTTGAATTTCGCCAGCCAATTCAGGATCTCCTGGCGCTGGATATTGCACATCAAATAAAGCTTGAGGAAAACCTCCAAAATCGTGTATCGTTTTAGGATTTGGCATAGCTGTTACAAAAGTCCCCTTTGTCAACCAATGAGCTGAGATTACAACAACAGCCTTTGGTGTTGGTATTTCTTTTCCCATTTGCTGCCATCTTTTTGAAAACTCATTATCTTCAATTGCATTCATAGGTGAACCATGTCCTATAAATAAAACGGGCATTTTTTGATCTTCTTCGTTTAACGTTTTAGTCCAATTATAAAATGGTTGTATACTTGCCATAGCTACTCCTCCTGTTAGTAAAGTTATGAAATTCTTTCGATTCATAAATTGATATTTGTATATACAAATGTAGCAAATGATTTTTAATTAAATACGAAATAAATGTTAAATACGTTTGCTATAAAAAATACATATGAAATTCATACTTATATATTTAGTTGTGGCGATTTCAAGTTATACCATCTGTAAAAGCAATATTGAAAAAGGAAGAAATGAATTGAAGATAACATACAATTCAGGCACAAATACATCAGAAGTGCTGAACAAATCAAGAAAACAGGTAACTCAATATTTAGTTGAAGATATTTTTAATCATTGGTATACCACCAAATGGAGTTTTGAAGGACATACGGAAATACCAAAGCAAGGAACAATTGCATGTGGTTATTTTGTTTCAACAACTTTACGTGATGTAGGATTTAAGATAAATCGATTCAAATTGGCTCAAAAAAGTCCTGAAGAAGAAGCAAAAAGTATTGCTTGTGGAACAACCATTGAAAAATTGCAAAACATCTCTAAACAAGAATTAAAAAATCACTTCTTAAAGAAACAAGACGGACTCTATTTTATTGGACTTGATTTTCACGTAGGTTATATCTACAAAGATAAGAGTGAAGTGTATTTCATTCATTCCAATTATCTAGACAACAAAGGTGTTATGAAAGAAACAGTAGAAAGTTCGAAAGCAATTATGAGTACAAACTATTATATTGCAAACATAACGTATAACGATGTTTTAATTAAGAAATGGCTTCTTAATGAAATCATTGCTACCAATTAATCAATTGTATTTTAAAATGTCTGATTATAAATAAAATGGTAATGATATTACAAATTAAGGCAATCCAATAATACTTATTATAATCTGAAGTATTTATAGCAATCTCATAAACATTTAAAATTGGTAATAAAACAACTGCAATCCAAATAGGAATCCAAATTGCTTCTGTTTCAAATCCAATAAATTGAATTGTTTCAAAACTCTGAAAAATAGCAAAAAAGGTCATAATTAAAATTACAACACTTAGTATCAAATAAATGGTTGGCTTAATATTCATAACATGCTATTTAAATGATTCAAAAAAATCAAAAGCTCTCATTTCAGCAAAAGAATAATTGGTATCCTTAACTATAAAAGCGCAATGTCCACCAAAAGTAGGCGTTTCTAAAAAGATATTCGAACTTTTACTAGCGGCATCAACTGGAAAACATCCTTCACCTAAAAAAGTATCATTTAAGGCATTTAAAATTAAAACTGGCTTCGATATAGCTTCCAAACATCTTGCTGGAGAAACTTTGTAATAATAATCAAAACGATCTTTAAAACCGTGTAATGGTGCTGTGAAATTATCGTCTAAATCTTTAAAATTTTTCACTTTCTTTAGTCGATTCAAATCGATAAGTTCTGGAAACTGTTTGGCTTTTAATTTTAGTTTTTTATTTAATCCGATAAGAAAATTTTTCATGTAAACCTGATTAAATCCTTTATGCAAAGCATCAGCACTTACTTGAATTTCAATTGGAACGGAAACTGAAACTGCAGCTTTTATGGCATCATTTAACTTTGGTTCTCTTCCTAAATAGTTTAAAATTTGAGCGCCACCCATAGAAAAACCAATCAAATACAACTCGGTAATTCCTTTACTCAATGCAAATTGCACAACTGCATCTAAATCTTCAATTGAGGCATGATGATACAATTGAGGCAAACGATTCATTTCACCACTACACGTTCTGTTATTCCAAGCAAAAACTGAATAATTGTTTTTTAGAAAATAATCCGAACAACTATTAATATAAGTTCTTTGTGAATTTCCTTCTAAACCATGACATATAATGATGGCTTTATTAGGATTGGTAATTTTATAATCAACAGCCAAAAAATCGCCATCTGAAAGTTCTACTTTTTCTCTTTGATAATCTGGAACCGAAAAATGCTTGAACTTTCCAGCATATATCGTAGCAATGTGAGGATTCTTGTAAAAACCCGAAACAAGTTCATTGTATTTTGACTGCGCTATTACTGGCATTATAAAATTGTTAGACTAAATAAATTCCGTCCTCTTTAATCTCAATTAATTTTTGCTTATATAAATTTCCAACGGCTTTTTTAAAGTTCTTTTTACTCATTTTTAGAACCGTTTTAATATCTTCTGGATGCGAATTATCGGTTAAGCGTAAAAAGCCTCTATTTGATTTTAATTCGTCTAAAATTATTTGTGAAGATGGTTCAATTGCCTCTACTCCTACTTTACGAAGTAAAATATCAATTTTACCATCAGGACGAATGTTCTTGATATAACCTTTGGTTTTCATTCCAGGTTTTACATCGTCGTATACTTCATTTTTATAAGCTAAACCCTTGTGTTTTTGATTGATGATACAATTAATTCCAGCATCTGTAATATGAGAAATTAAAATATCAACTTCTTCATTTTTTTCAAGGTCAATATTTTCGTTTGATAAATATTTATTGGTTCTACTAGAAGCAACTAATCGATTTGTTTTTTCATCCAAATGCATGTAAACCAAATAACGTTTTCCTTCTTCCATAGGACGCGCTTGCTCTTTAAACGGAACAAATAAATCTTTCTCTAAACCCCAATCTAAAAATGCACCAAACTTATTGATGTAGTTTACTTTTAAATGAGCAAATTCATTCAACTTAATATAAGGTTTTAACGTGGTTGCAACCTGACGTTCTTCGTGATCTAGATAAACGAAAACAGTAATATCATCTCCAATATGAAAATCTTTAGGAACATATTTATTTGGTAATAAAATATCTTCGGTATCGTTTCCTAAAAATAATCCTACTTTAGTAGCTCTTAAAATTCGTAATGTATTGTATTCGCCTATTTGTATCATGAAGTAATAAATATTATGCAAAGGTAAGCAATTAGAAGATAAAAAAAATCCAGTTACTAGAACTGGATTTAAATTGTATTAAATTATGTATTAGATACCAATTTCTAATTGTAAACGAACGTACCAATTTTGTTTACTTGAACCATCAAAATAATCCAAATCAGTCATGGTAACTTCACCTTGCAATTTGAATGCGTGTTCCCATAAATACTTTGTTAAACCAATAGAATATTGTTTTGAATCTGGAGTTAACGTTTGAATATCTTCATGCATTTTTTGTGTTGAAAAACGACCAATAATTTCATAATTCGTTGGAAAAACATAACTCAACTGATAATCCATTCCGCTTCCTGTTGGCACATAATTAAACTCTGTGATATCTTCAGGATTGAAAGCAATAGGATCTTTTGTTGAACGTGACATATAAGCCGACATGAAAGCCCAACCATTGTATTTTACCATTGCATCAACAAAAACCGATTTTGTAGTTTTAGATTCAAATAAATCTTTTCCTAATTGACCTTGCGTTCTTTTTGATAAATTATTTTGGCTGAATGCTCCAGATAATAATAACTTAGGTTTTTCTTCGCGAGCAACGTCTCCTTCAAAATTAGTTCCGTCTTTTTTAAATGAACCAAATGGCATTAATTCTAACTTCCCTGTTAAAGCAACTCCATCATCTGCAGATTTTGTCCAGTTTCTTCCTTCTCCAGTTGTAACAGCCGTTTTTACATTATATGAAAACTTATCTTTATTTTCATTTAAATAATACGCTTGAAAACCAAAATCACGATCAATAGTAAAACGAGCATTGTTGATACTTCTGTCTGTTAATTGAAGTGCACCAGAAGAGTTTACACGCTGACGATTTCCAGGTAATTTTGTTTGACCAAATAAGAAACTCCAATGTTTATTTGGACGGTAAAAAACAGCAGCATCACGAATAATATTGATATTTTCACCTTCTTCAATTTCACCAACATCACCAGGAGCAAACGATAACTGAATTACGTACAAGAAATGAGGATTTCCCACATAACCGTCAAAACGCAAACGCAAACGTCTAATTTCACCAGAATAAGCCGCATCAGCACCATCGTTCTGAATATAAGTTACCCTATTTTGCATTCTAAAGCGGATATTTAGTTGAAATAAACTATCTGGAGAAGTAATTCCTAAACCTTTTCCATAACTATAATATGGAAGTGCAGCCAACTTTAAATCGTTGTCTTTTAAAACTGGTTTTACCTCTTGAGCACTAGAAAATGCTGTAGTTATAAGAAGTAAAACTACTACTAATTTTTTCATTTGTTATGTTGTTGTATATTTTTTGCAAACTTAACATTATTTCAATGTTAAGTATGTTAACTAAACATTACCTTTGCAAAAAAATAATGTTATGTCAAATATATATTTAGGATATCATTTTACAATTACACCTTTAGAATTAGGAAGTGAAATCTTAATAGCAGAGCTTGGTGAAAAAGCTTTTGAAAGTTTTATCGAAACAGAAACGGGTATATCTGCTTTCGTTCAAAAAGATTTATGGAATGAGGATATTTTAGAAGATATTCAAATATTATCAAATCCTGAGTTTGAAATCTCCTATACATTTGAAGAAATAGAACAAGTGAATTGGAACGAAGAATGGGAAAAAAACTTTGAACCAATTGATGTTGATGGAAAATGTCATGTAAGAGCTCCTTTTCATGAAAAAACAAATGCTGAATTTGACATTGTTATTGAGCCAAAAATGAGTTTTGGTACCGGACATCATGAAACTACTCACATGATGATTCAGCATTTATTAGAAACTGATTTGGTTGGCAAGAAAACATTAGATATGGGTTGTGGAACTGCTATTTTAGCCATTTTAGCTGAAATGAAAGGTGCTCAACCAATTGACGCAATTGATATTGACAATTGGTGTTATTTAAATTCAATTGAAAATGCAGAACGAAACAATTGTAAACATATTTCTGTTTATGAAGGAGAAGCTTCTTTATTAGTTGGTAAAAAATACGACGTTATTATTGCTAATATAAACCGAAACATTTTATTAAATGATATGCAACAATATGTAGATTGTTTAAACGAAAATGGAACTTTATTTTTAAGTGGTTTTTATACAGAAGATATTCCGGTTATTTCAGAAAGCTGTACTTCTAAAGGATTAACTTATGTAAAACAATTCGATCGTAATAATTGGGTAGCTTTAAAATTTAAAAACTAGTATTTTGAAGTTATAATTATTAATTTTATTTTTGTTGAATAACTTTCAAACTAAAAGGAAATGAGTACGATAGAAAAAATACAGGAAGAGGTTTTAGTAGAAGAAGCTGTAGGCGTAAATAACGAAATTGTTTTACACAACGACGATGTAAACACTTTTGACCATGTTATTGACACATTAATTCGTGTTTGCCAACATGATGAATTACAAGCCGAACAATGTGCTTTATTAGTTCATTATAAAGGAAAATGCACGGTTAAAACTGGTCCAATTGATCAATTAAGACCACAATGTTCTGCTTTGTTAGATGCAGGTTTAAGTGCAGAAATTATATAAATAAAAAATCCCGCTTTTAGCGGGATTTTTTGTATCTATTCGTTAAAGTATTATCCTAAAACTTCTTTTACTTTTTTACCTATTTCAGCTGGAGAATCAACAACGTGAATTCCGTTTTCTCTCATGATACGTTTTTTAGCTTCAGCTGTATCATCAGCTCCACCTACAATTGCACCAGCATGTCCCATAGTTCTACCTTTAGGAGCAGTTTCTCCAGCGATAAAACCAATTACAGGTTTACGGTTACCATCAGCTTTAATCCAACGAGCAGCATCAGCTTCTAATTGTCCACCAATTTCACCAATCATAATGATACATTCCGTTTCTGGATCGTTCATTAATAATTCAACTGCTTCTTTAGTAGTAGTTCCAATAATTGGGTCTCCACCGATACCAATTGCTGTAGTAATACCTAAACCTTGTTTTACAACTTGGTCAGCAGCTTCGTAAGTTAAAGTACCAGATTTAGAAACAATACCCACTTTTCCTTTTTTGAAAACGAAACCTGGCATAATACCAACTTTAGCTTCTTCTGGAGTAATAACACCAGGACAGTTAGGACCAACTAATCTACAATCTTTACCTTTAATATAATCATAAGCTTTAATCATATCTGCTACAGGAATTCCTTCAGTAATACAAATGATTACTTTAATTCCAGCTTCAGCAGCTTCCATAATTGCATCAGCAGCAAATGCTGGCGGAACGAAAATAATTGATGTATCAGCACCAGCTTTTTCTACAGCATCTTTAACTGTATTAAAAACAGGTTTGTCTAAATGTGTTGAACCACCTTTTCCTGGAGTTACACCACCTACAACATTTGTTCCGTACTCGATCATTTGAGAAGCATGGAAAGTTCCTTCACTTCCTGTAAACCCTTGTACAATTATTTTTGAATTTTTATTTACTAAAACGCTCATGATATATGAATTAAATTGTGTTTAAATTTGTGATGCAAAAGTAAGTTTTTTACCAAATAATCGCATCTTTTTTATAGTATTTTTTTAGTTAGGTTTGCTAATTAGATATCCATCTACAATTTTACCATCTTGAAATGTCCAAATTGCAACAACTTTTGCAACTAACATAATTTCTTTTGGATTTTCAATTGTAGCCAATTTATGATTGTATTTTACTACTATTTGATTAGCTTCTTCAATTAAGTGTGATATTTCAAAATAAGAAATTTCAAAATTCAAATTAATGACTTCACTTAAGTTCAAAATAAAATTCTTGTCTAAAATAGAATTACCAGAAGAACTATCCCATTCTAATTTAAAATCATCATGAACTAGATCATTTAAAAACTGTTTATCTCTAATTCCATCTTCTTTATACAAGAATTCAATTTTCTCTCTATTTGTCATTTTGCTTTAGTTTTTCAATGATTTCTGGAATGCGTTTCACATTAGCTAATTGCTTTAATTTCTCTCTCGATTCCTCAATTGGCGTTCCAAAATAGGTTTTACCACCATCAATTGATTTTGTAACACCCGTTTGTCCCATTACAACCGCTTTTGAACCAATAGTAATACCACTTGTAGTACCAACTTGTCCCCAAAGCGTAACTTCGTCTTCAATTACAACACAACCAGCAATTCCTGTTTGCGAAGCAATTAAACATTTTTTTCCTATAACGGTATCGTGTCCTACATGAACTTGATTATCAATTTTAGTTCCAGCTCCAATAGTTGTATCTCCCGTAACTCCTTTATCAATAGTACATAAAGCTCCAATTCCTACATTATCTTCTATTACTACTCTACCACCAGATAACAATTGATCAAAACCTTCTGGACGTTTTTTATAATAAAATGCATCTGCTCCTAGAATAGTTCCAGCATGAATCATAACATTATCTCCAATAACCGTATTATCGTAAATAGTTACATTTGGATGAATAAGACAATTTTTTCCAATTTGAACATTGTGCCCAATAAAACAATTTGGTTGAATTACTGTTCCTTCTCCAATGATAGCTGAATCAGAAATTGAAGCATTTGAAGCTTGAAAAGGTCTAAAATGTTTGGTAAGTTTATTGAAATCTCTAAAAGGATCATCAGAAACTAATAAAGCTTTTCCTTCTGGGCAATCTACTTCTTTGTTAATTAAAACGATTGTAGCAGCAGATTGTAATGCCTTATCATAATATTTTGGATGATCTACAAATACAATATCTCCTGGTTCTACAACATGAATTTCATTCATACCGTGAACAGAAAAATTTTCATCGCCAACAAAATTACAATCGATAATTTTGGCTATTTCTTTTAGAGGATAAACTTTTGGAAATTTCATTTAAAAGTGATTAGTGAATAGTAATTAGTAAAATATAAAAGAGTAATTAGTTTTTGGCTATTTACTAATTACTCTTCACTTTTTACTAAAAATTATTCTTTTACTCTTTCCATGTAGTTACCAGTTGCTGTATCAATTTTGATTTTATCACCTTCATTGATAAACAACGGAACGTTTACAGTTGCTCCAGTTTCTACAGTTGCAGGTTTAGTTGCATTTGTAGCTGTATTTCCTTTAACTCCTGGCTCTGCATAAGTTACTTCTAAAACGATAGAAGCTGGCATATCTACTGATAAAGGCGCTTCTGTTTCAGCGTTAATTTGAATCATTACATTAGTTCCTTCTTTTAATAAATCTGGAGCATCTAATACTTTTTTATCTAAAGTAATTTGTTCGAATGATTCGTTGTTCATAAAGTGAAATTGATCACCTTCAGCATATAAATATTGGAATGTATGTGTTTCAACACGTACTTCATCAATTTTATGTCCAGCAGAAAACGTGTTATCTAATACTTTTCCGTTAGTTAACGATTTTAATTTTGTTCTTACGAAAGCTGGTCCTTTACCTGGTTTTACGTGAAGAAATTCAATAATTTTATAGATATCGTTATTGTATTTGATACATAATCCGTTTCTAATATCTGATGTACTTGCCATTTTGTTTTTATTTGATGTTTGTTATTAACTTTAAAATTATATTGAACTTGAATATCCTTTCATAATTCCACGTGAAGAATTACGAATGAAATCTAAGATTTCGTCTCTTTCATTTGTTGCCTCCATTTCGGCTTCAATAATACTAAGAGCTTGAGTTGTATTGTAGTTTTTTTGATATAAAATTCTATAAATATCTTGAATCTCTCTAATCTTTTCAGTTGTAAATCCTCTTCTTCTTAAACCAACAGAGTTAATTCCTACATATGACAAAGGTTCTTTTGCCGCTTTTGTGAACGGTGGAACATCTTTTCTTACTAATGAACCTCCAGAAATCATAGCATGGTCTCCAATTGAAATAAATTGATGAACCGCAGCTAAACCTCCAATAATTGCAAAATTACCTACTGTAACGTGACCAGCTAAAGCAACTCCGTTTACAATAATTGCATTATCACCAATATGACAATCGTGAGCAATATGAGCTGTTGCCATAATCAAACAATTTTTACCAATTCTTGTTTGACCAGAAGCAATTGTTCCTCTATTAATTGTAACGCATTCTCTAATTGTTGTATTGTCTCCTATTACAGCTAATGATTCTTCTCCTCCAAATTTTAAATCTTGAGGAACTGCCGAAATTACTGCTCCAGGAAAAATGTTACAATTTTTTCCAATACGAGCACCTTCCATAATAGTTACATTTGAACCAATCCAAGTTCCCTCTCCTATTTCAACATTGTTGTGAATAGTAGTAAAAGGATCAATTACTACGTTTCTTGCTATTTTAGCACCAGGGTGCACATAAGCTAATGGTTGATTCATATATCTTTATTTTACTTTAACAATTTGCGCCATTAATTCGGCTTCTGAAACTAATTTACCATTTGCATAAGCGTAAGCTTGCATGTGACAAATTCCTCTTCTAATAGGTGAAATTAAATCACACTTAAAGAACAAGGTATCACCTGGTAAAACTTTATTTTTAAACTTAACATTGTCAATTTTCATGAAATACGTTAAGTAATTTTCTGGATCTGGAACTGTACTTAATATTAAAATACCACCTGTTTGAGCCATAGCTTCAATTTGTAAAACTCCCGGCATTACTGGTGCACCTGGAAAATGCCCTACGAAGAAATCTTCATTCATAGTAACATTTTTTAAACCGACAACATGAGTATCTGACAATTCTAAAATTTTATCAACCAATAAAAATGGTGGTCTGTGTGGTAATAAATTCATAATACCATGAATGTCCAATACCGGTTCTTTATTAATGTCATAACAAGGAACGTTATTACGTTCTTCTAATTTAATAATTTTAGCAATCTTTTTTGCAAACTGTGTGTTCACATAATGACCTGGTTTGTTAGCAATAACTTTTCCTTGAATACGAGTTCCTATCAAAGATAAATCACCAACAATATCTAATAATTTATGTCTTGCAGCTTCATTTGGAAAATGCAAAGTTAAATTATCTAAAATTCCATTTGACTTAACTGAAATCTTATCCTTATTGAAAGCTTTCTTTAAATTTTCCATTGTTTCATTAGAAATTTCTTTATCTACATAAACAATAGCATTATTTAAATCACCTCCTTTTATTAATCCATTATTTAAAAGAGATTCTAATTCATGTAAGAAACTAAATGTTCTACAATCAGCAATTTCTTTTTTAAATTCTTTAATGCTTTTCATGGTTGCATTTTGAGTACCTAAAACTTTAGTACCAAAATCAACCATAGCAGTTACACAATATTCTTCAGAAGGGATTACTGTAATTTCGCTACCTGTAGCTTCATCTAAAAATGAAATTACTTCTTTAACTACATATACTTTTCTTTCAGCATCTTGTTCTACTACACCAACTTTTTCAATTGCTTCAACAAAGTATTTTGAAGAACCATCCATAATTGGCAATTCAGAAGCATTCAATTCAATAATAACATTATCAATGTCACAACCCACTAAAGCAGCTAATACGTGCTCTGGAGTTTGAATCATTACTCCTAATTTTTCTAAATTAGTTCCTCGTTGCGTATTTACAACATAGTTTGCATCAGCTTCAATAATAGGTTGTCCTTCTAAATCTACACGAACAAATGTAAATCCGTTGTTTACTGGAGCTGGTTTAAAAGTCATAGAAACTTCTTGACCAGTATGTAATCCTACACCTTTTAATGATATTTCTGCAGCAATTGTTGTTTGCTTCGCCATGATAAAATTTGTATTTAAATTATTTATTTCTTTTTAATTCTTCAATCTCTGAAACTATTTTTGGTAAATTTCTGAAGTGAACAAATGATTTTGCAAAGTCGCCATAATTAAATGCTGGACTACCTTGAACCACTTCACCATCTCCTAAATTTTTTCCAATTCCTGATTGTGCCTGAATTTTAACACCATCTCCAATTATTAGATGACCCGCAAATCCAACTTGACCACCAATCATACAATTTTTACCAATTTTAGTTGTTCCTGCAATTCCTGTTTGAGCTGCAATAACCGTATTTTCTCCAATCTCAACATTATGAGCTACTTGAATATGATTATCCAACTTCACTCCTTTTCTAATAATTGTAGATCCTAAAGTTGCTCTATCAATTGTTGTACAAGCACCAATTTCTACATTGTCTTCAATAATAACATTTCCAATTTGAGGCACTTTAGAATACGTTCCATCTTCTTGAGGAGCAAATCCAAAACCATCGGAACCTAATATAGTTCCGGAATGAATGGTGCAATTATTTCCTATTTCGGTTTCTGAATAAATACGAACTCCAGCAAACAAAACACAATTGTCACCAATAGTTACATTATCTCCAATAAAACTATTTGGATAAATTTTTACATTTTTCCCAATAGTTACATTCTTACCAATATAACAAAAGCTTCCTAAATATAAGTCTTCACCATAAACAACACCTTCAGAAATTACAGATGGTTGTTCAATCCCTGACTTCATTAATTTTACTTGGTTGTAATATTCAAGAAGTTTTGAAAAAGACTTATAAGCATCTTCTACCTTAATTAAAGTAGTTGTTATTTTTTGCTCTGGTTCAAAAGTTGCATTAACAATAGCAACTGTAGCCTTTGTAGAATATATATGATTTGTATATTTAGGATTTGCTAAAAAAGTCAACGACCCTTCAGTTCCTTCCTCTATTTTAGATAATTTAAAAACTTCTGCATCTGGATTTCCAACTACTTCACCTTCTAAAATACCCGCTATTTGTGCTGCTGTAAACTTCATTCTAAAATTTTATTACTATCAAAAATTGATAGATTTGGGATATAAAAATAATCATTTTCATTCAATACAATGTATTGACTCCACTTCATCTTGGCAAAAATATAAAATTTAATTAAAATGCTATGCTTCCATCACCACTTTTGGAAAACATATAAAATATTTTGTTACTGGTTTTGACAATGCTTTTAAATGCAATTGATCTGAAGCTTCAACTACATCTTCAATTGTTTTATCTTTTTTTAATATTCGAATTGGCTCACTTGATTTGCTATAGGCTTGATTCTTTAACTTTCCTTTAAAAACAAAATAATCGGCTTCTTTGTCAGAAATGTTTGCATAAGCCATATACTTATTCTTAAGTGCGATTAAATTTTCTTTGTTTGGCTTTTCATCTGACATTTGAATCTTTAATAAATCGCGATTCAGAATCATTTTACACAATGATTGCAAAACAAAATCGGAATGAAATTGCCATGATTTGATTGCTCCTAAAACATCATAATCATCTAAATAAGAAAACTTATCCAAGGTTGATTTATCAAAATCTTGTAATGAAATTTTATTTTGTAAGAAAAACTGAAGTGGTTCGCTACAAGGCAATAAAACTCCTTTTTGCGTTAATTCTTTAGCTCGCTTTAAAATTTTAGTTAATATCAGTTCTGCTACAACACTTGTCTTGTGCAAATATGCTTGCCAATACATTAAACGTCTTGCTACTAAGAACTTTTCAACAGAATAAATCCCTTTTTCTTCAATTACTAAATAATCGTCTTGCACATTCATCATCTGAATCAAACGCTCACTATTAATATTTCCTTCGGCAACACCGCTGTAAAAACTATCGCGTTTTAAATAATCCATTCGATCCATATCCAACTGACTTGAAATCAATTGCAACATGAATTTTCGATGATATTCTCCTTTAAAAACCTGAATAGCAAGTGCTAATTTTCCATTAAACTCTTTATTTAATTGCTCCATAAACTGAAGCGATAATTCTTCATGATGCACTTCTTCTACAATACTATGTTCCATTGCATGACTATAAGGACCATGTCCTATATCGTGTAAAAGTATAGCTATATATAGTGCATTTTCTTCTTCTTCAGAAATAGAAACACCTTTAAACTGTAAAGTTTGAACAGCTTTTTGCATGATATGCATACAACCTAATGCATGATGAAATCGTGTGTGATGTGCTCCTGGATAGACTAAATACGACATTCCCATTTGGGAAATTCTACGCAAACGCTGAAAGTAAGGATGTTGAATTAAATCGTAGATTAATGAATTTGGAATGGTAATAAAACCATAAATAGGATCATTGAATATTTTGAGTTTATTGGTATGGCTCACAGGTCTTTATTTTGAGTAACAAATGTAGCGATTTTTTATAAAAAGAATTGTTTAAAACTAATGTCAAATTTTATACTAAATTTAATACAATGGTCGTTTAATAAATAGTAACTTGCAAACAAATTAATAAGAAATGAGCCAGATAAAAATACTTTGGGTTGACGATGAAATCGATTTATTAAAACCACATATATTATTCTTAGAAAAGAAAAACTATCATGTAACAACTTGTAATAATGGTCAAGATGCTATTGATTTGTTTGATGAGCAAAATTTTGACATTGTTTTCTTAGATGAAAATATGCCTGGTTTGAGTGGTTTAGAAACTTTATCTGAATTAAAAGAAAAAAAATCTTCAGTTCCAGTAATTATGATTACCAAAAGTGAAGAAGAATATATAATGGAAGAAGCTATTGGTTCTAAAATTGCCGATTATTTGATAAAACCAGTAAATCCAAATCAAATTTTACTGAGTTTAAAGAAAAACTTAGACCATTCAAGGTTGATTTCAGAAAAAACAACTTTAGACTACCAAAAAGAATTCCGAAAAATTGTTATGGATATGGCAATGGTTCGCACTTACGAAGATTGGGTTGAATTGTATAAAAAACTTCTTTTTTGGGAATTGGAATTGGAAAATATTGAAGACCAAAGTATGGTTGAAATTCTAGAAAGTCAAAAAACGGAAGCCAATGTACAATTTGGTAAATTCATTGAGCGTAATTACGAAGACTGGATTCAAGATCCAGATGACGCTCCAGTTTTATCGCATCAAGTTTTTGGACAATATGTAGCGCCTGAAATTCGTAAAAAAGATAAACCTATCTTGTTTATTGTGATTGATAATTTACGATATGATCAGTGGAAAGCTTTTGAAAGTATAGTAAACAATCACTACAAATTAGAAAAAGAAGTAAGCTACTACTCTATTCTTCCAACAGCTACGCAATATGCCAGAAATGCTATTTTCTCTGGGTTATTGCCTTTAGATATGGAGAAAAAGTTTCCTCAATATTGGAAAAACGATGTTGATGATGGTGGAAAAAACTTATACGAAGGCGAATTTCTTACTGAGCAATTAAAACGTTTGGGATTAAATATCAAACAAGAATATTATAAGATTACCAATTTTAAAGACGGAAAAAAATTAGCAGACAATTTCAAAGCTTTAAAAAGTAACGACTTAACAACAATTGTTTACAATTTTGTTGACATGCTTTCTCATGCTAAAACTGAAATGGATGTTGTAAAAGAATTAGCATCAAATGATAAAGCGTATCGTTCGTTAACTTTGAGTTGGTTTAAAAATTCACCTTTATTAGAAATGATTCAGCAAGCGCAAGCACTTGGTTTCAGATTAATTTTAACAACTGATCATGGAACTATAAACTGTAAAAATCCTTCTAAAGTTATTGGAGATAAAAACACGAGTTTAAACCTTAGATACAAAACCGGAAGAAGTTTAACATATGAAGATAAAGATGTTTATGCAGTTAAAGATCCTAAAAAAATTGGACTTCCAGCTTTAAATATGAGCAGCTCTTTTATTTTCGCAAAAAACGATTTATTTTTGGCTTATGTTAACAACTTCAATCACTATGTAAGTTATTACAGAAACACTTACCAACACGGTGGAATTTCATTAGAAGAAATGGTGATTCCGTTTTTAGTGTTAGAACCAAGATAAAAGTTGCAGTTAATTATTGATATTATATGACAATAAACTACAGTTTAGAAGAAATAAATAACATTGCTAAACAAATATTAGCCACACCTTCTTTAAAAAAAATCATCACCTTTCATGCTCAAATGGGAGCCGGAAAAACGACCTTAATTAAAGAATTAGTCAAAGAATTAGGTGTAAAAGATAATTCAAGTAGCCCAACATTTTCATTAGTAAACGAATATCGTACTTATGAAGGCGAAATTGTGTATCATTTTGACTTATATCGTTTAAATTCTGAAGAAGAAGGATACGATATGGGATTAGACGAATATTTTTATTCTGATAATTGGTGTTTTATAGAATGGCCTGAAAAAACACCAAATTTAATTCCAATTGATCATGCTAGCATTTCAATCAAAGTCATGGCTGATGGTAAACGAGAATTGGTTTTAAAAAATTAAAGCTGAAACTATTTTGTTTTATCGAAACTGTATTTCCTATATTAAAAAATATTCCTAAATTGGTACCTCTAAAAACAACACGACATGTCCATTTATAGCCCTTTTTCAAAGTCACAGTTATTACCGCAAGAAGAGAAATTAGAAGTGGCACGACATAAAAGTGAATTATTTATTGGAATACCAAAAGAAACATCTTATCAAGAACGTCGTATTTGTTTAACTCCAGATGCAGTTTCTTCATTAGTTTCACACGGACATAGAGTAATGTTAGAAGCCGGAGCAGGTGAAAGTTCTAGTTATACAGATAAAGAATATAGTGATGCTGGTGCAGAAATAACGCAAGATCCTAAAAAAGTTTGGGGTTGCCCAATGATTTTAAAAGTAGAACCACCTACTCTTTCAGAAATAGAAATGATGAATCCGCAAACCATTGTCATTTCTGCTATTCAATTAAAAACACAAAAAAAAGAATATTTTGAAGCTTTAGCTTGTAAACGAATAACGGCTTTAGCTTTCGAATTTATTAAAGACGAAGATGGTTCATATCCGGCTGTAAAATCGTTATCCGAAATTGCCGGAACTGCATCTATTTTAATTGCTTCCGAATTAATGATTGGCGAAAACATTGGAAAAGGATTACTTTTCGGAAACATCACTGGAGTTCCACCAACAAAAGTTGTTATCATAGGAGCTGGAACTGTTGCTGAATATGCCGCTAGAACTGCCTTAGGTTTAGGTGCACATGTAAAAGTTTTTGATAATTCAATTACCAAATTACGTCGTTTACAAAACACTTTAAACCAAAGAATATTTACTTCAACCATTCAAGAAAAATCACTTTTAAAAGCACTTAGACGTTGTGACGTTGCTATTGGAGCAATGAAAGGAAAAAATAGAGCGCCAGTTGTGGTTACGGAAACAATGGTAGAACATATGAAAAAAGGCGCTATAATTGTCGATGTAAGTATTGATACTGGAGGATGTTTTGAAACTTCAGAAGTTACCACACATGAAAAACCAACTTTTATAAAAAATGGTGTAATTCATTATTGCGTGCCAAATATTCCTTCTCGTTATTCAAAAACGGCATCTTTATCAATTAGTAACATCATTTCTCCTTTCTTATTACACATTGCAGAAGATGGCGGAATTGAATCAGCGATTCGTTGCAATAGAGGATTAAAAAACGGAATTTATTGTTATCACGGATTATTGACCAACAAAGCTATTGCTGATTGGTTTAATTTAGAATATCGCGATATTAATTTGATTGTTTTTTAATACACTTCAAATCACTTATAAATCTTTATAACAATGTGTAGATTTTATAGTAAATTTGCACAAATTATTATTTTATGAAATTTCAGTTTCGATTAGCTTATTACTTATTTGGTTTATTTTTAGGAGGTGTTTTTGTTATGTGGTTTTTAAAAGCAAAAGCAGATGATAAAGGTGTACAATTTTGTTATTTACCAAATTGTCGTGTTTTAAAAGATTTAAGAAGTAAATCACTGGAAATCGATTCAGTTGCACAACAAGCATTAAATGCAAAATGGGTTACTTTAGAAGACATCAAGATGAGTTTACAACATGGAGATGTTGATTTTGGAAAAAGTAATGAACCTTATAAAAAAGGTAAAATATACGTTATTGAAGGTAAAACTTCTAAAAATGAAGACATTACCATTACTATGGTAAATTACACAAATAAAGTACTATTAGAAAAGATAGAAAAAAAGTAATTTTTTTCCCTTAAACACTTGCAGAAACAAATATTCCTTGTATATTTGCACTCGCAATACAGAAATAGTAAAGCACTTTATTGGGGCAATTAGCTCAGCTGGTTCAGAGCACCTCGTTTACACCGAGGGGGTCAGGGGTTCGAATCCCTTATTGCCCACAAAAATTAAATCCTACAGAAATGTAGGATTTTTTTGTTTGTACAATAAATACATAATTAACAACTTTAAAAGTTAATTGAATTTTAATTTAAGTACATCATTACTTATATTTGTATAAATTATATATACATGCAACACATTATCGATCGCTTTATAAGCTACGTTACTATAGACACTGAATCAGATCCAAATTCTGACACAACTCCAAGTACAAAAAAACAATTGGACCTTGCTAATTTATTAGTTAAAGAACTAAAAGCAATGGGGATGACAGATGTAACTATTGATAAAAATGGTTACGTTATGGCAACTCTTGAAAGTAATGTAAAACACGAAGTTCCTACTATCGGATTTGTTTCACATTACGACACAACTCCTGATTTTACTGGAGCTAATGTAAAACCTCAAATTGTAAAAAATTATGATGGTGGTGATATCGTTTTAAATAAAAAACAAAACATTGTTTTATCGCCAAGCTATTTTAAAGACTTATTACAATACAAAGGGCAAACGTTAATTACTACTGATGGCACAACACTTTTAGGTGCTGATGATAAAGCCGGAATTACAGAAATTATGTCGGCTATGGAGTACTTAATTCAACATCCTGAAATTAAGCACGGAAAAATCCGTGTAGGATTTACACCTGATGAAGAAATTGGTCGTGGCGCTCATAAATTTGATGTTGAGAAATTTGGTTGCGAATGGGCTTATACCATGGACGGAAGTCAAATTGGTGAATTAGAATACGAAAACTTTAATGCTGCTGGAGCTAAAATTATTTTCAAAGGAAAAAGTGTTCATCCAGGTTACGCAAAAGGAAAAATGATAAACTCGATGCTTTTAGCAAATCAATTTATTTCGAAATTACCTAAAAACGAAATTCCTGAAAAAACTAAAGGATACGAAGGATTTTTCCACGTAGTAGGAATTTCAGGAAGCATTGAAGAAACAGTTGTTGAATTAATCATCAGAGATCATAGTGCTAAAAAATTCAAAGAACGCAAAGAGTTCATTCATGAATTGGCAAACAAATTCAACAAAAAATGGAAAAAACAATTTGGTGATGAAATTGTAGTTGCTGAAGTGAAAGACCAATATTACAATATGAAAGAAAAAGTAAAACCTGTTTTTCATATTGTTGAAATTGCTGAAAAAGCAATGAACGAATTGGGAATAAAACCAATCATAAAACCTATTAGAGGAGGAACTGATGGTTGTCAATTATCTTACAAAGGTTTACCATGTCCAAACATTTTTGCTGGCGGACATAATTTCCATGGTAAATACGAATATGTTCCGGTAGAAAGTATGGTAAAAGCAACTGAAGTCATTGTGAAAATTGCTGAAATAACTGCTTCAAATAAAAAATAAAACTTTTATAAAGTAGTTAGCCGCTATATTCAGAAAACACTAAAATGATAGACACTTATCCAAATCCTTGGGACTTTCAAAATACTGACAAGAAACTTGCTTCGATAGACAATTTTCATAAAGTTATTTATTACAACCTAAATGAAATTGCGATGGGAGCACCAATCGGTGGACAATGTTTCATAGAAACAGGCAACGAAAGAAAAATTAAAATAAATGATTGGTGTGGCGGACCTCCAGCTTGGGAGACAGACGGACAATTGTTTGCAATCCCTATCTGGACAAGAAAATTTTTGAAAGGAACAATTCAACAAATTGGAGTAGTTGACACAAAGACAATGGAACTTAAAATATTCGCCAAGACATTTAGAGTTCTTGACATTCGTTCCTTTGACAAAACAACTATTTATGGTTATGACAGTCCAATTCATAAGACTAAAACCGTAGCTTTTGACATAACAAGCGAAAAAATAGAAAAGATAATAAAATTGACGCAATAAATACAGAAGCTATCAGAGCTGTTACAAGCAATTTACGGATTTAGTGGAATTATCTTTTTTAAACACTATTTTCGTTTAGCAGAAAATACTCTGCTTCGTAACCCTTAAACCGATTGTAGCGTCAGAACGACAAGTATTATTAAAGACAAGTTTAATCAGCTTGTCTTTTTTTGTATATTCGTATTTCAATCATATATACTTAAAATCAAATCATTAGTATGTCACAAACTATAAATTTTAAGAAAGCGCTTACTCTTGCTTTCACTTTTAGTTTTACTCTTATTTCATTTTCACAAGAAAAACATTTAAAAAACATTAAACAATTAACCTTTGGAGGCGATAATGCAGAAGCTTATTTTAGTCCGAAAGGAGATAAACTAACACTTCAAGTAACCAATAAAGCCTTCGGTGTTTCTTGTGACCAAATTTTTATGTTAGATTTAAAAGCACAAGAATTCAACGAAAAAAGTTTAAAGTTAGTTTCTACTGGAAAAGGAAGGACTACTTGTTCTTTTTATATGCCAGACGGCAAACATATTCTTTATGCATCAACACATGCTGCTGACCACTCTTGTCCTCCTCCACCAAAACCAATTGAAGGAAAATATCTTTGGGCAATTTATCCGGAATATGATATTTATATAGCCGATTTAAACGGAAATATCAAAAAGCAATTAACCAATACTCCAGGATATGATGCTGAAGCAGTAGTTTCACCTGATGGAAAAAAAATAGCGTTTACCAGCATTAGAAGTGGCGATTTAGAAATCTACACTATGGATATCGATGGAAGTAATTTAAAGCAAATCACATTCGGATTAGGATATGATGGTGGTTGCTTCTTTTCGCATGATAGTAAGAAAATTGTATTCCGTTCATCTCGACCAAAAACAGCAGAAGCGATTAAAGAATATAAAGATTTATTAGCGCAAAACTTAGTAGCGCCTTCTGAAATGGAAATCTACACTTGTAACATAGATGGTTCCGATTTAAAACAAATTACAAGTCTTGGAAAGGCAAATTGGGCGCCTTACTTCCACCCTTCTGATAAAAAAATTATCTTTTCTTCAAATCATCATTCTACTCGTGGTTACGATTTTCAATTGTTTATGATTGATATTAATGGAGAAAACTTACAGCAAATTACATGGGAAAGCGAATTCAATGCGTTTCCAATGTTTTCACCTGATGGAAAAAAACTAGTTTTCTCGAGCAATAGAATGCAAAGCAAACCAAGAGAAACTAATGTTTTTATAGCCGATTGGGTTGAAGGTGATGTTACTGAAATTGCTCAACCAAAATCATTAAAAAAACATATTAGCTATTTAGCTTCTGATGAATTACAAGGACGTTTAACGGGTTCGGAAGGAGAGAAAAAAGCAGCTGAATATATTGCAAAAGAATTCAAAACTTTAGGATTAAAACCTTATGCTAATAATACTTATTTCCAAAAATTCAATTATAAAGTAAAATTAAACCCACATGCAACAGATGGTTCTGGTGATAAAGCAAATAATGGAACCAATGTAATTGCCTTTTTAGACAATAAAGCTTCTAAGACAATAGTAATTGGAGCGCATTACGATCATTTAGGGTTAAACGAACACAATCATTCTACAAAACCTAATTCTCATGGAGAAATTCATAACGGAGCAGATGACAATTCTTCAGGAGTTGCTGGAGTATTAGAATTAGCTCGAATGTTATCTACTAATAAAACCAAAGAAAATGCCAATTACATTTTTGCTTTATTTTCAGGAGAGGAAGATGGTTTAATTGGATCAAAACATATGGCAGAAACTTTAAAATCATTGTATCCAAATGTAGTTACAATGATTAACATGGACATGATTGGACGTTTAGATAAAGATAAAAGTTTAGTTGTAGGTGGTGTTGGAACTGCTCCAGAATTTTCAAACATTGTAACCAAAAACAAACCAGCTGGATTCAATGTAACTTTGGACAATGCTGGTCAAGGTCCATCTGATCACACTTCTTTTTACCTAAAAGATATTCCGGTTTTGTATTTCTTTACAGGAACACATAACGACTATCACAAACCTAGTGATGATGAAGATAAAATCAACTATTATGGTGTAAGAAACATTGTTGATTATGTATTTAGAGTAAGTTCAGATATTGAAAAACTTGATAAAATTGAATTTACTAAAACTGCCATGAATTCAGAAAAAATTGTCCCTAAATACAAAGTTACATTAGGAATCATGCCAGATTATACCGATCATGGAGATGGTTTACACATCGATGGTGTTACTGATAATCGACCTGCTCATACTGCAGGAATTTTAGCTGGAGACATTCTAGTTAAAATTGGTGATTGCGAAATAAAAGAAGTTTATAGCTACATGGACTGTTTAGCGCAATTAAATGCTGGAGACGAAAAAGATGTTATTATCATGCGCGAAGGAAAACCTATTACGGTAAAAGTAAAATTTTAAAATTATTATATTTTCTCAAATCTTAACATGAATGGAAAAAGAAAATAAATGGAATAAAACCAATCAATGGAGTGAAGAATTGGATAAATTACATGCAATTATTCGAAAAACACCTTTAATTAAAACTGTAAAATGGGGTGGTCCTGTTTATACCTACAATAATAAAAATGTTGTAGGATTGGGTGGTTTTAAATCCTATTTCGGAATTTGGTTTTATAATGGTGTTTTCCTTAAAGATGAAAAAAAATTGCTTATCAATGCCAATGAAGAAAATACAAAATCATTGCGCCAAATGCGATTTAATTCTATTAATGAGATAGATGAGAAATTGATTTTATCTTATATTAATGAAGCAATAGAAATTGAAGACAAAGGTTTGTTTATTCCTAAAGAAAAGAAAGAGACTATTATTCCAACTATTCTTGAAGTAGAGTTAGATAAAAATTCAATGCTAAAAGAAAAATTCAATTCGTTTACACCCTATAAACAAAGAGAATTCATAGAGCACATTAATTCTGCAAAGCAAGAGAAAACGCAAATAGCTCGATTAGAAAAAATTCTCCCGTTGATATTAGAAGGTAAAGGATTAAATGATAAATACCGATAGTTATTAAATAAAAAAGCCGAATTTCATTAAAGAAATTCGGCTTTTTAAATAATTTTAAAATCTTATTTTGCAGCTAATTTAGCACTCATTTCCATTGAAATAGCAGATTTTTCCATTTTAATTTTTCCTGCCATAGTCTCTACAACAATTGTGTCCTCATTCATTTCTGCAATCTTACCATGAATTCCAGCTTTTGTGATAATTCTATCCCCAACTTTTAATCCGGTTTCAAATGCTTTTTCTTTTTTGGCTCTTTGTTGTTGTGGTCTTATTAATAAAAAATAAAACACGGCAATCATTAATACAACTTGTATTGCTAAACTTGGATTCATATCTATATTTATTTAGCTACTATTTAGCAGCTGGTGTTACATTGGCTTTAATCTTAAACGTCTCGTGTCCATTAGCAGTATTAGTAGTTAAAGTAACTGTTTTTTCTTGCTGCCCTGGCTTGTTTTTTGAATCAAAAGATACTTTTATTGGTGCAGAATCACCTGACTTAATTGGTTCTTTTGGAGGCAATGGAACTGTACAACCGCAACTTCCTTTTGCATCATGAATTAATAAATCAGAATCACCAACATTTTTCACAATAAATTCGGTTTCTACAATATCACCTTCTTTAATAGTTCCAAAATCATGAACTTCTTTATCTAACTCTATTTTTGCAACTTTACCTGCAATTGCATTAGCTTCTTGAATAGCTTTCATATCAGCATCTGTAATTTTGTCTGCTGCACTTTCTTGTTTACAAGCTGTTGCTAATACCATTAATGAAAGGGTTAATAACCCAACTGACTTTCTTATCATATTTTTAAAAATTTTATAATAAACCTCTACCCGCTTTATTTAATTTTCCATCTCGGCTAAACTCTTTTACCAAGTTGTCCAAAATTCCGTTGATAAAAATACTACTTTTTGGCGTAGAATACTCTTTTGCAATTTCTAAATATTCGTTAATTGTTACTTTAGTTGGAATTGAAGGGAATTTTAACAATTCGCAAATAGCCATTTTTAAAATAATAGTGTCTATTTCTGCAATACGCTCCACATCCCAGTTAGGTGTTTTATCTATATATTCTTTTGATAATTCAACTTCGTTTAAAACCGTTTTTCTAAACAAGTTCTTCACAAACTCTTTATCATCTGAATCTTTGTAAACTTTAGGAACAATTAAAGTATCACTTTCCGATTTTAATTGTTTTAGCTGTTTTACGATTAATGTATTGATTCCTGGTAAATCATCAACCCAAGTTAATTTATAATCTTCTAAATAATCATACAAACGATCACTTGGAGCAATAACTTCAGTATATAAATTTACAATGAAATATTTGTCATCGTCAAAACTAGATTTAGCATTTGACATATAATCCTTATACAATTCGCTTTCTTTAATTGTATCAATTAAACTTAAAATAATATCATCGTTTAATTTCCAATTATTAATATCATTATCATCTAAAGCTGTTTCTAAAGCTTCTGATTCTGCTAATAAAACAAGAATTTTATTGTTTACGAATTTTAAATTAGGATTTCGTTCTTCTTTAGTAGCTAAGTGTTTTTTTGAAGCTAAATCAATGTATTCCTCTTCTTTCTTTTTTATTTCAATAAGGGCTGAAAGTAATAAAAGATATAAGTTTTGAGTATTCTCGATACTTTGGAAAATAAATTTTTCTTCTTTATCCAAATTATCAGACTGATGTTGATGCATCGAATAAATACTTTGCATCACTTTTACACGGATATGTCTTCTGTTTAACATACTAATTAAGAACTTTATAAAATTAAGAGAGCGAAAGAATAACTCTTTCGCTCTGCAAAAATACAATATTATTTAAAATGAATTACTTCTTTAATTCATTTTTTGCATCATCAATACGTTTTTGAGCCATAGAAAAAGCTGCTTGATGTGTTGTGATATTATTGTCATCAGCAAATTTGAAAATTTCTAAAGCTGTGTTATAGATGTTTTCTGTTTTCTCCATAACCTGAGCATTAGTCCATTTTACCAATTCAGAATATACATTAATAACACCTCCAGCATTAATTAAGAAATCAGGAGCATATAAAATTCCTTTTTCTTTTAAGATTTTTCCATGTATTGCCTCGTTTGCTAATTGGTTATTAGCAGCACCAGCAATAATTGAAGCTTTGATGTTATCGATAGTTACATCATTAATTGTTGCTCCTAAAGCACAAGGTGCATAAATATCTACATCAGCACTATATAAATCTTTACCTGTAAAAATTTTAGCTCCGTATTTAGCTCCTACTTGGTGAACTCTATCTTCATTGATATCTGTAATAGTAACAATTGCACCACTTTCTGTTAAGTGTTGCACTAAAACTTCACCTACGTGACCAATACCTTGTACTAAAACACTTTTACCTTCTAAGTTATCAGAACCAAATTTGTATTTAGCAGCTGCTTTCATTCCCATGAAAACACCATAAGCAGTAACAGGAGAAGGGTTACCAGAACCACCTCTTTCAACTGAAATACCCGCTACGTGTTTTGTAACTTCGTTTACAGTATCCATATCTTTAGTTTCCATCCCAACATCTTCTGCAGTGATATATTTTCCAGATAAAGAATCTACAAATTGTCCGAAACGACGCATTAATTCAGGAGTTTTTTGAGTTTTAGCATCACCAATAATTACGGCTTTACCTCCACCTAAATTTAATCCAGAAATAGAGTTTTTGAAAGTCATTCCTCTAGACAAACGTAAAACATCGTTCAATGCTTCCCATTCATTTGTATAATTCCACATTCTAGTTCCTCCTAAAGCAGGTCCTAAAACTGTGTTATGAACTCCGATAATTGCTTTTAATCCTGTATCTTTGTCGTGACAAAATACAACTTGTTCATGACCATCAAAAGATACTTGACCAAAAACTGGATCTACTTTATGAAGCTCATTTGCTTTTAATAATTCTGCTGTCATGCGATTTGAGTTGAGTTGAAAATTATTCAATATTTAATTACAATATTACGAATAATTTTAAAATGATTCAAAAAATTATATTTATTTTAATAATTTAGCAATGAAATGCTAAAAAACACGATAATCGTTCATTATCAATTGATTATCTTTTTAATGAATTTGATACAGAAATGTTATCGCCCTAAAGAATACTATGAAAGAATTACAATATTTAAACAAATACTTTGTCAAATACAAATATCGTTTCCTACTCGGAATTTTCATTACAATTGTAGCGCAAATCTTCTCTTTATTTACTCCAGAGTTAATTGGAAACTCTATAAAAGTGATTGAAGATTACGTAAAAAGCGCTGATGGTGACTTACTTAGCTTCAAAAAAACACTTTTTCACAATATTTTACTGATTTTAGGCACCACTATTATTGCAGGATTTTTCACCTTCTTAATGCGTCAAACACTAATTGTTATGTCACGTTATGTTGAGTTTGATTTGAAAAACGAAATCTTCAATCATTACCAAACTTTATCACAAAGTTTTTACAAACGTAATCGCACAGGAGATTTGATGAATAGAATAAGTGAAGACGTTAGTAAAGTAAGAATGTATGTAGGACCAGCGGTGATGTATTCTTTGAATACCTTAATGCGTTTTACAATTGTAGTGATTTACATGTACAACATTTCGCCAAAACTTACTTTATATTCATTATTGCCCTTGCCTCTTTTATCGTATAGCATTTTCAAAATAAGCTCTATGATTCACAAGAAAAGTGGTGAATTTCAGAAAAACCTATCAACGCTTTCAAGTTTTACTCAAGAAATTTTTTCCGGAATACGCGTTATTAAAGCTTATGCCATCGAATCTAAAAAGCAAAAAGAGTTTAATGATTTAAGCACAGAAAGCAAAACTAAAGCAATGGATTTGGCTTTGGTAAATTCACTTTTTGGACCATTAATGATTTTACTAATTGGATTGAGTAACTTGGTTGTGGTATATGTTGGTGGTTCTATGTACATAAACAACGATCCTGAAATAGCTAGTATTGGAGTTATTGCCCAATTCATTTTATACATTAATATGTTAACTTGGCCAGTAGCTTCATTAGGTTGGGTTTCTTCATTAGTACAAGAAGCAGAAGCATCACAAAAACGTATCAATGAATTTTTAAAAGAAAAACCTGAAATTAAAAATACTGTAAGTGCTCATACTACAATAGATGGTGCAATTAAATTTAACAACGTTTCATTTGAATACGAAGACACTAAAATAAAAGCATTAGAAAATATCTCATTTGAAGTTAAAAAAGGAAAAACATTAGCTATTTTAGGAAAAACAGGTTCTGGAAAATCAACACTTCTAACATTAATTAGCAGACTTTACGATACAAATCATGGAACTGTTTTTATTGATAATAAAGATGTTAAAGACTTAAATTTATTTGATTTAAGAAACCAAATAAGTGTTGTTCCACAAGATGCCTTTCTGTTTTCGGATAGTATAAAAAACAATATTAAGTTTGGAAATGAAAATGCAACAGAGGAAGAAGTAATGGAAGCTGCAAAAAAAGCTGTAGTTCATGATAACATTATGGCTTTTAATCATCAATACGAAACTATATTAGGAGAAAGAGGAATTACACTTTCGGGTGGTCAAAAACAGCGCGTTTCTATTGCACGAGCTTTAATTAAAAATGCTCCTATCCTACTTTTAGATGATTGTTTGAGTGCTGTAGATACCGAAACTGAAGAAACCATTCTAAATAATTTGCTAGAATATTGCAAAGACAAAACAACTATAATTGTTAGTCATAGAGTTTCATCTGCAAAAAATGCCGATTGGATTTTAATTTTAGATGAAGGAAAAATTAAGGAGCAAGGCACTCATTCTCAACTATTAGAACAAAATGGTTATTACAAAGAACTGTTTTTAAAACAACTTTCGGAAAAAGATTTTGATTAAACTTTTGTTTTATCGATTTTTTTTTAGATTTTTGAGACGCTATAACACTAATTAATTGACAGTAGGATTATGAGAGAAAATGACATGTTAGAAAAAGAGGATATTTTTTCTAAAGTATTGCGTGCAGGAAGAAGAACGTATTTCTTTGATGTAAGAGCTACAAAAGCAGATGATTACTACATTACCATTACTGAAAGTAAAAAATTTACTGAAGAAGATGGTTCATTTCACTTTAAAAAACACAAAATTTATTTGTACAAAGAAGATTTCGCTGCTTTCCGTGAAATTTTAGACGAAATGACTGATTTTGTTTTAGATCAAAAAGGTGAAGAAGTAATTTCTGAAAGACACCAAAAAGATTTCAAAAGAGAAACTTACAGCGAAGTTAACGAAGAAGTAAAATCGGCTGAAAGTTTTACAAATATTGATTTTGATGATATTTAATCATTAATCAAAATAAAAAAATCCCAAACTCTTTTTAGAATTTGGGATTTTTTTTATCCTATTCGTAACCCATTTTCAACGGGTATATCCGAAGTAAGCAGAACAATATCATTGCCATCTCCTACTGAACCCAAAACCAAACATTCACTCATAAAATCAGCGATTTGTTTTTTTGGAAAGTTGACAACAGCGATTATTTGTTTACCAATTAATTCTTCTTTTGAATAACGTTTGGTTATTTGCGCTGAAGATTTTTTAATTCCTAATTCCGAACCAAAATCTATTGTTAATTGAAAAGCAGGTTTATTCGCTTTAGGAAAGTCATTAACTTCTACTATAGTTCCTATGCGCATCTCTACCTTTTCAAAATCATGCCATGTAATCATATTCTTAAAATAAAAAAAGTATAATTCACAAAGGTAAATTATACTTTACAATACTATTTATTTCTAAATTATTTTTTTCCTTTTTCTTTATTGGTATTAACACCTAATAAAGTGTATAAAGGACAAAACTGGACAGAAGATGTTATTATCATTACAGCTCCAACGCCTAAAACAATCCACTTCAAAGTTCCATCTAGCATACCAGAAAGTCCTAAAATCAATGCAATTACTCCAATCATTACGCGAAGAAAACGATCTCCTGTACCTACGTTTTTTTTCATAATTTAAAATTTTAATTATTTAACTGTTGGTTTATTTTCACTATTCCAATTGGTAATTCCACCATCTAAATCAGAAATCGATTTAAAACCCATTTCTTTTAATTTAGCAGCAGCTTTGGCACTTCTTCCGCCTGCTTTGCAATATACCATAACTGGTTTTTCTTTATCTAAATTGGCTACACTTGCTTCAAAATTATCCCCATTTATATCCATATTAATCGCGTTTTCAATATGACCTTCAGCAAATTCTTCTGGTGTTCGAACATCAACTAACTGCACATCAGGTTGCATCATTTTTTGTTCATACTTTGCCACATCTAAAACTTGTACTCCTTCTGATTGATTTTTCAAACAAGATGTCAAACCCAGAAAAAGAACTAATAAACTTAAAACTCGTATTTTCATATTAAAACTTTTTTTTGATTTATAAATATAGAAAATTAATTCAAATGATTGTTAACAATCGTAGTTAAATCATTTGCGCTCAACACGCCAGATTGTCTCCAAAGCATTTTTCCTTTCTTAAAAAGCATTAAAGTAGGAACTCCTCTTACCATAAAATGACTAGCTAAATCTTGATGTTGATCTACATTTACTTTTATAATTTTTACAGCATCGCCTAAATTAGATTTTACATCTTGTAATATAGGAGACATCATTTTACATGGTCCACACCAATCGGCATAAAAGTCTACTAAAACCAAATCATTACTATTAATTATATCATTAAATTTTGCATTCATAATTTCACTTTTTATTCTTTACCAAAGGTACAATTTGAAAAATCTTTTTTCTGTAATATTTGTTACACAAACTTAACATGACAATTATCATTTTTTATTTTTCAGAAGCACTTTAAGTTTGTACTGTGCTAAAAATCTATTGCTATGTCAGTCTCAATTGTACAAAAATATAACGTTCCCGGACCTCGCTATACTAGTTATCCAACTGTTCCTTATTGGGAAGAGGAAAAATTCCATTTAGAAGATTGGAAGAGAACTTTGTTACAATCTTTCAAAGAATCTAATGCTACAGAAGGTATTAGTTTATACATACACCTTCCGTTTTGTGAAAGCTTATGTACGTTTTGTGGATGTAACAAACGCATCACCAAACGCCATGAAGTTGAAGATCCATATATTACAGCTGTTATAAAAGAATGGAAATTGTATTGCGATTTATTTCCTAGAAAGCCAATTATTAAAGAAATTCATTTAGGAGGAGGAACACCAACATTCTTTTCTCCTGAAAATTTAGAACGTCTTATAAATGGCATTTTTCAATATGCATCAAAAGCAGAAGAACACGAATTTAGCTTTGAAGGTCATCCAAACAATACTACAAAACAACATCTTCAAACATTATACGATTTAGGATTTAGAAGAGTAAGTTTTGGAGTACAAGATTATTCTCCAAAAGTACAAGAAGCTATTCATAGAGTACAACCTTTTCATAATGTGGCAAAAGTAACTTTTTGGGCAAAAGAAATTGGTTATACTTCTATTGGACACGATTTGATTTTTGGATTACCTTTTCAAACGCTAGAAGATGTAAAAGACACTATCGATAAAACAAAATCATTACAACCAGACAGATTAGCATTTTACAGTTATGCACATGTGCCATGGATTAAAGGAAATGGACAACGCGGATTTAAAGACGGAGATTTACCAAAAGATGATGAAAAACGTCGATTGTATGAAGAAGGAAAAAAGCAATTGGCTAAAAACGGTTATCACGAAATAGGTATGGATCATTTTGCACTTGAAAATGATAGTATGTTCACTTCATTTAAAGAAGGCAAATTACATCGTAACTTTATGGGATATACTGCTTCAAAAACCCAATTAATGATTGGATTAGGAGTCTCTTCTATTAGTGATAGTTGGTACAGTTTTGCTCAAAATGAAAAAAAATTAGAAGATTATTACACCCATCTTTCTGAAGACCAGCTTCCAGTTTTTAGAGGTCATATATTAACAAAAGAAGATTTAATCATCAGAAAACACATTTTAAATTTAATGTGTCAATTTACTACTTCTTGGAAAGATGAATCTTTAAATTTCCCAGAATTACCAACTGTTTTAGACAGTTTAGAAGAAATGCGAGAAGATGGTTTATTATCTATTATTGATGATACTATTACTGTTACGGAAAAAGGAAAACCTTTTGTGCGCAATATTTGTATGGCATTTGATTTACGATTGATTCGAAAAGCACCAGAAACCAAGTTATTTTCAATGACAATTTAACTATTCGTAACGAATATAAGCTGGTTTCGACAATTGAAAATCGTAAAGCGTTAAATTGGTATTTTCAAATGAGTTTACTTTCATTACATCGTCTCCATTAAAAGGGATTGAAGGATAGTATGAGAATGAAATTTGAAAACTATTAAAAACCAAAAAGTCATTATTGATTAAAGCGCCTATACTAAATTTAGAATACACTTTACTCGAAAATAAAGCTTTTTCATTTGCCAAAGAACCAAAAGTAGCATTGAAATAAGGACTAAAACGAAATCCATACCAACTACCTGGAATGTACGATTGTGTTTGAAAAGAAACAGTCCATTTTTGAATTCCGTTTAATAAATCATTAAAACCAGGCAATCCATCTTCATCACGTAAAGTTAAACGATCTTTAAACGAATCATCACGATTGTTTCCCCATACATAAGTTGGCTTTACAAATTGTCTAAAATGCCATTTTCCCCAAGTTAATAACGGACTAAAATAATTGAATCCAAATTTAAATGTGGTTTGTTCGGTTAAACCAGCATCATAAAAACTTCCCCATTCTGCAAAAGTGCTTGCATATCCAAATTTACATTTCTTACCATAAGAAACACTCAATCCGGTATACATTCTGGTATTACTATTTTTCTCTTGATGACCAATAATTAAAGCTATGTTTTCACCATAAGGAATATCTTCAACAATGTTATAGTTGAAAACAAATTTGTCTTGAAAGAACTTTTGTCTTGAAAATCCTATCATTCCAATCCAGTTTTTCTCATTAGAAAAATAATCAGATGGATCTAATGCTGCACTCGGTTTTCTATCAAAATCCTTTTCATTATAAGCAAGAGCAACAATCAAATTACTATAATAACGTTCAGGATTTTCTTTTGAATTTATTTTAAAAGCTCTTCCATACCAATATTCTTGAAAGTCAAAGGAGAAAACTTCAGGAACAACATCACCATTAAAAGGAAATTTTTCCGTTTTAAGTTGGTTCTCAAAATAAACACCACCCGCATTTTTAGCAACAACTGAATAAAAAGGACGATTTAAATTGATACTTCTTTTACTATCATTATTAAAATCATTTGAATAATTCAGGTCAAAACGAATGTATGTATTTTTAATATTGTTAATCGAATACTGCGCATTAACAGCTCGTTCTTTTGTATCAAATCGATTCTTAATATTTCCACTTATCAAATGACCAAAACCTAAAATATTACGCTCCGTTAGTTTAACACTACTTTCCGTAGAAGATAAACTTCCAGTAGGAATTAAAGTCCAAGAATCTAAAACTCGAATTTTAATATCTATTGAATCTTTATTATTTGGAATAGTAACTGGTACAATAGTAACTTCTCTCACATAACGCTGACTTCTAATCAAACGTTCTGATTCGGCAACTAATTTAGAATCTAGCTTATCATTCTTTTTAAAAAGCATCAAATTCCGAATGGTAATTTCTTTGGTCTTTATATGTATCGAATTACCTATTTTGTCTAATTTACGCTTTGGAATTTTCTTTTCGTTTGTAACCGAATATCCAAATGGATCTAACGTTTCGATAGTTATATTTCGAATGATTCTACCTTCCTGATATTTAGGAACAGTTTTTGGCTTAGGCTTTGAAGGAATTATATTTTCTGCTTTAAGAGCCGATTCTCTAAACAATAGTTTATAAATGAATCTCGAAAACTTACTTTTCTTTGAAAAATCATTAATATCATGATAAATAGAAATACTATCTCCTTTTTTTTCCACGGTTTGTGCATTTCCTTTCCAGGAAAAAAAACAGCACGTAAAAAGTAATAAAAAGACAAGTTTCTTATTCATAGCTTGAGTAAAAACTAAACTAAAGCGAAAATATTGTTTTATAAATTAAATTGCATTTATTTTCACAAAAAAAGCACAAAACAACATTACAAAAAGTTTGTGTACCTTTGCACAAATTTAATACCAGTTTATGAAAGCATTCTTAGAATTTGATTTACCAAAGTCGTTACAAAAAGCATTAGACGAATTAGGTTTTGTTCACGCAACGCCTATTCAAGAAAAATCGCATTCTGTAATTCTTTCAGGTAGAGACATGATGGGAATTGCTCAAACCGGTACTGGTAAAACCTTTGCCTACTTATTACCTATTCTTAAGCAATGGAAATTTCAAAATAACGAATCGCCAAGAGTTGTTATTTTAGTTCCAACACGTGAATTAGTAGTTCAGGTAGCAGAAGAAGTTGAAAAGCTAACTAAATATATGAGTGTGCGTACACTTGGTATTTATGGAGGTGTTAATATTAACACACAACGAAAAGCTTTAGCTGAAGGTGTTGATATTTTAGTAGGAACTCCAGGACGTGTAATGGATTTAGGATTAGATGGCGTTTTGCGTTTCGACAATTTACAAAAATTAGTAATCGACGAATTTGACGAAATATTAAATTTAGGATTCCGTGCGCAATTGACTTCCATCTTAACCATGATGCGAGGTAAAAAACAAAATATCTTATTTTCGGCAACTATGACGGAAGAAGTGGATGAAATGTTAGACGAATATTTCGAATTTCCAGAAGAAGTTTCCTTGGCGCCAAGCGGAACTCCATTAGAGCAAATCGAACAAATTGTATATCAAGTTCCGAATTTCTTGACCAAATTGAACCTATTGAAACATTTGGTTCGTGAAACAGAAGGAATGGATCGTGTATTGATTTTCGTAAACAACAAACGTATAGTTGAATTAGTTTCCGAAACCTTAGAAAGCGAATTTCCAGAGCAATTTGGAGTCATTCACTCCAACAAATCACAAAATTATCGTTTAAATACGATGGCAGCTTTTCAAGCGGGCGAATTAAGAGGTTTGGTTACTACAGATATTATGGCGCGTGGTTTAGATATTTCCGATATTACACACGTTATCAACTTACAATTTACCGAAGAACCAGAAAAATACATGCACCGTATTGGTAGAACCGGTCGTGCTGATAAAACAGGGGTTGCCATAAGTTTAATTTCACCAAGTGAAGTGGAACCAAAAATTGAGGTAGAATTATTAATGAATACCGAAATTAAAGAACTTCCAATCCCAGAAGATTTAAAAATAGAAGAACGCTATTTAGACTTCGAAAAGGAAAAGAAAAAAATGAAGTTCTTACTTAAAACGCCAAAAAAAGAAGGCGGCCAAGCATTCCATGAAAAGAAAGACAAAAACAAAAAAGTCAACCTAGGCGGTCCAGGAAAACGTACTCCAAGAAAAACAGAATCAAGAAACCGAGCAGTCGAAAGAAAACGTGCAGAGAAGAAAAAGAAGAGATAATTTTTTAGTGGTCAGTGTTCAGTTTTTAGTTGGCAGAAAAAAATCCGTGTAAATTTCTCAAATCCGTGTCATCTGCGTTCCAAAAAATACTATACAACATTTTCTGAAATCTAATTTCTAAATTCTAAATGGAATTTCGTACTTTTGACAAATTCTAATTATAAATGCAGTTCAAACATCCAGAAATTCTCTACTTCCTTTTTCTGTTGGTTATACCAATTTTGGTGCATTTATTTCAATTACGTCGTTTTAAAAAAGAATATTTTACTAACGTAAAGCTTCTGAAAGAACTTCAAATTCAAACCCGAAAAAGTTCTAAAATCAAGAAATGGTTGTTGTTGGCGACACGTTTATTGTTGTTAACTTGTTTAATTTTAGCGTTTGCCCAACCCTTTTTTGATGCCAAAGACACTACAAACAAAGGAAACGAACTCATCATTTTATTAGACAATTCGTTTTCCATGCAAGCCAAAGGTGCGAAAGGCGAATTACTCAAACGAAGCATTCAAGATTTATTAGAAGAATTACCCGAAAACCAACAATTCTCATTACTTACCAATTCCGAAGTTTTTTGGGACACCGATATCAAATCCATTCAAAAAGAATTACAGAATTTAAAATATTCGGCAATGCCGTTTCAGTTGGATTATTTGATTAATCAAGTGGAAACCAAAAAGAAAAATACCAAAAAAGATTACGTTATCATTACCGATGCGATTCAATCCGAAAGTAAAAAAGCATTGGATTTAGCAGAAAATAATGTCGTGTATTTTATTCAACCTGAAGCGCAAAACAAAACCAACATCAGCATTGATAAGGTGGCGATTTCACAAGTTTTGGATCAGTTTTACGAATTGAAAATTACACTTCAAGCTTTTGGAGAAACTGAAAATGAAGTGCCACTTTCTGTTTTCAGTAACAACAAAGCGATTGCCAAAACCATCGCAAAATTTGAAACTCAAAAGACAGAAATTGCAATCACCATTCCAAAAAACGATTTCCACGGAAACATAAGTATCGAAGATAATAGCTTAAGCTACGACAACGATTACTATTTGAGCATTTCAAAACCAGAAAAAGCAAATGTAATCGCTATCGGAAATTCAGATAAAAACAATTTCTTAAGTCGTATTTTCACTGCTGATGAATTCAATTTCCAAAGCACGGAATTAGCTACTTTAGATTACAATCAAATCGAAAATCAAGATGCGATTGTGTTGAATGAATTAGAAGATTTGCCAGTTGCTCTGGGAACTACACTAAAATCTTTCTACGAAAAAGGAGGCAATATTGTTTTAATTCCGAATGCAAAAAACACACCTTCTTTATTAAATGCTTTCGCGAAAAACTTCGGTGGATTGAATTATTCCCAACTTTCAACTTCTGGAAAACAAATCACGAAAATCAACTTTAATCATCCGTTATATCAAACGGTTTTTGAGAAAAAAGTGAGTAATTTCCAATATCCAAATGTAAAAGAAAGTTTCACTTTATCAGGAATAACAAATATTTTACAATACGAAGACAATTCGGTTTTCGTGGGTTCAACTACGAATCGATTAGGAACTTTTTACGCTTTTTCTGCACCAATAAACAAACAAAATAGTAATTTTCAAAATGCACCATTGATTGTTCCTACCTTTTACAACATGGGACAAAATCAAGGCAAAACGGGAATTAACGCTTATACCATTGGTGAAAACGAAAACCTGATTTTAGAAACCATTTTAGCCAAAGACGAAGTCGTTTCGGTACAAAAAGAAGGCTATAGTTTCATTCCAATGCAACAAATTTTGAATACAAAATGCAAACTATCTTTTGGAGATTATCCTGAAGAGGCTGGCAATTTTGATGTTATGAAAGCTAACAATTCGCTAAAGAAAATCAGTTTTAACTATTCAAGAACGGAAAGCGATTTAACACAAGTTTCATCAACAACTTTTGAAAATTTTACGAAAGTAAACAACATAGCCACCGTTTTAAATGACATTGCTTCAGAAAGAACAAGTAATGAAATTTGGAAATGGTTTATCATCGCAACACTACTATTTTTAATAACAGAACTACTAATCCAAAAATTTGTAAAATGACGCAAGTTATTCTAAAACAAGCCAAAATTATCGACCCTTCAAGTTCATTTCACAACCAAATAATGGACATTAAAATTGAAAACGGAACGATAACTCAAATAGAAAAAGACATTCAAGCAACTTCAGGTTTTGAAGTAGTGAATGTTCCTAACCTACACGTTTCTAAAGGTTGGATGGACAGCTCGGTTTCTTTTGGAGAACCAGGGTATGAAGACCGAGAAACAATAGAAAATGGTTTAAAAGTAGCTGCTAAAAGCGGATTTACAGCAGTAGCTTTACAACCAAATTCGAGTCCAGTAATTGACAATCAATCGCAAGTACGATTTGTATTAGATAAGGCTAAAAACCAAGCTACTTCTTTATATCCAATTGGAGCTTTAACCAAAGGAAGCGAAGGAACAGATTTAGCTGAATTATTCGACATGAAAAACGCTGGAGCTATTGCTTTTGGCGATTATCAAAAAGCATTACAAAATGCAAATCTTCAGAAAATTGCCTTACAATATGTGCAAGATTTCGACGGAATGTTAATCGCATTTTGTCAAGACAGCAATTTAAAAGGCGTTGGAATTGCAAACGAAGGCGTTGTAAGTACCAAATTAGGAATGAAAGGAATTCCTGCATTAGCTGAAGAATTACATGTAGCACGAAATCTTTTTTTACTTGAATATACTGGTGGAAAATTACATATACCAACTATTTCTACAAAAGGAAGTATCAAATTAATAAAAGAAGCAAAAGCAAAAGGTTTACAAGTTACTTGTAGTGTTGCTGTTCACAATTTAGTTTTAAATGACGAAGAATTAATGGGATTTGATTCAAGATACAAAGTATTACCTCCATTACGTGAAGAAGCAACTCGCAAAGCATTAGTTGAAGCTGTTTTAGATGGAACAATTGATTGTATTACATCAGATCATAATCCTTTAGACATCGAACACAAAAAATTAGAATTCGATTTAGCGAAAGACGGAACTATTGGTTTAGAGAGTGCTTTTGGTGCTTTAGCCACCATTTTACCACTTGAAGTAATAATTGAAAAATTAACAGCTAACAAACTGGTTTTTAATATAAATAATCCTTCAATCACATCTGGAAACAAAGCCGATATTTCAATGTTTGTTATAGATGAAAATTGGGTATTTGGAAAAGAAAATATCGTATCAAAATCTAAAAATTCTGCTTTCCTTGGTAAAAATTTAAAAGGAAAAGCAATTGGAATTTACAACAACGGACAATTGGTAATGAATAATTAATAATTACATTTTTGAATTATGAACGAAGTAGAACAAGGAAAACAAACGGCAATAGTAAGTTACTTAACCATCATTGGAACTATTATCGCCATTTTTATGAATAGTGAAACTAAAAACACTTTCGCTAGTTTTCATATACGTCAAGCCCTTGGAATTTTTATTACATTTTTCTTATTAGGATATCCTGTTGGCTATTTTGATAGCTGGATGGTTTCTGCCGGTTTTTGGACTTTCATTTTTATTTTATGGTTATTCGGGTTTTTAAATGCTTTAAATGGCGAACAAAAACCAGTGCCTTTTTTAGGTGAATTGTATCAAAATTTATTCAAAAGCTTCTAATCTAAAATTACAAAATGAACCTACATTATCTTATAAGAGAACCAAAAGTTATATTAGAAAAAAATCCATTATTATTGCTTTTACACGGTTATGGAAGTAATGAAGAAGACTTGTTCTCTTTTGCAAATGAATTACCACAAGATCATTATGTAATTTCGGTAAGAGCACCTTACGATTTACAACCTTACGGTCATGCTTGGTATGCAATTCATTTTGATGCAGATGAAAACAAATTTTCAGATAACGTTCAAGCAAAACAATCGGTTGAAATTATTGCAAGTTTCATTGACGAAATTGTAAAACAATATCCAATTGATACTAAAAATGTAACTTTAATTGGTTTTAGTCAAGGTGCTATTTTAAGTTATGCTACTGCCCTAACCTATCCTGAAAAAGTTACCAAAGTAGTAGCGTTAAGTGGTTATTTCAATCAAGAAATAATGCCAAAAGAAATTGATAAAATTGCTATTTCGCATTTAAAATTCTTTGTTTCTCATGGATCAGTAGATCAAGTAATTCCAGTTGATTGGGCACGAAAAGCAAAACCAGCATTAGAAAATTTAGGATTAGATGTAGTGTATAATGAATATCCTGTTGGACATGGTGTTGCACCACAAAACTTCTTTGATTTTAAAAATTGGTTATTAAAATAAAATCAAAAAGCTCTGAACTTACATTCAGAGCTTTTTTCATTAACCTACTAATCTAAACATTTTAAGCAATTATGATTTTGGTGTTACAACAGCATCAATTACGTGTATAACTCCATTTTTTTGATTCACATCAGCAATAGTAACTTTAGCACTATTTCCATTTTCGTCTGTAATGTAAACATCATTTCCTTTCATCCAAGCAGTTAAAGTGCCACCGCTTACCGTTTTAAATGAATATTTGCCATTACCTTTTTTTATTGCTGCCACAATATCTTTAGAACTCCACTTCCCAGCAGCCACATGGTATTTTAGTATTGTTTGTAACAACTCTTTATTCTCTGGTTTTAATAATGCTTCAACCGTTCCAGCAGGTAGTTTAGCAAACGCAGCATTTGTTGGGGCAAAAACGGTGAATGGTCCGTCTGACATTAGTACTTCAACTAGACCTGCTGCTTTAACGGCTGCAACTAAAGTTGTATGATCTTTAGAATTGACCGCATTTTCAACGATATTCTTACTAGGATACATAGGAGCTCCACCTACTTCAACTGTTTTTTCTTTTGTTTGAGCAAATGTCGATGCTCCAAAAAATAATCCGAAAGCTACAACTGCAGTAGCAAAAAATTGGTTCGTTTTCATAATGTAATTTTTTAAGTTTTATAATTGCATTTACGCTAAATTCATAAACTTGGTTTAAAAAAAAAGAAAAAAACAATCTTAAGTAAACTATAAGTAAAACTTTAACCAATAATTCTGTATTTTTGTTTCAATAAAAAAAACAGGTATGGCATCAATAACATTAGGAGGTAATCCAATTAACACAAGTGGCGATTTGCCATCAGTAGGTTCTAAAGCTGCTGATTTCAATTTAGTAAAAACAGATTTAGGTTCAGCAACTTTAAGCGACTTTTCTGGTTCAAGAGTAGTTTTAAACATTTTTCCAAGTATTGATACTGGAACATGTGCTGCGTCGGTAAGAAAATTTAATGAAAAAGCAAGTTCATTAGCAAATACTAAAGTATTATGTATTTCAAGAGATTTGCCTTTTGCTCAAAAACGTTTTTGTGGTGCAGAAGGCTTAGAAAATGTAATTAACCTTTCAGATTTCAGAACTGGTAGTTTTGGAAAAAATTACGGTTTAGAAATTACTGACGGTCCTTTAGCTGGTTTACATTCTCGTGTAGTAATCGTTTTAGATGAAAACGGGACTATTTTACACACTGAGCAAGTAAAAGAAATTGCTGACGAGCCAAACTATGAGGCTGCTTTAGCAGTATTATAAAAACACAACTGTCCTGAAATTAGTTTTATAAATAGTTAACACTGTTAAATAGAAATAATTTTAGGACAGTTTTTTAATTCTATATTTTAAATGAAATTCGAAAAAGACGAAACCCTATTCACAGGCAGATTAAAAAGCATGGGGTTTGCATTAAAAGGTGCAATTAAACTTGTGACAACAGAACATAGTGTAATGGTACAATCCTCATTAGCTGTAATAATGACTATTGCCGGATTTTACTTTGGCATCAACCGTTTTGAGTGGATGATGCAAATCTTAGTATTTGGTTTGGTCTTAGGAATTGAAGGGCTAAATACTGCTGTTGAAAAAATTGCCGATTTTGTGCATCCCGATTTTGATGAACGTATAGGATTTATTAAGGATATTGCTGCAGGAGCTGTATTTTTTGCTGCCATGACTGCAATAGCTATCGGATGCATTATTTATTTTCCTTATTTGTTTTAATTTAGCTACTTTTGTAAAAATTGATCCGTTTACATGGCCAAAAAAACTAGTAAAGATTCCGCTAATACAGCTACAGAAACTAAAGAGAAATTCTCTTGGCGTATAAATCGTCAGCAGAAATTCATTTTAGGTATTTTTTTAATCTTCTTTTCAGTAGCATTATTACTTTCTTTTATATCGTATTTCATTACTGGAAATAACGATCAAAATCTAGTAAACGAACTAACCAACAGAGAGGCTAAAGCCGAAAATTGGTTGGGTAAATTTGGTGCATTTTTAGCCGACTTTTTCTTATACAAAGGTTTTGGCGTTGCCTCTTTTATTTTTGTTAGAATCCTATTTTTAGTTGGAGCCTATTTGGTTTTAGATATGGCTTTAACCAAACTTAAAAAGAGCTTTTTTTGGGATTTTTATCTAATCATATTTGTATCTGTTATTTTCGGATTTTTCTGGGAATACATGCCGCAACTTGGTGGAACAGTTGGATATGAAATCAATTTATTTATTCAAGATTATATTGGTAAAACCGGAACTTTATTAGTCTTACTATTCGGAATTTTATTGTTTTTAGTATTTAAAATCAAAATATCACCAGAAAGTTTTACCAAAGTTTTTGAAAAACCGCAAGAAGAATTAAAAGAAGATATGGCAACTGCTCCTATTGCAGTTCCCGAAACTGAAAACAATTTAGAACCTGAAACAGAGGAAGAAAACAATTTAATATCACCTATTCCTTCTCCTACAAATTCTAAAGACGATTTCATCTTAACAGAAGATGAAGAAGAAATGGGCAATTTTGAATTAAAAACGTATCCTTCGTCTTTTGAAATCAATAAAGAAGCTTTAAAACCGACAATAACTGCTGCTTCTGAATTAACTTTAGATACAAAACCTAAAGTTGAAACTCCTGAAGAAATGAATTTTTCTATCGAAGACAGAAGTATTCCAAAAGAAGACTTTGTAAACGAAGACGCTTTTGTTATTGAAAAAATTGAAGAAGAAGAGGTTATTGAAGAGAATTTAGCTGCTAAATTGGTTCAAGATTTTGGACTATTTGATCCTACATTAGAATTATCAAATTACCAATTCCCTCCTATCGATTTATTAAAAGAATATTCTTCTGGTGGAATTACTATCAATCAAACCGAATTAGAAGAAAACAAAAATAAAATTGTTGATACTTTAAAAAATTACAGCATTGGGATTTCGCAAATTAAAGCAACTGTAGGTCCTACTGTTACGCTTTATGAAATTGTACCTGAAGCTGGAATTCGTATCTCAAAAATTAAAAACCTAGAAGACGATATTGCTTTATCGTTATCAGCATTAGGTATTCGTATTATTGCACCAATTCCTGGAAAAGGAACCATTGGTATTGAAGTACCAAACAACAATCCTACAATGGTTTCAATGAAGAGTGTTATCTCTTCACCAAAATTCCAAACTGCCGAAATGGAATTACCAATTGCTTTAGGTAAAACAATTTCTAATGAAACTTTTGTTGTTGATTTAGCTAAAATGCCTCACTTATTGATGGCAGGTGCTACTGGACAAGGAAAATCGGTAGGTTTAAATGCGGTATTAACGTCATTGTTATACAAAAAACATCCTGCAGAAGTAAAGTTTGTTTTGGTTGACCCGAAAAAAGTTGAGTTAACACTATTTAATAAAATTGAACGTCATTACTTAGCAAAACTTCCTGATGGCGGTGATGCTATTATAACAGATAACACCAAGGTAATCAACACCTTAAACTCATTGTGTATTGAAATGGACAATCGTTATTCTTTATTAAAAGATGCTATGGTTCGTAACATTAAAGAATACAATGAGAAATTTAAAAACCGTAAATTAAATCCGGAAAACGGTCACCGATTCTTACCTTATATTGTATTGGTTGTTGACGAGTTTGCCGATTTAATTATGACTGCAGGAAAAGAAGTAGAAACGCCTATTGCTCGTTTAGCGCAGTTAGCTCGTGCCATTGGTATTCACTTAATTATTGCAACACAACGTCCTTCGGTAAATGTAATTACTGGTATGATTAAAGCCAACTTCCCGGCTCGTATTGCATTCCGTGTAACGTCAAAAATTGATTCGAGAACTATTTTAGATTCAGGTGGTGCTGATCAATTAATTGGTCGTGGAGATTTATTGTACACGCAAGGAAATGAAATTGTCAGAGTTCAGTGTGCTTTTGTAGACACTCCTGAAGTAGATAAGATTTGTGACTTCATCGGAGCTCAAAAAGCATATCCTGAAGCTTACTTACTTCCTGAATACGTTGGTGAGGAAAGTGGCATAAAACTTGATATAGATATATCCGAAAGAGATTCACTATTCCGTGAAGCTGCAGAAGTAATAGTAACAGCACAACAAGGTAGTGCTTCTCTGATTCAAAGAAAATTAAAATTAGGTTACAATAGAGCCGGTCGTTTAATCGACCAATTAGAAGCTGCTGGTATTGTAGGTCCTTTCGAAGGTAGTAAAGCCCGTTCCGTTTTAATACCTGATTTAGTAGCACTGGAACATTTTTTAAATAATGAATAAAACAAAAATTAAAATGACACGTTTTTTACAAGTTGCAATTGCATTACTAATTGGTTTTTCACTTCAAGCTCAAGATGCTAAAAAAGCAAAGGAGTTATTAGATGAAGTTTCTGCCAAAGTAAAATCGTACAATAATATTGTAATTGACTTCAAATACTCGTTAAACAATCCAAAAGAAAACATTAACCAAGAAAGTAAAGGAAATGTAGCGTTACAGGGTAATTTATATAACTTAAATTTCATGGGGGTTACTAAGATTTTTGATGGAAAAAAAGTATATACAATAGTACCAGAAGACGAAGAAATTACGATTGCTAACTTTGATGAAAAAGATGAAAATGCAATTACGCCAAACAAAATGCTTACATTCTTTAATTCGGGTTATAAATATGCTTGGGACATTCTTCAAAATGTAAAAGGAAGAAAAATTCAGTATGTAAAATTAACACCAATTAGTGGCAAAGATCAACGCAAAGAAATTTTAGTTGGGATTGATGTGCAAACAAAACACATTTACACGGTTATTGAAGTAGGCAAAAATGGCACAAAAACTACTTTAACTGTTAATTCTTTTAAAACAAATCAGCCTTTATCGAAAAATCATTTTACCTTTACCAAATCAAAATACCCTAATTATTATATCAATAAATTAGACTAATTTAGGTTCTGGTGAAAATATTAGATAAATACATTATTAAATCCTTCATGATTACATTTACTTCGGTATTTGTAATCTTGTTTTTTATATTCGTCTTACAAGGAATTTGGCTTTTTATTTCTGAATTAGCCGGAAAAGATTTGGACTTTTTTACAATACTTAAGTTCTTATCCTTCTATGCTCCTACTATTGTTCCAATGGTTTTACCACTTTCGGTTTTATTAGCTTCCATCATGACTTTTGGTAGCTTTGCCGAAAACTACGAATTTGCCGCAATGAAATCGTCTGGTATTTCATTACAACGTGCCATGAAAATGCTAACCATTACTATCGGAATTTTAGCCATTGTATCCTTCTTCTTCGCTAACAATGTAATTCCAGATGCTCAATTTCGATTCATCAACTTGCGTAAAAACATTGTACAACAAAAACCAGCCATGGCAATTGCTGAAGGACAATTTAATACAATTGGAACTTCAAATATCAAAGTTGATAAAAAGTCTGGTGATAATGGAGAACTTCTAGAAGGAGTTACCATGCACGTAAAAAACACCAATATGGGATTAGGTGCTAATACCATTATAAAAGCCAAAAGAGGTGTTTTAACAAGCGAAGATGATTCAAATTATTTACAATTAGAATTGTATGATGGATATTACTATGAAGATATTCATCCTAAAAAATTTGAAGAAAGAAACCGTTTGCCTTTTGCTAAAAGTAGTTTTGAAAAATATGTTATCAATATTGATTTAACCAAATTAAATCAAACACAAATAGATGAAGGAAATGTTACATCTGAAAAAATGTTAACCGTTCCGGAACTTTCCTATACAATTGACTCACTTCAAAAAAATTATTCTAAAGAAGCTATATCATTCGCTAATAATATTGTAATGAGAAATGACAATATTTTTAGAAGAAGAAATCCAAATAGTTTCAATAATTCTTCAGCTATCAACAATAATAATTCAGGTAATACAAAGGTAGATGCTAAAAAAGAATTGTTATCTATTTTTAATGATTTTGAGCGCAAACAAATTTTAGAAATGGCAAAAAGTAATGTTGCCAGTACAGAATTTACGATTCAAACAAGTAAAGCAGATTTAGAAAGCAAATCAAAAAACATTAACGACCACTGGTTAGCAATACATGAAAAATTTGTAATTGCTTATTCGTGTTTATTAATGTTTTTTATTGGAGCGCCATTAGGAGCCATTATTCGAAAAGGAGGTTTAGGTTTACCTATTGTTTTTGCTGTTGGTATATTCATCATTTTTCATTTCGTAAATACTTTTGGACGTAAAGTTGCACAACAAGATAGTATTCCTCCATTTTTAGGCGCTTGGATGGCTTCAATGATAATGACACCATTTGCTATAATGCTAACTTATCGTGCTACAAACGATATTGGTATTATGATTAACTTAGATTGGTTAACAGATCCATTTAAAAAACTTTTTAATAAAATAACTCAAAATAACGACGACAACAACTAACACCATGTCAAAGAACATACAACTAAACACAATTGAAGAAGCTATTGAAGACATCCGTCAGGGAAAAGTAATCATAGTAGTAGATGATGAGGATAGAGAAAATGAAGGAGATTTTTTAGCAGCTGCAGAAAAAGTAACTCCTGAAATGATCAACTTTATGGCAACGCACGGAAGAGGACTAATTTGTGCTCCATTAACAGAATCACGTTGTAAAGAATTGGACTTACACACCATGGTACGTAACAATACGGACCACATGGAAACGGCTTTTACCGTTTCTGTAGATTTAAAAGGGAATGGAGTTACTACTGGAATTTCCGCTGCGGACAGAGCAAAAACAATTCAAGCCTTAATCGATCCTAATACAAAACCATTTGATTTAGCACGTCCTGGACATATTTTTCCTTTAATTGCGAAACAAGGTGGTGTTTTAAGAAGAACTGGTCATACTGAAGCTGCAATTGATTTTGCACGTTTAGCAGGATTTAAACCAGCGGGTGTTATTGTAGAAATCATGAATGAAGATGGAACAATGGCACGTTTACCACAATTAGTAGATGTTGCTAAAAAATTCGATCTTAAACTAGTTTCTATTGAAGATTTAGTTGCTTACAGAATGCAACACGATAGTTTAATTCAGAAAAAAGAAGATTTTGATATTCAAACGCGTTTTGGAACATTCAGATTAAGAGCATATTTACAAACAACTAACAAACAAGTACATATTGCTTTAACAAAAGGAACTTGGAATGCTGGTGAACCAGTTTTAACACGCATCAATACAACTCAAGTAAACAACGATATTTTAGGAACACTTACTTTAGATAGCAACAAAAAATTAGACGATATTTTCCGTTCGATAAATGAAGCTGAAAAAGGAGCTATTATTTTCATAAATCAAGAAGTAAAATCTTTAGAATTATTGGAAAGAGTTACCGAATTAAAAGCGTTACAAAGTCAAGGTGAAATGAGAGCACCACAAATTAAAATGGATACTAAAGATTTTGGTATTGGAGCTCAAATTCTTCACGATTTAGACATATCAAAAATTCGTTTATTATCAAACAGCTCTGCTCCTACTAAACGTGTTGGAATGATTGGCTATGGATTAGAAATTACGGATTACGTAAATTACTAAACAAAATAAACTACAATAAAAAAACGCTCAATTTAGTTGAGCGTTTTTTTTATTATTTCAACTTAGGTTTAATAATTCAAATTCAAACCTACGCCAAATCCCATATCGCTATCGTAATGCGTTCGTAAACTAAAATTTCGTTTTACAATATAGCGTGCTTCTAACATATATTCGGTATCCGTGTTAACCATAAATCCCATTCGTAAGCGTTTAGATATAGGTATATCCTCTCTCATTAACTGTAAACGCAAATTACCGTCTTGAAAAACCTCAGCTTGAAACATTACTAACATTGGCAAAGTATAAGCAAATCCGGCACTTAAAACAGCTCTTTTATCTTTCGTATTTTCTTGCCCGAAAATATTTTTCTCAACTTCTCCATCCATTTTTCTATAACGCCAATCGAATCCAACAAAAGGCATAAACCATTGCATTTTCCCTATATACCTACCCAAATGAAATTCGGCTTCATAACCGTGCATGTCATTATATCCTAAACGCCATTCTGCTCCTAAACTCCAACGTGTATTTTGAATCATTGCCATACCGTCATTTCCATTAGTAGCAAAATCGTTTTCTGCCATAAAATGAAAAGCCCTATCGTCGGCATTTAATTTACGCTGCGCTAATTTAGGATTCGGAATTAATGGATTAGCTTCTTGATTTTCATACGTAAAAATCCTGCCCATTCCTGCCATCATGTGATACAAAATATGACAGTGAAAAAACCAATCGCCCTCTGCGTTAGCATTGAACTCAATCACGTTGGTTTCCATTGGCATCAAATCCATTACATTTTTTAAAGGAGCATACTCACCTTGCCCATTAATAATTCTAAAATCGTGTCCGTGCAAATGCATTGGGTGACGCATCATAGAACCATTATAAAGCGTTATTCTAACATTTTCACCTTTCTTAATTAAGATTTTATCCGTTTCTGAAATCACTTTATTATCCAAACTCCACACATAACGATTCATATTACCTGTCAATTCAAAACGCAGTTCTTTTACTGGTGCATCTTTTGGTAAGGTTGTTGGTTCAGTCGCCTTTAACATGGCATAATTTAAAGTGGTAATGGAAGTCTTAGAAGTTGCTTGGTGATTGGAATGTTGGTCATTCATTTCCGATTTTGGCATTGCTTCTTTACTTTTATCTTTAACGGCACCTGTAATTTCAGGATACATCACAACATTCATATCCATTTGATTCAATGACATGCTCATTCCCATATCGTTCATTTCGCCATTCATTTTCATCATATCATTCATCATTTTCATCCCTTCAAAATATTTCAATTTTGGCATAGGAGAAATCAATTGTTTGATACCATTTCCCAAATACAAAGAAGCCGATTTTGTTCTGTCTTCTGGTGTAACCAAAAACTCATAAGAAGTATTATCGGCTGGAATAGTTACTACTACATCATACGTTTCTGAAACAGCAATTAATAAACGATCAACCTCAACAGGTGCTACATCGTTTCCATCACTGGCAACTACTGTAATTTTACCACCGGCATAGGTTAACCAAAAATAGGACGATGCACCACCGTTGGCAATTCGAAGTCGAACTTTATCGCCACCTTTAAACTGTGATAATTGGTTTTCATTTTTACCATTAATTAGGAACTTTTCATAATAGACATCGCTAACATCCATAGCATTCATACGCTTCCACTCATTTACAACTTTAGTTTTGAAATGCCCTTGTTGAATGGCTTCTGAATAACTTTGCGTAGTTCCTTTTTTAATAGCAAACCAATCGGTAGCATTGTGCAACATTCGATGCACATTTTCTGGCTTTAAATCAGTCCATTCACTTAAAATAATAGGCACAGTTGGTAAATCATCTATACCTTTTCGGAATGTTTTGTTATTTTGTTTTTTGTTCATAATGAACATACCATACATACCAATTTGTTCCTGTAATCCTGAATGACTGTGGTACCAATGAGTTCCGCTTTGAATTATTGGAAACGAATATTTGTGAGTAGTTCCCGGTTCTATTGGCATTTGTGTAAGGTTTGGGACACCATCTTCTTTATTAGGTAAAAATAGTCCGTGCCAATGCAATGAAGTGCTTTCTTTTAATTCGTTATGTACATAAATTTCAGCAATATCACCTTCTGTAAATGTTAATGTTGGCATAGGAATTTGACCATTTACTGCAATTGCTCTTTTTTCTTTTCCAGAATAGTTTACGATGGTATCACGAACATATAAATCGTAACGAACTATGTTTTGCGAAAACAGCGTTTGTGTTGCCAAAACGAAGATTACGATTGGTAACAGTTTTTTTGAAAGAATGTTTTGTAAATCCATTATAGTAATTGTATTATTTTAATTTTACACTATTATTTTTTTAACAATATTTCCCAATCCGCTATTCTTTTATTTAGTGTCTCGATTGTACTTTTCATTTTTTCCTTATCGGCTAAGGTAATTGCCCTTTTTGCTGCTTCAATTGCATTGGTATAATCTTTTAATTCGGATGCTATTTTTTGTCTTAAATTTGGGTAATTGAAATTTTCAGGTTTTAATTTTTCGGCTTCTAAAAGCCATGTCATTGCCAGTTTATAATCTCTATTGGTGTTGTAATAGTAATTAGCTGCCTGAAATAATAAATTAGCATCCTGAGATTTCCCTTTAATGATATGCTGGTCTATTAATGCTAGTATAGTATCGTCTTCCTTGCTCTTTATTGGTATTTTAACCAATGTGTTTTCCCAAAAGATTTTTAGATACGCTTCCCCTTTGCTGTTGATGTCATTTAAATCGATTGTAAATGTTTCATAGAAGTTAGAGCTTTTTTCGACAGGAACTTTGAAACGCATCACATCCTTTTTTTCATCATAGCCGGTTTCGCCATGTAAAGTAGTATCTGTGTTGATAATTATAGTCCACTCATTGATTGAAGGAATTGTGAATATTGAGTAACTACCTGTTTTTAATACATTGTTGCCAAATGAAATATCTTCGGAAGTAGTTATTACAGTACAATCACTTGCCCCTGTTCGCCAAAGTTTATCAAATGGTACTAACTCCCCAAATATTTTTCGTCCTCTGACTAAAGGTCTGCTATATGAAATTTTTATTTTTGCGCTACCCACTTCTTGCTCATACGATGCTGCAGGGCTAGCTGCAGTTACTCTAATTTGAACTTTGTCTTGTGCTGACAGTATTACAGATTGCAAAAGCATAAAGCTTAATAGGATGTTTTTTTTCATTTATTTTAATTTTTAAATATGTTGGAATATTAATCTAATTCTTTAAGCTTAGCTTTCATTTTGTTAGCTTCCGCATGCTGCCCTGTACTATTTTTAGCAGCACTTTTCACCTGATTGAATAGGTGGACATTTTACAGTGCCATAGCTGCAATAAACACAACAATCACCTTGTTTAGGTTTCACTATTTTTTTACAGTTTTCGCATTCATAGAAGAATTGACAAGCATCAGTAGGCATCATTTCTTCTTTTTTGTGACCGCAATGTGGACATGTTATTTTTGATTTCAGTTCTACTGATTTACCGTTGTACATCGTGCAAGTATTACAGCCATAGTGAAGTTTGTTTCTATGATAATTGACTATTGTAGCGATAAGAAGCCCGAACATACCAGTATATAAAAAATAGGACTGATAATCATTATTACAAAAGTAATAGCTGTAAAAAATGATTATTGTACTTGGAATAGCTATCAACAAAGGATATAGGCATCTATGCAGGCGATAGGAAAGAAAAAAGCCAACTAAAGATAATAGGACCATCCCTTGAAAAATCCACATTGTCCAACCTCCAAAAAGTTCAAAACTACCTAAACCTAAAGCAGATGCTACAAATGCAAAAAGAGGGAAACAGCAAGGCGAAAGCAATGCTGTAAAGAACATCCCGATTGTTCCTAATTTATCTATGTTATTTTTTAGTTTCATTCGTGTTATCGTTAATTATTATAGTTTTAAACCTCTTAGTCTCAAGGCATTGATAATAACAGATACGGAGCTGAAAGACATTGCCAAAGCTGCAATCATAGGAGATAGTAAAATTCCGAAAACCGGATATAACACACCAGCTGCAATTGGGACACCAAGTACATTATAGAAAAAGGCAAAAAATAGATTTTGTTTAATATTTCTCATAACAGCATGGCTTAAATTCTTGGCTTTTACGATACCCTGTAAATCGCCTTTGACCAGAGTTATTTTGGCACTTTCAATAGCGACATCTGTTCCTGTTCCCATTGCTATTCCAATGTTGGCTTGTGCCAATGCCGGCGCATCATTTATACCATCGCCAGCCATGGCTACAATTTTGCCTTCTGCCTGCAATTTTTTAATTTCTTTGAGTTTGTCTTCGGGTAAGCATCCAGCTTTATAGGTTTTTAATCCCAATTCATCAGCAACTGCTTTAGCTGTATTGACATTGTCACCAGTCATCATGATTACTTCGACACCCTGGCTCATTAATTCTTTTATGGCTTCTTTGCTAGAAGTTTTAATAGCATCTGTTATAGATACAAAACCAACAGCTATGTTATCAACGGCAATGTAAGAGACTGTTTTTCCTAATTTTTGTTCAATAATGATTTTGTTCTCTAAATCGTCAGAAACTGTTGCTTTAACTTGTTCCATTAGTTTTTTATTACCTAATGCTACTTTTTTACCAGCAACTGTTCCTGTAACTCCTTTTCCGGCAACGGCTTCAAAATCTTTTACTTCGATTAAAGAAATGGATTTTGTTTTGGCATAAATTACCACAGCTTGTGCCAATGGATGTTCACTATATTGGTTTAAGGAAGCAATGCTTTGCAATAAGTCACTATCGTTGTTATTGGATGCATAAATTTTTTCGACAGATGGTTTTCCTTCGGTGATGGTTCCTGTTTTATCGGTAATTAAAACATTAACCTTATTCATGTTCTCTAAAGCCTCAGCATTCTTTATCAAAACGCCTGATTGTGCTCCTTTGCCAACACCAACCATTACTGACATGGGAGTTGCCAGACCCAGAGCACAAGGACAGGCTATAATTAATACAGCAATAGCATTTATAAAGCCATATACCAATGCTGGTTCGGGACCAAATTTTGCCCAAACAAAAAAGGTTATTGCCGATATAATGACCACAATTGGCACAAAGTACTTGGAGATACTATCTGCTAATTTCTGAATTGGAGCTCGTGAACGACTGGCATCATTTACCATTTGCACGATTTGAGATAGCAAGGTTTCGGAACCTACTTTTTCGGCTATCATCACAAATGATTTGTTTCCGTTTATTGTTCCGGAAATTACGTTATCGCCTTTCTTTTTATCAACCGGTATTGGCTCACCAGTAATCATGGCTTCATCTATACTGCTTTCCCCATCGGTTATTTTACCGTCAACAGGAATTTTATCTCCGGGTTTTACTCTCAATAAATCGCCTTTTTTGATGTCGTGGATTGATATTACTTTATCACCGCCATCAATAACCAAAGTAGCTTCAGTTGGCGCAAGTTTTAATAATTCTTTGATAGCTCCGCTGGTTTGGCTGTGTGCCCTTGCTTCGAGTAATTGTCCTAACAAAACTAAAGTCAGAATAACTGTTGTTGCTTCAAAGTATAATAATACAGTTCCGTGTTCTGTTTTGAATTCACTTGGAAAAATATCCGGAAAAAACATTCCGACTAAACTAAATAAAAATGCCACTCCCGTTCCAATTCCGATGAGTGTGAACATATTCAGATTCCAAGTAATAATTGATTTCCAGGCGCGGACAAAAAATACCCAACAGGCATAAAAAACAACAGGAAGAGATAAAATAAGCTGTACCCAGTTCCATTTGTCCGCATCCATTAGTTGCAATAAAGGATTATTGTGTGCCATTTCAATCATGGCAATGGCGAAAATGGGAACTGTAAACACAACTGCTATTTTCATTTTCTTAACCAAATCTTTATAAGTCCTTTGGTCTTCGCTTTCGCTTGGTTCCATTGGTACTAAATCCATACCGCATATAGGACAGGAACCCGGAGTTTCACTAATTACTTCGGGATGCATTGGACAAGTATATAGTGTCTTGTTTACGGTTAGTTCAGGTGCTTTGACTAGATCCATTCCACACACAGGACAATCGCCCGCTTTGTCATAGACTTTTTCGCCTTCGCAATGCATTGGGCAATAATATTTACCAGCGGCGTTGGTTGGTATAACAGCCTCTTTTTTATAATTATGCTCATGAGTAGAACAACATGACTTTGCAGCGGATTCATTAGTTGTAGTATCTTCTGTAGTTTTATCATTGCTCATTTCTATGGTGTATTTTCCAACAGTCGTCAGTGCTTCCTGCAACTTTGATGTTGGAATGTGTTTGTCCATAGTAATTATGGCCACTGGTGGGCTTAATGAAACTTTTGCTTCAATACCATCAATAGTATTCAATGCTTTCTCGACTTTAGAGCGACAACCATCGCAAGTCATTCCGGTAATGCTGTAAGTATGTATCATTTTTTATATTATTTTAATACAAATTTCTATCATAACTGCTTTTTGTATTTGCAAAATTTTGGGTTTGATTTGCAAGATTTATAAGTCTTCGATTTGCTTTCGTTTAATGGTTTTTATATTCTTAAAGTGTGTTGGTGAAAAGCCGGTTACTTTTTTGAATTGATTACTTAAATGTGAAACGCTACTATAGTTTAAAGAGTAAGCTATTTGGCTTAGGGATAATTCATCATAGATGATCAACTCTTTTACTTTCTCAATTTTCAGATTAATGAAGTATTTTTCAATTGTTGTGTTTTCTACTTCGGAAAAGAGGTTGCTCAAGGTATTATAGTCTTGGTGTAGCTCTTGGAATAGAAACTCGGATAGATTTGTTTTTAAATGATTGTTTTTATTTTGAACCAAATCAATAATCAATGTTTTAATCTTATCGATAGTTTTGCTTTTCCTATCATCAATCAAATCAAAGCCTACAGCATGAAGCTTTTTTAATAATTCGTTTTTTTGGATTTCCTGAATGTCATTTTTCAATTCAACTTCACCTAAATCAACTGAAACAGGATTGATGCCCATATTTTCAAATACAGATTTTACTACTATCTTGCAGCGGCTGCATACCATATTTTTAATGTGTAGCTTCATCATTGAGTTATTAAATTGTTTTTGCTATTTTATCCATGATCGAATGGTCTGTACCGAATTTGCAAATTGCATCACAATTGGTTCTTAGTTCTGAAAAGAGAATGTATTTAATATTCATTTTTGAATTTTTTATAACAGGTCTATTGAGTTGCTGAATGACATCTTTTTCGCGACTGTCAGGGATTATGATATAAAATACTTCATCACCATCAGAAATACTGAAATAAAGATCTGAAAGACGCAAAATCCCAGAGTAAATACTAGTGCTTTTTTCTACTTCAAATGCTCCGATAATGTTGTCAGTTCCTTTTTCAAACCATAAAACATCTATGAGTTTGATGGTGTTCTGAGTGTCTTTGTCACAAGGTAATTCAGGGAATTTATTTATAGAGATAAAAGAAAAATTTTGTCCGTTGAAAGCTTTGCTTTTATCATTACTTGCCGGTGTAACATCGAATCCTAATGATGCCCCAATTTTCAATAGATGGTATTGCATTTCACTATGCAGATTATCTTCTTTTTTTTCTTCGATAATTTCTTTTTGGCGTTTTACTATGTTTTTTTCGAATTTATGACGCTCTTCTTCACTCAGATAATCATCATTTCCTATTAGCATTTTTTGAGTCCCAATTTCAAAACACAATCCTGCGATTGCACCTAAATCATTGGATAGTTCCGATTTGAATTTTGAATTTGTTTCCAGTAGTGTCTCTCTAATTTTTAAGTATTCACTCCAGCTCCCCAATTTTTTTTTATCCTTGAATAAAAAATTAAACCCATTTACAATTGCTGTGTTGAAAGGTGGAAACCAAGTTGGATGCAAGAAATATAAAATACTGGCAACCGCCGGACCTAATCCTTTTATTTTAAGGTCATCCCGTTTTACAATCTCTTTGAGTACCTGCTCTTCGCTTTTTGCATTAATACAATTTTCTAAGAATTGGCCAAAAGCAATCTTATTGGTTTGATTTTCATAAATATCAGGAATTCTAAGTTTTGGTTTCCAATAAAAAGGATGTGAAACGCCTACGAAAACTTGCTTTTGCTCGGCAATACAATTGAGTACAAATTCCAAACTGCTGTTTTTAAAATCATTTGGAAATGATTTGCTTTTAATATCTTCAACAACCTGAATAATTCCTCGACGAATAGTCCTGAACGCTTTTAATCGTTGGTCATTATCAATAAACCAAGTATTATAAACACTCTCTGTATCGTTTTTGTACTGCTGTACTATTTGATTAAAATTGTTCATCCTTACTATTTATATTACATCTTCATACCTTCCATAGGGTCAGTACCTTTTCTAAATTTATATTCACTGTTTATGGCATACGCCCCAGTAATTACTACTTTTTGACCATTGGCAATTTTTGTTTTGATTTCTATCAGTCCATTGGTTTCAATTCCTGTTTCTACCATTAGATTTTCATAAACTCCCGGTTTTTTTTCTACCCAGATGTAGGATGCGTTTTCTTCTCTAATTACTGCATCGGTAGGAATGTAGATTCCTTTACCGCCGGAAATCATCAATTTTGCAATGGCCTGCATTCCCGGTTTTAAAATTAGATTTTGATTTGGTATTTCAAATCGAATCAAAAGTAAACGGGTTTCCGGGTTTATTTCAGGATTGATAAATGAGATTTTAGCGCTTATTGATTTATCAGGGAAATCGACAAATGTTATTGTAGCAATTTGGCCTATTTTGAGGCTTTTGAAGTAGTTGATATTAACTTGTGTTTCAAGCCAGAGTTTATTCAAATCAGTTACTTTGATGATTGGTTCGCCTTCCATGATATAGCTTCCTTCAGCAGTACTTATTTCTGAAACTGTGCCGCTGACAGTGCTATAAAATGTGGTATATGGGGAAACATCTTTATTACTTTTAATATTCTCAATTTGAGTATTGGACAAACCATAGAATAAGAGTTTTTGTTTGGCGGCATTCATTATATTTTTTGCGTTTTTTCCAAAATTACCGGGCATTTCCAGTTGTTTAAATGCTGTATAATAGTCTTGTTTTGCTATTGCAATATCCTCACTGTATAATTGAAAGACAGGCTGGTTTTTGGATAGGTAATCACCAGTGGATTTGAAATATAATTTTTCAATTCTACCCATTGCTTTTGAAGAAAAGGTTTTAGATTTTTCTTGATTGAATGTTAAAACACCTGTGTAGTTTTGTTCTAAATTGTTTTGTGTTTGTCCTATAACTTGAGTTGTGATATTACCAAGTTGAATTTGTTGTTTACTTAAACTTATTTGGTTAACCTCACTATCATCCTGTTTTATGGGTGTTAACTCCATGTGGCAAATAGGACACTTGCCGGGTTTATCTTCTTTTACTTGAGGATCCATAGAACATGTATAAAAAGTAGTTTCTTTATTTTTATCATGTTGAGAGTGGTCTTCTTTTTTATTCTCATGCTGAGAATGGTCTTCTTTTTTAGAAGAATTACAAGCTGTAAATATTAGGGAAAGCAATAAAAAGATGCCTATTTGATTTAAATTTTTCATACTTACTCCGTTTTAATAAAGCTTTCGCTATCGATTAAATATTGTGCATTTTTTGCAATAGTATCACTAACAGAAATACCTTTAATGATTTGAATATAACCGTTCAGTTCAAACCCTGTTTTTACCGGTGTTGCTTTAAAACCATTGTGAGATTTAACAAAAACAATTTTTTTATTACCTGTACTTACCAATGCGTTTTTTTGTATCCAAAGACCGCTAATTGACCGTGTTTTTATAATACCTTGCAATCTCAAACCTATCGGCAATTTGAGTGTATTGTTGTTTAAATAAACCCTAATTCTATTGGTTTTGTCGGTAGCATTAAATTGTGTTTCAATAAAATTTATTTTCGCTTCTATTGATTCTTCAGCATTGAGTTCAGAAGTTATTTTAATGGCTTGATTGACTTCAATAAAACTGCTGCTTTCCTGAGTAATGTTGAATACTCCCCAAACTTTATCAGTATTTACTAATTTAAACACAACTTCTCCTTTTTTGACATAGTTTCCTTCTTTTAACTCAAGTTTTTCAGTACTGTTATTCATACTTTGCATTGCAGAATTTGATGGAGTAACCATTGTTTCTGACCCTATGACAATTCCATTAGAAGGACTGTAAATGGCTATTTTAGGATTGGCTTTTTTTGAATTAGCTAAAGCACTTATCTGATTTTGAGTCATACCGTAAAGCAACAACTTTTGTTTTGATGCCTCAATAATTGAGCTGTTATCAATATCATTTGAAAGTAAATAAATAAAGTTTTCTTGCTCAGTTAAAAGTTCAGGGCTATATAAATCAAATAATTTTTGTCCTTTATTAATTCGTTGGTATTTAAAATTCACATATATTTTTTCAATTCGGCCACTTATTCTTGCTGCAATATTTACCGCTGAATTTGGGTCATAAGCGACAGTGCCAGGAAGATTGATTTCACCACTTAAAGTTGAATCTATTGCTGTTATAGTTTGAAATTTACCCACTACAAAGTTATCTGTTGGCTTGATGACATTTTCAATATTATAATCTTCAATAGCATGATTGTCAATTACTTTTTTTACTAAAGTCATTCCGCAAATAGGGCAGTTTCCAGGTTTATCTCTAATAATTTGCGGATGCATTGAACAGGTATAGACAACGTTTTGATGAGAGCTTGCGTCATGTACTTCAGGTTTTATGACATAGAAATAAATAGCAGAACCGATTATTGCTATTATACCTAGAATCAAACCATATTTTATATACTTATTCATAGTTACTTAATTTCGAGTTGTTTTTCGATTTCGACCTGAGTGTTTAGTATGGACTGCAATTTGTCGAGAGCGTCCATTTGGGCCATGTTCAAAGCTTCCCATGCGTCTAAGACAATGAACAAATCACCAGTGTTATTTTGCCAAGCCAAAACGGCGGTATCATAATTTTTGCGCAATGAAGGGATGATGCTTTTTTCGGAGATATTGTATTGTTTATTGAGGTTAGAAAGCTCTGTATTCATGCCCGAAATCATTCCAACTGTTTCATTTAAAATCATTTGTTTTTGCCAATTGAGACTTTCATTTTTAATTTGAAAGCTACTGATATTGGCTTTGTTCATTTTTGTTGACCAAGGCATGGGGATAGTCATCATGCCCATTAGTGAGAATTGCTGTGGCTGTTGTCCAAAAGCAAACATGTGGTCATATTTAACTCCAAATTCGGGTAGAAATTTTGATTTTTCTGCATCAATTTTCAGTTGGTTTACTTCCATGGTTCTTTTGATGGCATTTATATCACTTCTGTTTTTGGAAATTGATGAGGTGTCCAATAGTTGTGAATTGTATTCCTTTAGTTCGAATGCTTCTTCAATTTCAAACACCATATTTTTATCTCTTGACATTAGAGTGTTGAGCATAATTCTTTTTTGTGAAATATCATTCTGAAGCATTATAATCATACTTTCTAACTCATTATATTGAGATTTTGCTTTATAATAAGTGGGGAGTTTATCCATATTGTACTGGTATCTTATTTCCATGCTTTTTATCATGTATTTTAAGAGTAGTAAGTTATCATTGGCCACTTTGACTTTTTTGTTTAGTACAAGCCATTGATAATAATTTGTCTTGGCTATAGCATAAAGCTGATTTAAAGTATAATTTTTGTTTTCTTTTTCAACAGATGACATTGCCTTCATATACTTGTATTCGGCATTTTGTTTTTTTGAATTGGGAATCATTTGTGAGACTCCAATCATATAACTGCCCATGCCAGGACTCATATCATCTGCTTTCCACATTTTGGTATTGTAGGGCGTCATAAAAAAACCGGTTTCTACTTGAGGTGCCATCCAGCTTTTAGCCCCTTTTGCAGCAGCATCCATACTTTGGATATCGGCATCATACATTTTTAGCTGCGGATTATCGGTTTTGATTGTGCTCAAGATATTATCCAGTGAAACAATCTGTGCATTAGCAATTGTAAAGCTTAAAATCAAAAAGCTTATAACGATATAATATTTATTCTTTAACATCTATAAGTTCTATTTTGCCTTTAGTTTTTAATTCGTGAAGTTTCACCATTTCAAAAACAATAGGAGTTACTAATAATACATAAATTGTAGAAGTAATTGTCCCACCAATAAGAGGAACTGTGATAGGTAACATTACATCGGCACCTGTACCTGTTGCCCAAAGTATCGGAATAAGACCAAATAAAGAAACAGAAACCGTCATTAGTTTTGGTCGCAACCTTTTGGCTGATCCATCAATAATATATTGTCTCAATATTTCTTCGGTGATAACCTCTTTGCTATTTCCGTATTTCTCAACCATTTTGTTCATCGATTCATTTAAATAGATCGTCATTAACATAGCTGTTTCAATGGCCATTCCGAAGAGGGCAATAAAACCAACCGCAACCGCAACAGATAAATTTATTCCGTAGAAATAGACCATAAAAACACCACCGATTAAAGCAAAAGGCACTGTTATCATTGTAATGAGGGATTCTTTCATGGAGTGGTAAGTAAAATATAAAATAAGGAAGATAATTATCACCACAATTGGTAGTATCATGCTTAGCGTTTTATTGGCTCTCAACTGATTTTCCCACTGGCCACTCCATTCAATGTAATATCCTTTTGGCATTTTAGACATCATTGAATTTAATTTTTTCTGAGCTTCTTTCACAGTACTACCTAAATCTCGATCACGTACATTAAACAGCACACTTCCCCGAAGCATGGCATTTTCGCTATTTATCATAGGCGGCCCATCGCTTATTTTTACCTCTGCAATGGTTTCTAAAGGAATTGGGCCATATTGCATCGTTTGGACTTGCAATTTTTTCAGTGCATCAATACTGTTTCTATATTCTTGTGCATATCTTGCATTTACAGAGAAGCGTTGTCGTCCTTCAATTGTAGTTGTCAGTTTCATTCCTCCGATAGCTGCTTCAACAACTGCATTAATATCGTCAATTGAAAGGCCGTATCTGCCCAAAAGCTCCCTCTTTGGCTCAATGTCAATGTACCTTCCACCAGTTATTGGCTCCGCATACAAATCTTTTACCCCCGAAGTACCTTCGAGTGCTTTTTTGATTTTTTGAGATAGTGCATTAATGGTATCTAAACTTTCTCCATAAACTTTAATTCCAACATCTGTTCGAATACCAGTAGATAGCATGTTTATTCTATTAATGATAGGCTGTGTAAAGCCGTTGGTTACTCCCGGAATTTGGAGTTTATTATTTATTTCGGTTATAATATCATTCTTTGTTTTTCCTTCTCTCCATTCACTTTGAGGTTTTAATAAAATGATGGTTTCAATCATGCTAATAGGGCTATTATCTGTAGCAGTATTGGCTCTACCAGCTTTTCCCAATACATGGTCTACTTCGGGAATTGATTTTATCAATTTGTCTTGAACCTGCAATATTCTTTTTACTTCCGAGTTTGAAACATCGGGCAAGGTAACCGGCATGAAAAGTACTGAACCTTCATCCAATGGTGGCATAAACTCGGAACCTAAACGAGTAAACATGACTAAACCGATTAGTAAAGCTACTACATTAATTCCTAAAACCGTTTTCCTCCATTTCAAACAAAAAACCAAAATAGGAGTGTATACACTTTCCAGTTTTTTATTGATTGGGTTTTTATTCTCAGGACGAAGTTTACCTTTTAATAAAAAGCTTATAAGCACCGGTGTGAGTGTAATGGCTAAAAAAGCATCAACGATTAGAATGAATGATTTTGTCCAAGCCAAGGGACTAAATAATTTTCCTTCCATACCTGTGAGTAAAAAAACCGGTAGAAAAGACGCAATTACGATCAGTGTTGAGTAAAAAACACCCGGTCCTACTAACTTTGATGATTTTTCAATTAGTTGAAGTTTTTCATCAGAGGATAAAGGGTCGTGTTCCTTTTTAAATAAATTTTTAATTTTTTCTATCATCATACCAATTTACTTGTTATCAATCATTTCTTCTTGTTTCTCTGAGATTGTCCTGTAGGCGTTTTCAACCATTACAATTCCATCATCCACAACAACTCCAATAGCGAGTGCAATACCGGTTAATGACATAATATTAGATGAAATACCAAATGCTTCAAGCAATATGAAGCCAATTGCTACGGATATAGGAAGTTGAATTAAGATTATAAGGGCGCTTCTCCAATGGAACAGAAAAATTAAGATAACGAGTGAAACTGCTATCATTTCTTCTATAAGTGTTCCCTTGACAGATTCAATAGCTTTTTCGATTAACTCGCTTCTGTCATAGGAAGTTTTAAATTTCACTCCTTCGGGCAATCCTTTTTCAACTTCTTTCATCTTTGCTTTAACCGCTTTGATGACTTTATCAGCATTTTCGCCGTAACGCATTACCACTATACCGCCTACGACTTCCCCAGTTCCGTTTTGGTCAAAAATTCCAAGGCGTAAATCTCCACCCATTTGTACTGAACCTATGTCTTTTACCTTCACAGGGATAGAATTGTAATTTTTAATCGAAATATCCTCGACATCTTTACTGTTCTTTATGTAGCCTAAACCTCTAATGATATAAGACATATTACTCATTTCAAACTTTCGGCCGCCTACATCATTGTTATTAGCCTTAACAGCATTCATTACTTCCATCATACTGACATTATAATACTGCATTTTTAGTGGATCTAACACTAGCTGGTATTGTTTTTCAAAACCTCCAAAAGAAGCTACTTCGGCTACACCGGGAACTGTTTGCAGTGCAAATTTCACATACCAGTCCTGTAAGGCTCTTTGCTCTCCCAAGTCCATTCCATTGGCTTCTAAATGATACCAAAAAATGTGGCCTACTCCTGTACCATCAGGACCTAAGGTTGGAACAACATTTTGTGGAAGTAAACGTTGGGCATAATTTAATCGTTCCAACACACGGGTTCTTGCCCAGTAGGTATCTACATTGTCTTCAAAAATGATATAGACAAAGCTCATCCCAAACATGGAGGCTCCCCGTATATTTTTAACTTTTGGTATCCCTTGAAGATTAGAAACCAAAGGATAAGTTACTTGCGCTTCGATTACCTGTGGGCTTCTACCCATCCACTCGGTAAATACAATAACCTGATTTTCTGATAAATCAGGGATAGCATCTATAGGATTTTGTTTCACGCTATAGATTCCCCACACAAATAAACAAGCCGAAACCAGTAGCACAATTGCTCTGTTTCTAAGTGAGAATGGAATTAGTTTTTCTACCATTTTTGTCTTTTTTCTTCCTTTTAAATAAAATTAATCAATTGAGTCCTTTTACATTATGATATATATCACATATTCAAAATATAGGAGAGCACTTAATTTTCCGACAAACTGTTGTTTTCATTTATTGAATTAATCCAGGTAATTATTTCCTGTTTTTGCGCCTCATTAAGTATTGCATCATGATGTAATAGCGTGTAGGAACTTAAAGGCATATCACCCGATTTAATTTGTTTGCTTATTGCTTCTAACTCACTTTGCTGCTTTCGATTTGAATAACTGCCAAACTCATTAAAATTTAACTCTTTTTTCCCATCAGTAATATGTGTTTCTACAAACATTCTAGCTGGTTGAATGTAATCATACCAGAGATACTGGGTGTTATTACTATGGCAATCGTAACAAGATGTCTTTATTAGTTTTGAAATATTTGTTGGTGCATCGGTCGTGACCAGAAAATCATTTGTATAATCCTGCCCTGGATTTTGATTCAGGGCAGGCTGATAGAATTGTATTGCTATCAATACCAAAAAAAGTACTATACCTACTTTCTTTAATCTTCTTTTCATTTTATAACGTTTTTTTCAAACTACCACAAGTAAGCATCTTAGAGCCATAATATGGATTTTTGATTTCTTTGGATTCGCTGATCCAAATAGCGCCTTTACCGTCGTCATACATTGGACAATGGTCCTGATATAATTTTTTATTTGAACCCAAAAGTTTTATTAAATCATTGATGTCCTTACTTAGTATGGCAAAATGTTCTCTTTGATGGTCAATTTTACCTGCATTGTCGCCAATATGCTCTGCGTGTTCTTTAGCATCATCAGCAATGTCTAAGTATTCCTTTTTCTGACTCGCGTTTAAACTGGCAGTATTAATGGAATTAAACGTTTTATACAAAGTTTTACCTGCTTTAGCTGCACCATTAGCATCATCTTTAGTTAGAGCGTTCTTGATTTTTAAATAATCATCAATAATCCCATTAGTAGAAAACGGAGTGGAAGAAGTTTGTGTAGTTTCTACCACTTTTGGTTCGACTGTTGAATTATCATTATGATCATGTGTACCATTGCTATGGTCATGAGATGGTTCTTTTTGTACAACTGGCTCTGTTAATTCCATACCACATTTTGAACAATCTTCCCCTTTTTTACCCGTAACTTCAGGATGCATTGGACAGGCGAAAAGTTGATCTTTTTGAGTATCACTCATGTTATTTTCAGTTGATGTACTTTCAACCCCCTCTGACTTTGTAGTTTTGTTACAAGAGATTAATGTTGTAACTAATGCTATTAAAATTACTACTTTTTTCATTTTTTTAAAATTTTGAAGTTATTATTAAATAATTTTTATTTGTAACTATGTTCTGTGCTTTGTTCGTGATAATGTTTCGTTATTTCTTTAGGAATACGTTCTAGTTTTCTATCTTTTGAAAATATTGTTGAGATAGATTTTCCTCTTATCTTAAAAGTTACTTGAATATCGGTATACATATTTGCATTTATTTCGTTCACAATAAAAGCTTCTGCATCTATACTTGTTAATTCAACTTTCTTTGATTTTCTATCAGCAAATATTAATGAAGCTGTTCCTGTTATTTCAGTATTGCTTAATGGTTTCAATTTTTCATCAAGTATGAAAAAATATACTTTGCTATCCTTAATTAAAGTTTCGATATGATAACTTTTTACTTTTTTGATGGTTCCATTATGAGGACCATTAGAATTGTTTCCGTTTTGTGCGAATAAATTCATTATTGGCATTATTGCAATTAATATTGCAATAATTATTTGGTTATTTCTTTTTACAATTTCATTCATTATTCATTTTTTTAGAGTTAATTTTAAGAAACTGATTAATAATTAATTTTATTGGCTAAATAATAAGAATAAGTACCAATTGATGTATTGATATGGTCTATTTCCTCTACATTTTTAAATCTTGCATCTGAAATGTATTTTATCATTAAACCATTTACATTATCATTGGTGGTTTTGAAACCGTCAAGTAATTGAACTAAGTAAAATGAGAACCGCATCCATTTTGTTTTTGCTTTACCCCAATCTCCAATAATTAGCTCACCCTCTGGTTTTAGTATCCTATTAATTTCCAGTAAGCATTTTAATTTTGTGACACTATCTAACTGATGAAAAACAAGAGAACTATAAACCTTATCAAATGATTTATCTTCAAATGGCAACTTATTTCCATCATACAAAAAAAGCGGTGCGTGAATTCCTGCCTTATTTAATTTATACTCAGCTATTGATTTAATTTTAGGGTCAATATCAACACCTTGAACATCACTATCAGGAAATCGTTGTTTGAGAATAATAATGTTTTGAGCTGTTCCAAACCCAAATTCTAATATTTTTTCATCCTCTTTAGGGTTAACAAAATCTACTAACCTGTTTCTGAATTTTTTCTCAGGCATAGTTATTTTGATTGCTAAATCGTAGTAATCACTTAAAAAATCATAACCCAATGCTGGAATAAATTTTGTTGTACTCATTTTATTTTTGTTTTTTTAAATCGAAAAAAGTATAGTACAGATTGAAATAAAATCCATTTGGAGCTGAGCGTACCATTGAACTTACCAATTCTTGACGATATGCAAAGTCCAAACGTGCTTGGCTATTAAAAATAAATTGCACAGCAGGCATCACATCCAAATAAGATTTACCATTTTCATTAATAGTTTGTCCAACAAATTCAACCATTAAATTAATGTTTGTTTGTTTGTAATTTGTGTACTTTTTGGGGTACATCAATTTACCAAAAGAAAGTGTATAATTAGTTGCATTATCACCAATATTATCCGGAAATGGATAACTTGGTTTGTTATCTAAAGCTTTCTCAAAACTTATTGAAGAACTTATTGCAACTTTTTTAATCAATTTTGTAGCTATTAATCCTGTTTCAAAACCTGAATTGTGTCCTAAAATTTCAATCTGTTCTTGGTGAATATCTGCATTATTGAAACTATATCTACCATAAGCTGCTAATCGGAAATGACTATTTAAATCATCTGTAGAATAAAAACGATATTTCGTATAAAAACTACCACCTTCAGTAACTAATTGGCTATTTCTATTACTCACAAAAGCAGAAGCACGAAACATTATATTTTTATTTAATCCATATGATACTTCGGGCATAAAATGATAATTATAACCTGATTTCATTTCCTCTTTAAAAAGTGACTGCATTACATTAACTCCAAGTGAATTTGCTGGAACATTACTTGCAGGATCTGTAATTACAAATAATTCCTGGCTAAAAACATTTTGACAACTTATTGTAACAAAAAATAAAATAATCTTTCTCATTAATTTAGAATTTTAATGTGGAAATCATCTTCATTATTTGAAGCATACGTTTCGACATTCTTATATGATTTGGATAATTTTTTATATTCCTTTTCAGTAACATAGCCCTTGTCAACTACTTGAAATTGTATTTCGGTCACGTTATTTGGTCTGTCATTAACCAAAATGTAAGAATTTTTAGCTATGGTTTCAGGTTTTGCTGTTATAACTAATGAACCGATAAAAAAACCTGCTTTTTCTACTTTCTCCTTAAATACTTTTGGGCTTAATTCATTACCTTCTTTAAGGGTTATAGTGAACGTGTTTGTATTTAAATCGGTTTCTACATTAACCACTTCGGGTAAGCTTTTAAGTTGCTTGTTTATAGCATTCGAACACATTGAACATGTTAGTCCGGTTGCTCTAATTTCAGCTTTTGAAATTTGGGCATTACTTTTCATTGAAAACATCAAAACCATTGATGCAACCAAAACATAACCTATATTTATTTTTTTCATTTTTACTCTTTTATTAATTTCAATATTTCTTCTTCTGTTGGATTTTTTGCAATTAGAACACCTTCTTCATTGAATAAAAATTTCGATGGTAATTCCTCTACACCAAATTGTATTGCTGTTTCAGCATCAAAACCTTTTGAGTCTATCAATTGGGTAAATTTAATTTTATCTTTTTCAACAGCTTTTAGCCATTTATTAGTATCTGTATCGATTGATATTCCTATTATTTCTATTTTATCTGAACTAACTTCATTATGTAGTTTTACTAACTTTTTATTGCCTAATCTGCAAGGACCACACCATGATGCCCAAAAATCAATTAATACATATTTCCCTTTAAAAGATGTAATATTTACCTCTGTATTACTAGTACTTTTTAATGCTATTGATGGTATTGTATCTCCAACATCAATCTGTGCAGTGGCTATATTAGTAATTAAAAAAAATGCAAAAATTATTCTTCTCATTTTAGATTATTTAATAGTTTCTACCGTTTTTCCACAAGTTAACATCATTGAGCCGTAGTAAGGATTCTTTACTGCATTTTCTTTACTTAACCAATTTGCACCTTTACCATCATTGTACATAGGGCAATGTTGGAAATAAACTGGAACCTCATACTTTGCAACTTTTAATAATGAATAAATGTCTTTTGATAATGTTGTAAAGTGATTTCGTTGTTTATTAATATCTTTTGATTTTGAAATCAGTTCAGTATCTTTTTTAATTTGATTTACAACTTTCATCCAAACCATATGAACATCCATATCCAATTTGTCCATTTTAACATTGTTTATTGCAGTTAGTAATTCCTTTGAAGCAATTGAAGTTGTGTTACCATCAGAAGAAATCATAGCATCTTTTACCACAAAATAGTTATCAAAAACAACTTTAAGTTGGTTAACTTCTTGAAGTACCATCTTTGAAGTTTCATTGTGGTTTACATGATTATTATGGATTTCAGTAGTTTCTTCCACTTTGATTTCTTCTTTAACTGGAACTTTAGCAACTCTGTCATATTGACAACATCCATGAAGATTGTCATAGACATCATCTGGTGCAAGAAACTTATCACTATCATATCCTGCTAATGCTATTCTTTTTAGTATTTCGTCTGGATTAGTTTTAGTAGTATCATAAGTTAAAGTGGCCATCTTCGAATCTTGATCCCAATCTACTTTAGCTACTTTTTTGATATTTCCTGCATTTTCGATTTTGGTTTCGCACATTCCACAGTTTCCATAAATCTTAACTGTTTCTGTTTTTGCATTTTTAATTTGTGCATTACCTGTAGTTGATAACAATACAGAAATTGCTATCATTATTTTCATTAATGAATTTTTCATTTTGAATAAAATTGTAATCAAAGCAAACTACCTTGATTAGTTGATAAAATAAATTTGGATAAATAACAGTTGCGAAAGCATGTTATTACAATACCAATAATGGTATAAAAAACAATACTTAACTGTTAGATTGAATAGCAAAATGCTATGAATTTGACACACTTATGGCTGTCAAAAATGGATTTAGCTTATTTTAGGAATGAGCCAAATAGAATAAAAACCATCTGAGATTGATGGTATTGTGTATGAAAATTTAACTTTCTCGATTGAAGAATAGCTAAACATGTAATTTTTAAAAAGGATTTCAGATGAAAAGCTTACTGAAGAGGTTGGACAGGTTGACGAACATCCACATTTAGAATGACCGCAATTGCCTTTACAACCTTTGTGATCTTTATCTTTCGAATTATCGTTGTCACAACAACTCTTTTTTTCTGATTTAGTAGAGGAAATTTCTTTTTTGCAAGAACTCTTGTCTGAACCTTTACCACAAGCCATAGCACTATTAGGCAAGATAAACATGCCTAAAATCATTATGAGTATGATGTGGTATTTTTTCATTAAACTAATAAAACAATACAAAACTAATTAAAATAAATTAATATTAAGTAAAAATATTGTTAAATAGATTTTCTCTTTGTCAAACAATCTGATTTGAATTTATTTTTCAAAATCTTCATGTCTTCGCTTACTTTTCTATCTAGCACTTTTGCATAATGCTGAGTAGTTCTCAAATTTTTATGACCTAACATTTTGCTTACGCTTTCAATAGGAACTCCGTTTGTCAATGTTACAGTTGTGGCAAAGGTGTGTCTTGCAATGTGAAAAGTTAATTCTTTTTCAATTTCACAAACTCCGGCTATTTCTTTTAAATAAGCGTTCATTTTTTGGTTCGATAGGATAGGTAGTAGTTTTTCTTCATTTAAACATTGTGGATGATTTTCGTATTTATCAATTATCATTTGAGTTACAGGAAGGATTGGAATTTTTGAAGCACTTTCTGTTTTTTGTCTGTGAGTAAATATCCATTTTTCACCATCAATACCGAAGCTTATATGCGACTTTGTTAAGTTTTTGACATCTATGTATGCCAAACCTGTAAAGCAGCTAAAAAGGAAGATATCGCGAACTAGCGAAAGTCTTTCTGTTTTGAAATCTTTTTCAATTATGGATTGGATTTCAGTTTCAGTTAAATAAACTCGTTCAACTTCTTTAATTTTTGATTTGTAGTTGGCAAAAGGATTTTTTTCTAACCAGTCATTGGCCAAGCAAAGCTTGATAATTTTATTGAAGTTTTTTAGGTATTTAACAGCTGTATTGTTAGCACAATTTCTGACGCTACGTAACCAAAACTCGTAATCGGTTATAAAAGCATGATCAATTTTTGTAATATCGATATCGGAAACATTGTATTTCCATTGCATAAACTCAATAGTATGTTTGAGTGAAGTAGTGTAGCGTTCTAATGTTCCTGGAGCGTATTCTTTTCCAACAAGCTCTTTTATTTTGTTATTGTGGTCTTGAAAGATAGGGACGAGCATTCTTGCTCTTTCATCAACTCCTAATAGTTTACTCTTAATTGTTTCGGTAGTTACAATTATCTTTTTATGGATTAATTCCATTTCAGCATCTCTTATTTGACTTTTCAGTAAATCAAGATGGTTATTTATTGAACGTGCTTCTTCTGAAGTACCTTTTATTTTACCTGCTTCTGTGGACCATTTGGATATTTCTACAAATCGGTTTGTACTTAATTCGATACGTTTTCCATTGATAGTAATTCTGGAGTAGATAGGAACTAAACCATTTGCAGCTGCTTTCGCTTTTTTTGCATAAAAGAGAATTGATACTTTTGTTTTCATTGTGGTGACCTTTTTAGTTGTTATTAAATTTAACTTCAATATGACTAATCCACAAGATGTACAGTTTTTAAACTGGTTGTTGAACTGGCTGTAAAGCCTTGTGAATAGTAGTCTGAAATAAAAATCGGTTACCCAAGATTTGGATTGTTTAGGGTAACCGATTTTATCCCTTTAGGTTCACGAATGAATGAATAATTTGATATGTTATAAAAAGAAAAAACCCTTAAAATCATACGATTTTAAGGGTTTTAATTCAATTTGCTTTCCAGCTGGCGGAGAAAGAGGGATTCGAACCCCCGGACCTGTTACAGTCAACAGTTTTCAAGACTGCCGCATTCGACCACTCTGCCATTTCTCCAATAAAGCGCCCTACTTCCGTATTGCGAGTGCAAATATAGAACGATTTTTTATTTCTGCAAACGTTTTTTATAGAAAATACTAAAATATTTTTTCTACTTTTTTCAATTGTTTGAATGTCAGCCACTAAATAAACTAGAAAAGTTTAAAAAAAATTAAAATTCCCCCATCACCCATTACCCATTACCCATTACCCATTACCCATCACCCATTACCTTTCACCCATCACCCATTACCCATCACCCATTACCCAAAATCCCTATCTTTGCTTTTCTAAATAAAACCACATGCCCAACTTTGATAGCGATTTTAAAATATACTGTTTAGAAGCCGTACCAAGTTTACAGCAAAACCACAATAGTACTATTTTACACTCATTAGAAAAATTGGCATTTCAATACGGAATCACAAACGTGTATCAAACTTGTGATAGCATTGAAAGTTTTGAAAGTAATTTAAACACCTTGCTTTACGAAGACCGTAACTTTCATGATTACGAAATAATTTATTTGGTGGTTGAAGGACACGGTAATCAAATTACGATAGACAAGTACAACTACTCATTAGAAGAAATTGCCGAAATCTTTGAAGGAAAATTAAAAGGCAAACAATTGCACTTTGCCAATACCATGCAATTGAATTTAGATGCCGAAACCGCACAGTACTTCATAGACGTTACAGGTGTAACAGCTGTTTCAGGGTATCAAAATGCAGCACCAATTGTTAGTACCGTTTTAGACAACTTATTTTTCTCTTTATGCTACGATGACGACAATGTAATCCGTATTACCGAAGCCTTATATAAAAAACAATATGCCTTAGCAAAAACGATGGGCTTTACTTTGTATTACTAATTACAAATACTTCGCTATATCCTCTGGTTGAATACTGTGATGCGAAACACGATATACCACTTCCCCATTCTTTAAAACAATAATTTGTGGCGATTGATGAATCACATTCAATTCCTCCGCAATAAAATTAGACACATTGCGATACGAAAGCAAATCCAAATAATTGAAATCGGCTTTAGCAATCAATAAATCATTTCCTTTAACCAATCGTTCTTTGGCATAAGCACTAATACCACAAGTAACACTATCTTTAAAAATAATCTGTGTTCTAGTTTTTGAGTTGGCAATTATATCTTTTACTGCATCTTCTGAAGTTATGGTAATCCAATTATTCATAGTATATTTTTTTTGTTAAACACATAGACACATAAGTCTATTTTTTATTTTGATTTTAGTCCGAAGCTTCGGACGTTTGACTTTTCATAATACGCACAAACTATCCGATCAGTTTTTCATTCTGTCATGCATCTCTTTTATGAACTTAATTATCGGTAATAACACTTCTTTTTACTTACATGACTTATATGTTTAGATAAATCTTTGTGTGACATTGTGCCTACTTTGTGAAACTTAGTGCCACTAAATCTAAGAACTACAAGAAAGCATCGAACATCCTACCTTATGTCGTGCCCAATCAGGTCGTTTGGCAAACCACTTTTCATATTCCGATTGCTCATCATAAGGCTTTTTCAAAACGGTATACAATTCGTTTATCAAAGAGTTATCACCTTTTTCTGCAGCTTCAATGGCTAATTGTGCCATGTAATTTCGCAATACATATTTTGGATTAACCAAATTCATAGCCGCTTTTCGCTCGGCATCAGCTAATTGTTCTTCTTTAAGTTTGATCAGATACAATTCGAACCAGTTCAACCAACTTGTTTTTAAAGTAGTAACTATTTTATCAGGTTGATAAAACGCAAAGGCTACTTTAGTTAAGGCTTCATCAGGCGTATCGGTTTTTACTACATTGGCCAAGTTGCGATAGAAAATTGTCATATCGGTTTCTGAAGTTGTCAACAAAGTAGTCAACTCATCCTGAAAAGTACTTTCATATTCAGCTGCTAATCCTAACTTCTGCTGTTGGATAATAGGAAATTGTGAATCAAATTGCTGACTATAACTATTCAATACTTGTTCCATTGAAGCAATATCTTCAATCAACGGATAAAGCGCATTTCCCAATTGAACCAAATTCCACAAAGCAATATCAGGTTGGTTTCTAAAACGGTAACGTCTGCCTTCCGCATCGGTTGTATTAGGCGTCCAATCAGGATCATAATCTTCCAACCATCCATACGGACCATAATCAATTGTTAAGCCTAAAATAGACATGTTATCGGTATTCATAACCCCATGAACAAACCCAACACGCTGCCAATGCAAAACCATAGCTACAGTTCTATTCACAATCTCTTGATAAAATTGCAGGTATTTCTCTTTTCCTTCCGATTGAATTTCGGGATAAAAGTAGTTGATTGTATAATCAGCCAATGCTTTTAAATTCGTAATATCTTTTCGAGCTGCAAACAGTTGGAAATTCCCAAAACGTATGAACGTTGGAGCAACTCTACATACTACAGCTCCTGGCTCATAAGCAGGATTTCCGTTATATAAAATATCGCGCAACACCTTATCGCCTGTACTTACCAAAGACAACGAACGCGTTGTAGGCACACCCAAATGAAACATCGCCTCACTACACAAATGCTCCCGAATAGAAGAACGTAAAACCGCTAAACCATCAGCATTTCTTGAATAAGGCGTCTCTCCTGCTCCTTTTAATTGCAGCGTCCATCGTTGATTTTGTGAAAGCATCTCAAACAAATTGATTGCCCTACCATCACCTAGCTGCCCTGCCCAATTACCAAATTGATGGCCAGCATACGCCATGGCATAAGGTTGTGTTTTGGGATAAACAGCACTTCCTGAAACCAAATTCAAAAACACTTCAGATGACATTTCTTCTTTTGAAAAACCTAATGTTTCAGCTAAATCATCAGCATAATGCAATAATGTAGGCTTTGAAGGAACTCGCGGTGTTACAAATGAAAAACAAGCATTATACACCTGTCTTCGGGTATTGGATAAATCCGAATCGGCAGGCAACTCTTTATTAAAAGTATCTTTTAAGTTGATTTTCATTTAGTTATCTTGTAAACACTAAAGTATTCCCTTTAGATAAATTGTCATCAAATGCGTAACCTTCGTAATTGAATTTCTTCAAATCTTCAATGGTTTCTGCATTGGTATCAATAATAAATCGCACCATAAGTCCTCTTGCTTTTTTAGCAAAAAAACTAATCATCTTCAATTTTCCGTCTTTATAATCTTTAAATTCTGGAGTAATTACAGGAACTTTCAATACTTTAACATCAACAGCAGAAAAGTATTCGTTACTTGCCAAATTTACAAAGAGTTCATCCTTTTCTAACTCACTATTAAGAGCTTGGGTTACTTTTTTCTTCCAAAACTCATATAAATTCTTTTTTGTACCAATTGGTATAGAAGTTCCCATTTCCAATCGATATGCTTGTATTAAATCCAACGGTTTTAAAATACCATACAAACCAGACAGAATTCGTAATTTACTCTGTAGAATAGCTAATTTTTCTGTCGGAATAGTATAAGCATCTAAACCTGTATATACATCGCCATCAAAAGCAAAAACTGCAGGTCGTGCATTTTCTGGAGTAAAAGGCAAAGACCAAGCCTGGTTGCGCTCCCAATTCAAATCCGCTAACTTTTCAGAAATGTCCATCAATTCCATCAATTGTTTTGGCTTTTTCTTCTTTAAAGTTTTTTGAATAGTCGTTGCTTCCTTTAAAAAAATACTTTCTGTGTATTTTTCAGTTGGAAGTGCCGATTCAAAATTTAACGATTTTGCAGGGGAAACTACTATTTTCATGGATTTAATATTGCTTTTTTACTTATATTTTCAAAATTACGAAATTCAAGTCTTATTAGATTTAGAAAACCATAAATAAAAATTATATCACAATCAATTTTCTAAAAAAGAAAATCCCGAAGACTCGGGATTTTATAGTAATCGTATAAAATTTAAAACAAATTAATGAGGCAACTTATCTTTTAATAATCCATAAATATAAGTTCCTAATAATGCTCCAATTAAAACTACAGCAATAGCGTAAGTTCCTGTTCCTAATAATATAAAAATTGGCCCAGGACAACTTCCTACAAGAGCCCAACCCAATCCAAATAAAGAACCACCAATAATATATCGCCAAAATCCTCTTTCTTTCTCAATAATTTGAATAGGCATACCATTAAAGTCTTTTACTTTAAATCTCTTTATCAACTGAATACCTACAACTCCTGTAAATAAAGCCATACCAATGATACCATACATATGAAATGATTGAAAATGAAACATTTCATAAATGCGATACCATGAAACAGCTTCCGCTTTTGTTAAAACAATTCCAAACAATACTCCTACTAAAAAAAATCGTGCTAACTTCATAATTAAATTGCTTTAAGAATTAAAGGTAATAAATAATGAGCCATTACTAAGCCTCCAATAAAAAATCCAATTACGGCTACTAATGAAGGTAGTTGAAAATTACTTAATCCAGAAATGGCATGTCCTGAAGTACAACCACCTGCATAACGAGTGCCAAAACCTATTAATAATCCACCTATTAATAAAATAGCAAATCCTTTTGGTGTTTGAAGCACATCAATACTAAACAATGCATCTGGCATTAATTTTCCGTTAGGAGCATCAATTCCTAGTGATTGTAATTGTGTAATTGTATCCGGATTTATATTTACTCCAGTATTGTTAGATAAAAAATGATAAGCTATAAAACCTCCTAGAATTGCTCCTAAAACAACAGCCAAACTCCATTTTTGTTCACGCCAATCAAATTTAAAGAAATCACTAAATTTTCCTGCTCCAGCCATAGTACACATGATTCTAAGGTTTGAAGACATTCCGAAAGATTTTCCAAAATAAATCAATAATAACATCACTATCCCGATTAAAAAACCAGATATAGCCCAATGCCAAGTACCTAAAATTAATTCCATCATTTGCAATTTTGTGCAAAAATAGAAATTCAGATTGGGTTTTGTAGCATTTAATCCAAAATATAGTAAATTTGAATCACGAAAAAAATCTCAATTCATGAAGAAATTTACAATAGAATTCAAGTGGGCAATCATTTCAATTATTATTTTCCTAGCTTGGATGACACTAGAAAAGCAACTAGGTTTTCATGATGAAAAACTAAAATGGCAAATGGTTTTTTCATTACTTATTATCTTTCCAACTTTCATTGTTTATTTTCTTGCTTTATGGGATAAAAAAAGAAACTACTATCAAAACAATATGAATTGGAAACAAGGATTTATTTCTTCAATTGTAATTTCTTTTATGGTGGCTATCTTTTCTCCAATCACACAATTTATCACGCATGAATTCATTACGCCTCTTTATTTTGAAAAAATGATTTCCCTGTCTGTTGAAAGCAAAAGAATGACACTTGAACAAGCTCAAAATTATTTTAATCTTACAGCATATATCTGGCAAAGTATTTCGGGTGGAATATCAATGGGGGTTGTAATTGGCGCGATTGTTGCATACTTAATTAGAACTAAAACAGTTTAATATGAAAATTTTATTTTCTGTACTTTCTCTAGCATTACTTACAAGTTGCGTAAGCACAGAATCTACTTTAAAAAATGTAGATAACACCGCTATTCGTCCATCAATAAAAGACAAAGCTTATGTAATTACAGAATATGCTACCGACAATAAATATGGTTACGACCAGGATTATCCTATCAATATTGGTTTCATTCATGAAAAACAAGAAGACATCAATATCCAATATTATTTTAATGGTTTAGAAGGTCCTAATGGAGAAAAAATAAGTTACAAAAAAGTAGATACTTGCTGTCCATTTCCATCTAAAAACAGTCTGATGGGTGCTGGTACTGTTGGCATTTATGAAGTAATGTTTGAAGGAAGTTCTAAAAAAATAACCTTGTATTTTAATATTTACGAAAAAGGAAAAATACTTTGTCCTAAAGGATTTTCGATTAAAAAAAAAGTAGTTTCAACTAACTAAAACTTTTTTTGTTATAAGTAACATAAGTAACCTTTTGAACTGCTGTTTGAAAGGTTTTTATTTTTATCTTTGCAACTTCAAAATCAACACAAATGAATTTACAAAACATTCCACAAATAAAACATACTGAAAGCGGTAACTTTTTTCTACTAGCAGGTCCTTGTGCCATAGAAGGAGAAGAAATGGCAATGCGAATTGCAGAAAAAATCGTTTCAGTAACCCATAAACTTCAAATTCCTTACGTTTTTAAGGGATCATTTAAAAAAGCAAACCGTTCAAGAGTAGATAGTTTTACTGGAATTGGTGATGAAAAAGCATTAAAAATTCTACAAAAAGTATCTAGAGAGTTTGGTGTTCCAACAGTAACTGACATTCATACAAACGAAGATGCCGTGATGGCAGCAGAATATGTAGATGTGTTACAAATACCAGCATTTCTTGTTCGTCAAACAGATTTAGTAGTTGCGGCTGCCAATACAGGTAAAACTGTAAATCTTAAAAAAGGACAATTTATGAGTCCTGAAAGCATGAAACATGCGGTTCAAAAAGTTCTTGATAGCAACAATGAAAATGTAATGGTAACTGATAGAGGAACTATGTTTGGTTATCAAGATATGATTGTAGATTTCAGAGGAATTCCAACTATGAAACAATATGCCACAACAGTTTTAGACGTTACGCATTCATTACAACAACCTAACCAAACAATTGGAGTAACTGGAGGTCGTCCTGATATGATTGAAACTATTGCTAAAGCAGGAATTGCTGTTGGTGTTGACGGAATTTTCATTGAGACTCATTTTGATCCTGCTAATGCTAAAAGTGATGGCGCAAATATGTTGCATTTAGACTATTTTGAAGACTTAATGACTAAGCTAGTTGCCATCAGAAAAACCGTAAATCAATTTTAATATTTTTTATACTTTAAATGAAACATCCATTTTTAATGGTTGTACTAACTTTTTGTGTTTTTTCACAGTACACCTTTTCGCAAGAAACAGTTGAAAATCCTGAAAAATACACAGCTCACAATAAAGGAAAATTCTACGTTTTTTGGGGAGGAAATCGTGAATCATATACTCGTTCAGACATCCGTTTTAAAGGAGCCGATTATGATTTTACAATTTATGATGTAGCGGCTCACGACAAGCCAAAAGGTTGGCATATCGATTATTTAAATCCAGGAAGAATAACTATTCCGCAAACCAATTTAAGAATTGGATATTTTATTTCGGATCATTATAATATTTCAATTGGATTTGATCACATGAAATATGTAATGTATAACGATGTAAGAGTCAATTATTCTGGATATTATCCAAATGCAGGAACTTATAATGAAAATCCAGCTGATGGACAATTAACACTTGATGAGGATTTCTTATTATTTGAACACACAGACGGTTTAAATTATGTGAATACTGAAATTTCTCGTGTTGATGATATTTCAAAATTGTTTGGAATTAACAATACTGATAAATTTCAAGTGAATATTACAGAAGGCCTTGGAGGTGGCTTTTTATATCCAAGAACAAATACTACACTTTTAGGAAAAGAACGATATGATGAATTTAATGTTGCTGGTTATGGATTATCAGGAAAAGTAGGTTTAAACTTGACTTTTTTCAAGTATTTCTTCATTCAAACTGAATTAAAAGCGGGTTATATTGAAATGAACAATATTAGAACAACAAAAGATTCAGCAGATTCAGCAGAACAAAATTTTTGGTTCTTCCAACGAATTATAGCAGTTGGTGGTATTTTCAAACTATAAATCTAATCAACAATTTAAAAAGCCACAATTTCATTTGAAGTTGTGCCTTTTTTATTTATTTCAAAATTTGATTAGCGTGTGCTTTGGTCTTAACATCTGTAATAACATCTTCTAATATTCCATTTTCATCAATTACAAAAGTGGTTCTGTGAATACCATCGTATTCTCTTCCCATAAATTTCTTTGGCCCCCAAACTCCAAACGCATTTATAACCGATTTATCTTCATCAGCTAATAAAGGAAAAGGTAAATCGTATTTTTCAATAAATTTAGTTTGTGCTTTTGCACTATCGGCACTGACTCCTAAAAGAGCATAATTATTTGCTTTAAAACGTTCAAAATTATCTCTCAAATCACAAGCTTCGGTTGTACAACCTGGAGTACTTGCCTTTGGATAAAAGAAAACTACTAGTTTTTTGCCTTTATAGTCTTCTAATTTATGAGCTCTTCCGTTTTGATCTAATCCTGAAAAATTTGGTGCTTTGTCGCCTTTTTTTAATGTTGTCATAATTTTATACTTTTACAAGTGTTTCAATTTAAAATTAAAGATACTAAAAATGACCAAAAACGAAAAAGTAACATTTGTTATAAATACGTTAAATGAATTATATCCCGAAATTCCTATTCCGTTAGACCATAAAGACCCTTATACTTTACTAATTGCTGTGTTACTTTCTGCACAATGTACGGATGTTCGCGTGAATCAAATTACACCAATTTTATTTGCCAAAGCAGATAATCCGTATGATATGGTAAAAATGAGTGTGGAAGAAATCAAAGAAATCATTCGTCCGTGTGGATTATCACCAATGAAATCGAAAGGAATTCATGGCTTATCTGAAATTTTAATTGAAAAATATAACGGTGAAGTTCCGCAAAGTTTTGAAGCCTTGGAAGCATTACCCGCAGTTGGACACAAAACAGCAAGTGTAGTTATGAGTCAAGCTTTTGGTGTCCCTGCATTTCCTGTTGACACACATATTCACAGATTAATGTATCGATGGGGATTAACGAATGGCAAAAATGTACAACAAACTGAGAAAGATGCCAAACGTATTTTCCCTGAAGAATGTTGGAATGACTTACATTTACAAATCATTTGGTACGGACGCGAATATTCTCCTGCTCGAGGCTGGGATTTAGAGAAAGATATTATCACGAGAACGATTGGGAGAAAAAGTGTTATTAATGAAATTAAAAAGTAAATGGCGTCAAGAAGTATTAATAATATGATTTTTGCAGGTGTTTACCCACATTACATAAACAAAGCAGAGAAAAAAAATCGTACTAAAGCCGAAGTGGATGAAATTATTTGTTGGTTAACAGGTTACTCACTTGAAAGTTTACAGCAGCAAATCGATTCTAAAGTTGACTTCGAAACTTTTTTTGAACAAGCACCACAGTTAAACGAAAATGTTTCAAAAATTACTGGTGTTATTTGCGGTTATCGCATTGAAGAAATTGAAGATCCGTTGATGAAGAAAGTTCGCTATTTAGATAAGTTAATTGACGAATTAGCTAAAGGAAAAACTATGGAGAAAATCCTTAGAAAATAAAAGCTTACAAATGGATTTTAAAAGAAGACACTTTCACACGTTTGATGCTCTACGCTTTTTATCATTTCTATTAGTTTTTATTCATCATATTCCAGTTCCAGAGAATTCATGGTTTTATTTATTCACTAAAAGTGGCGATATTGGTGTTTCCTTCTTTTTTGTTTTAAGCGGTTTTTTAATCTCTTACATTCTATTTTTTGAGAAAAACAGTAAGAAAAAAATCAACTTAAAAAATTTCTTTGCAAAACGAGTTTTAAAAATTTGGCCTTTATTTTATGCCCTTTTGATATTTGCTTATCTAACTCCTCAAATATTAAAACTATTACAACTATCGTTTTCAAATGAAGGCTATGAGCCAAATTGGCTTATGTCGGGACTATTTCTTGAAAATTATAAAATGATGTTTACTAATAGTTTTCCAAATGTTTCACCATTACGAGTTATGTGGTCACTTTGTATTGAAGAACATTTTTATATACTTTGGAGTTTATTATTTGCTATTATTCCAATCAACAAAATAAAATACTTAATTCTTGGGGCAATAGTTGCTGCCAATATTTTTAGAGGAATATTCTTTTACTATAATCTTCCTTTCTTAGATGTATTCACCAATATTGATTATTTCGCTTATGGAGCAATTCCGGCATATATCTTAGGTTGTAGAAAAGAGGATTTATTCAAATTTGAAAAGTTGTCTTTTACATTTAAAATTGCAACCTGCATTTTTACATTAATATTGATTTTTGTAGTTTCAAACTTAGATTTTGAGTGGATTAAATTTATCAAACCAATACTTTTTGGAAGTTTGTTTGCTCTTATTTTATTCTTTACAATTACTGAAAAGAATTCACTAAAAATAAAAGATACAAAATGGATTAGTAGATTAGGAATATATACATATGGTCTTTATTTATATCATACCATAATTATTAATCTTTTCATTAAGTTAAATAAGACTTTTGAATTTAATTGGATAGTAATTTCAATATTAAGTTTAATAACTACAATTTTAATAAGTATAATATCCAATAGCATTTTTGAAAAACAGTTTTTAAAACTAAAAGCAAACTTTAACTAAACAAAAAATGCCTCAAATTCTATTTGAGGCATTTTCTTTAATTAGCGATAATTTCAAAATTTGAATTTCCCACTTTATGTATACTCAATGCTTTTGAATAATTGAGTAAAAACGTAATCGTTTCTTTTTTAGGTTTCATTTTTTGAGTCACTAATTTTTTCTTAGAGTAAAGTTTTGCCATTTATTATGATTTGGTTTATAATTCAATAACGACAAAATTTTACTTTTAGTATTAGTTAGTCAAAATAATTTGATGTTTTTCGATAATTTTTCTCAAATTCAACAAAGCATAACGCATTCTTCCTAAGGCTGTATTGATACTAACACCTGTTAAATCAGCTATTTCCTTAAAACTTAAATCTTGATACATACGCATTACTAAAACTTCTTTTTGATCTGCTGGAAGTTCATCTAATAACTTAGCTAAATCGGTTTCTACTTGTTCAGATATAATCTGTCCTTCAATATTTAAACAATTATCCGTCATATAATTGAATATAGAATACTCATCCGTTTCACGTTGGTAAGGCATTTTTTTTGCTTTTCTATAATGGTCAACTACCAAATTATGAGCAATTCGCATTACCCAAGGCAAAAATTTTCCTTCTTCGTTATACGACTGTGATTTCAACGTTTTAATTACCTTAATAAAAGTATCTTGAAAAATATCGTCTGATAAATCTCTGTCGTTTATTTTAGAATAAATAAATCCGTAGATTTTTGATTGATGTCTTTCAATCAATGAAGCTAAAGCAGATTCATCTCCACTTATATAATTCTTCACCAAAACTGCATCAGGAAGTACAAGATTAGCCATAACAATACCTTTTAGTTAATTTAAGTCTCTGATTCTAAAAAGTAATTGTGTGTTATAGGCTACTTTGTTTTATAGATTAAAGTTCAAATTTAACATAAAATTTATTTAATATCCAAATAATTTTTCAAAAAAATAATCGCTTAATTATAAATAAAGTTTATTTTAACGATAAACTATTAAGAAATCGCAACTATTTGCAATTTACATTAAATAATCCCAATTTAATTATAATGCTTTTAACATTAAAGAGGTAAGGAATAGGAGTAAATAAATTTACAATTATTATCTTTGCAAATCTTTGTAAAAACAACCATGACACAACCTGATTTTTCTACCTTAGAACCTAAAAAAAACATTCTAATTAAAGGGGCACAATTGCATAACCTTAAAAATTTAAATGTTGCTATACCTAGAAATAAATTAGTAGTTATTACTGGACTTTCCGGTTCAGGAAAATCAAGTTTGGCTTTTGATACACTTTATGCAGAAGGACAACGACGTTATGTTGAAAGTTTATCTTCTTACGCACGTCAATTTTTGGGACGTTTAGACAAACCAAAAGTTGAATACATAAAAGGAATTGCACCAGCAATTGCAATCGAACAAAAAGTAAATACAAGTAACGCTCGTTCAACTGTAGGAACATCAACTGAAATTTACGATTATTTAAAACTTTTGTTTGCTCGAATCGGTAAAACTTACTCTCCTATTTCTGGAAAAGAAGTAAAAAAAGATACGGTTACAGATGTTATAAACGAAGTTAAAACACTTCCTATTGATAGTAGATGGTTGCTTCTTTCTCCTATTCATTTAGAAGACGGAAGAGCTTTAGAAGACAAACTTAAAGTTTTATTACAACAAGGTTTTGCTCGTATTTTAGTTGATAACGAAATGGTTCGATTAGATGCAATCGATCAGCATAAATTGGATAATAAAGATGTATTATTAATTATTGACCGAATTGTTGTTAAAGAAGAGGAAGAATTTTTCAATCGTTTGGCAGATGCTATTCAAACGGCATTTTACGAAGGAAAAGGTCTTTGCTATTTACAAGATGTAGACACAAAAAACCGGTTGGAATTCAGCTCAAACTTTGAATTAGACGGAATAACATTTTTGGAACCTAATATTCACTTATTTAGCTTTAACAATCCTTATGGTGCATGTCCTACTTGTGAAGGTTATGGAAGCGTTATCGGAATTGATGAAGATTTAGTTATTCCAAATACGGCTTTATCAGTTTATGAAAACGCTGTATTTCCTTGGCGTGGCGATAGTATGAGTTGGTATAGAGATCAATTGGTAAACAATGCCTACAAATTTGATTTTCCTATTCATAAACCATTCTTTGAATTATCGGAAGAACAAAAACAACTAATTTGGGATGGAAATAAATATTTCACAGGTTTAAATGATTTCTTTACCGAATTAGAAGAAAAAAATTATAAAATTCAAAACCGTGTTTTACTTTCAAGATACAGAGGTAAAACCAAATGTACTACATGTAAAGGAAAACGTTTACGATATGAAGCTAACTTTATAAAAGTTGGCGGTAAAACAATTTCAGATTTAGTAGACTTACCAATCGTAAACTTAATTGAATTCTTCAAAAAATTAGAATTGAATGAATATGACGCAAAAGTTGCAAAACGTTTGCTAATTGAAATAAACAATCGCTTGGACTTTTTGTATAATGTTGGTTTAAGTTATTTAACCTTAAATCGAAATTCAAATTCTCTCTCTGGAGGTGAATCGCAACGTATTAACTTGGCAACTTCATTAGGAAGCAGTTTGGTGGGTTCGATGTATATTTTAGACGAACCAAGTATTGGGTTACATCCAAAAGATACCGAAAGACTAATTGAAGTTTTAAAAAATCTTCGCGATTTAGGAAATACTGTTATCGTTGTGGAACATGACGAAGACATCATGAAAGCTGCTGATATGATAATTGATATTGGTCCAGAAGCTGGAACACATGGTGGTGAATTAGTCGCACAAGGTACTTATGATGAAATATTAAAAGCCGATTCGTTAACTGCAAAATACTTAAACGGATCTGCAGAAATTTCGGTTCCTTCTAAAAGAAGAAAATTTAAAAATCATATTGAAGTTATTGGAGCTCGAGAAAATAACTTAAAAAATGAAAACTTTACTTTTCCATTAGAATGTTTAACTGTAATTACAGGAGTTTCTGGAAGTGGAAAAAGTACATTGGTTAAAAAAATATTATTCCCAGCTATTCAGAAAAAATTAGAAGGTGTTGGAGAAAAAGCTGGACAGTTTACTGAATTAGCAGGAAGTTTTTCACATATCAAACATATTGAATATGTTGATCAAAATCCGATTGGAAGAAGTTCGCGTTCTAATCCGGTTACTTACATAAAAGCATACGATGATATTCGTGATTTATTTGCAAAACAAAATGTTTCAAAATTAAGAAACTATCAAGCTAAACACTTTTCTTTCAACGTAGAAGGCGGAAGATGTGAAGTTTGTAAAGGCGATGGTGAAGTTACTATTGAAATGCAATTTATGGCTGATGTTCACTTAGAATGTGAAGCTTGTAATGGAAAACGTTTCAAAAAAGAAATTCTTGAAGTTACTTTTGAAGGCAAAAACATCAATGACATTTTAACTTTAACTATTGATGATGCACTGAATTTCTTTAGTTCGCACAATCAAACGAAGATTACACAGAAATTACAACCGCTTCAAGATGTTGGTTTAGGATATGTTCAATTAGGACAATCTTCTTCTACTCTTTCTGGTGGTGAAGCACAACGTATAAAATTAGCCTCATTTTTAGTAAAAGGAACCATAAAAGACAAAGCTTTATTTGTTTTTGACGAACCTACAACTGGTTTACATTTTCATGATATCAAAAAATTACTAGCTTCTTTTGATGCTTTACTAGAAAAAGGACATTCAATAATTGTTATTGAACACAACTTAGATTTAATTAAATGTGCCGATTATATTTTAGATATTGGTCCAGAAGGTGGTGAAAATGGTGGTAAATTAGTTGCCTTTGGAACACCTGAAGAAGTAGTTAAAGACAAAAATTCGGTAACTGGTAAATACTTAAAAGAAAAACTATAAAATGATAAACCCATCTGCAAACGGTTGGATTGACAAGTTTTTTGCTGAAAATCAGGATAACTTCTTGGATTTTCAACAGAATACTTTGTCTTTTTATGAAGATTGTAGATCAACTGGTTTTATTTATGGTTATGTGGTTCGTTATCAACTTCAAAACCAAATCGATACTTCGAAATGGTCATATGACGAAATAACTAAAGTTGGATTTTTAAATACTCTTTTTTCAATTTACAACATTGAAAAATCAGATGTTAGTAAAGAAGATTTTATAAATGCTGTTTACCAATTTTATAAAATCATACAACCTGAAAATCTGAATTTCATTAAAAAATTACTTCCAGAAGGTTCCTATAGTTCACGTTTGGAAAAAATTATTGATGATAGAATTCAAACAAACAACAATACGATTAGTAAAAACTTTTCACACATTATTACTAATGCGCTTTTGTTCATCGATATTTTAGCTTTTGAACATTATCTTAAAAAACAAGAATTACCAACCGATTACTTAAAAAACATTGAATCGGACTGTATCAAAATTGTCTCATTAGCTTTAAAAATTAAAGAACGAAAATCAAAATACGATGAATTATTAGTAAAGCTTTTCGAAAATTCAATTCGCTACACCAAATTCAATACAATTGAAAACATAGAGTTAGCTGAAATTAAAATAATACGTCACACTTCGTTATTAGAAAGATTATATCTGTTGGATATTGCTCAGATGGCTCTTTGGTGTGATGAAAAATTAGAACTCAACGAACAACATTTTCTTGAAAAACTATCTCAAGATTTAGATTTAAACAAGATTATTTTAGATAAGAGTGAAAAAGAAATCTATGATTTTATTGAAAAATACAAATCTGAAATTCCGTTTTTCAATTACTCAAATCCTATCAAGCATTTTTATGATCAAGCCAATAAAAATGTAACCAAACTAATTATTCGAAATAAAGATCGCTTAACAAAAGAAATAAAGGAAAGTGGCGAATTGATGCAACTTTTAGCAAAATCAGCCACTAAAGATTTAAGTAAAGACGAAAAAAAGAAGATTAAAAAACAACTATTAGATATTTGTAAAACTATACCTTCTTTAACCATATTTTTATTACCTGGAGGAAGCTTATTATTACCTATTTTAATTAAGTTTATTCCGCAATTATTACCATCAGCATTCAATGAAAATTTAGAAGATTAATTCTTTTTAAAACTTTTATAATATAAAAAATCCCCAACTACATTAGTAATTGGGGATTTTATTTAAAATTTAGTCTGATTATTCGTTAACCAAAACCCACTCACCAGAAGCTAACATGCTTTCTGCTTTTTTGTATTTCATGGTTTCGCTTTTTCCACTCATTACGTGTTTAATAGTAACAGTGTCATTACGATTAATTTTTGGCATTTCTCTAGTAATCGTTTCTGTAACTTGAGGTCTTTGACTAGCCATTTCTCCTGCTCTTTTTGCTTCAGAAGCTGTTGCGTCTAAATCCTCTTTAGTTTCAGTATATTGCTCTTGTCTTGCTTCTTGTCTTGCTTCTTGAATGTTTTCATTACGATGTGGTAAATCACCTTTAAATAAGAACGAAATTACTTCTTTATTTACATCATCAATCATTTTCTTGAACAAGTTGAACGCTTCAAATTTATAAATCAACAATGGATCTTTTTGCTCATGAACAGCTAATTGAACTGATTGTTTCAATTCGTCCATTTTACGTAAGTGTTTTTTCCAAGCTTCATCAACAATTGCTAAAGTGATGTTTTTCTCGAAATCAGCCACTAACGAACGACCTTCTGAGGTATATGCTTTTTCTAAATCAGTTACTACATTTAAAGATTTGATTCCATCAGAGAAAGGCACTACAATTCTTTGGTACTGACCATTATTGTTTTCGTATACATTTTTGATAATTGGATATGCTTCGCGTGCATCTCTTGCAATTTTTTCTTCATAATGAGCTAAAACTGCTTTATATACTTTACCTGTAATATCTCTAACTGATAATTTAGAAAATTCTGCTTGAGAAATTGGTGAACTAATTGAAAAATAACGAATCAATTCAAACTCAAAGTTTTTGAAATCTTCTGCTAATTTGTTTTGTTCAACAACTAATTCACAAGTATCGTACATCATATTAGCAATATCCACTTTCAAACGCTCTCCATGTAAAGCATGACGTCTTCTTTTGTATACTACTTCTCTTTGAGCATTCATAACGTCATCATATTCTAACAAACGTTTACGAACTCCAAAATTGTTTTCTTCTACTTTTTTCTGTGCTCTTTCAATAGATTTGGTCATCATAGAATGTTGAATAACTTCACCTTCTTTTAGACCAATTCTATCCATAACTTTTGCAACTCTTTCAGAACCGAATAAACGCATTAAGTTATCTTCTAAAGACACGTAGAATTGTGAACTACCAACGTCACCTTGACGACCAGCACGACCACGTAACTGACGGTCTACACGACGAGAATCGTGACGTTCTGTACCAATGATTGCTAAACCACCTGCTTTTTTAACTTCAGCAGATAATTTAATATCGGTACCACGACCTGCCATATTTGTTGCAATTGTAACAACTCCTGGTTTACCAGCTTCTGCTACAATTTCTGCCTCACTTTTGTGCATTTTAGCATTCAATACATTGTGTTGAATACCTCTAATTTTTAACATTCGGCTTAATAATTCTGAAATCTCAACAGAAGTTGTACCAATCAATACTGGTCTTCCAGCTTCTGATAATTTTACAACATCTTCGATAACTGCGTTGAATTTTTCACGAACTGTTCTATAAATCAAATCGTCTTTATCTTTACGAGCAATTGGACGATTTGTTGGAATTTCAACAACATCTAATTTGTAGATTTCCCAGAACTCACCTGCTTCTGTTGAAGCTGTACCTGTCATACCTCCCAACTTGTTGTACATACGGAAATAATTCTGTAATGTAATTGTTGCGAAAGTTTGCGTAGCTGCTTCAATTTTCACATTTTCTTTAGCTTCGATTGCTTGATGTAAACCATCTGAGTAACGACGACCGTCCATAATACGACCTGTTTGCTCATCAACAATCATAACCTTATTATCCATGATTACATATTCTGTATCTTTTTCAAATAAAGTATATGCTTTTAATAACTGCGTTAATGTATGTATACGTTCTGATTTTACAGAGAAATCACGGAATAATTCTTCTTTCTTTTCTGCTGTTTCTTCAGGAGATAAATTTTCTTTTTCAATTTGAGCAATTCCTGTTCCAATATCTGGTAAAACAAAGAAATGCGAATCTGTATCAGTAGATAAAAACTGAATTCCGTTATCTGTTAATTCTACTTGATTGTTTTTCTCTTCAATAACAAAGTACAATGCCTCATCAATTTTTGGCATTTCTCTGTTGTTATCTTGCATGTAATAGTTTTCTGTTTTTTGAAGTAATTGTTTTACTCCTTCTTCCGATAAAAACTTGATTAATGCTTTACTCTTTGGTAACGCTCTGTAAGAACGGAATAAGTTAAATCCTGCATCTTTATTATTACCTTCTTTAAACAAACGTTTTGCTTCTGTTAAACAATCAGTTGCTAGTTTACGTTGTAAGTTTACAAGGTTTTCAACTTTAGGCTTTAACTCTAAAAATTCGTGACGATCTCCTTGCGGAACTGGTCCTGAAATAATTAATGGCGTTCTTGCATCATCAATTAATACCGAGTCAACCTCATCGACAATTGCATAATTGTGTTTGCGTTGTACTAAATCTTCTGGAGCATGCGCCATATTATCTCTCAAATAATCGAAACCAAATTCATTATTTGTTCCATACGTAATATCGGCGTTGTAAGCTTTTCTTCTTTCAGGAGAATTCGGTTGGTGATTATCGATACAATCAACTGTCATTCCGTGGAATTCAAATAAAGGCGCTTTCCAAGTACTATCACGACGTGCTAAATAGTCGTTTACCGTTACTAAATGAACACCATTTCCAGTTAAAGCATTTAAGTATAATGGTAATGTTGCTACTAACGTTTTACCTTCACCCGTTTGCATTTCGGCAATTTTACCTTGGTGTAATACAACTCCACCAATTAACTGAACGTCGTAGTGAATCATATCCCAAGTGATGGCTTTACCTGCAGCATCCCAAGAATTTGCCCATGTAGCGTTATCACCTTCAATAGCGATGTATGGCTTAGTAGCCGATAACTCTCTATCTTTTGGAGTTGCAGTTACGGTAATTGTAGGATTATCTTTAAAACGACGAGCCGTTTCTTTAACTACTGCAAAAGCTTCTGGTAAAATATCATTTAATACTTTCTCAGAAATTTCATAGGCTTCTTTTTCAATCTTATCGATTTCAGCGTAAATATCTTCACGCGCATCAATATCTTGAGTTTGTTCTGCATCTTGTTTTAAAGAAGCAATTTTAGCGTCTTTTTCTGCACGAGCAGATTTAATTTTAGCTTTGAATTCGGCAGTTTTAGCACGTAATTCATCATGAGATAATGCTTGTAAAGCACCCTCAAACGATTTTATTTTATTGATTAGTGGTTGAATCGCTTTTACATCTTTCTCCGATTTATCCCCCACAAAAGCCTTCAATATGGAATTTATGATACTCATAATTTTTATTTTCTAAAATAGGTTTGCAAATATAACCAAAAAAAAAGCCTCAGTAAAGAGACTTGTTTCTGTTGTGGTTATTTATTTTTAATATTCATCCTCATTCCAAAGATAATCTTCGTCAGTAGGATAATCAGGCCAAATCTCTTCCATTGATTCATAGATTTCTCCTTCGTCTTCTATAGACTGTAAGTTTTCCACTACTTCTAATGGAGCTCCAGTTCTAATAGCATAGTCGATAAGTTCATCTTTGGTTGCTGGCCAAGGCGCATCACTTAAATATGACGCTAATTCTAATGTCCAATACATCTTTTTATCGATTTAAGTTTATGCAAAAATAAATTTATTACTCAATAAGGCAAGTTTTTTTTTACTTTTTTTATCAAAATTTAAGAACGTTTTTTTTAAGTGCTGAAAATAGGTCTTTTAACAAGTCTTTATTATCAAAATTTCTATTATTAAAACACTCAAAACTGATGATTCAATATTATTTCCTAGGTATCCATTGAACTTCATCAGCATTCAAATCATGAGACAACTTTCGTGCCAAGACAAAAAGGTAGTCAGAAAGTCGGTTTAAGTACTTTATGACACGTTCGTCTGTAGGCTCAATGTCATTTAAATGCACTGCTAAACGCTCAGCTCTACGGCAAACACAACGTGCAATATGACAATATGACACAGTTGTATGACCTCCTGGTAAAACAAAATGCGTCATAGGTGGCAACGCTTCTTCCATTATATCAATTTCGTTCTCTAAAAATTCAATATCCGACTCAACTATACCTAAATTTTGTAAGCGAGGTTGTCCGTTTTTTAAAGTTTCTTTTTCTGGAGGAGTTGCTAAAATAGCACCAACAGTAAACAATCTGTCTTGCACTTCAATTAATACTTTTTTGTACAACTCATTCATATCTTGATCACGAATTAAACCAATATGCGAATTTAACTCGTCAACTGTTCCGTAGCTTTCGATTCTTATATGATGTTTTGGCACACGAGTTCCTCCAAATAATGCTGTAGTTCCTGAGTCGCCTGTTTTGGTATATACTTTCATTATAACTGTCTGTTGTTTATTGTTCTTGAAATTGCATTTTATATTATCTCTTCAATTGCTCACGATACATTTCAATATTGGCTTTTACTTTTGGATCCAATTCTGGCTCGGCAATATCTGTCAGTTTTTGCATTTCTTCCCAAATTGTTTTTGCCACAATGTATCTCGCAACTCCTTTATCATCTGCTGGAATAATATACCAAGGAGCAAAATCAGTAGATGTTTTATTGATTGCTTCTTCGTAATATTTCATGTAATCATCCCATCGTTCACGCTCTTTTAAATCGCCTGTACTAAATTTCCAATTATCTTCTGGATTTTCCAATCGCTTTAGCAATCGTTCTCTTTGCTCCTCTTTACTCATGTGAAAGTAAAACTTCAAAATTTTGGTTCCGTTTTGCGAAATATGCTTTTCGAAATTCACGATTTGTTCCATTCGATTTTCCCAAAATTGAGGGGTAATATCTTCTACTTTTTCAATTCCTGGTAAGTTTTCAAACAAAATATATTCGGGATGCACTCGTGTTACCAATACATTTTCATAATGCGTTCGATTGAAAACAGCGAATTTTCCTTTTTCGGGTAAAGCCAAATAATGACGCCATAAATAATCATGTTCTAATTCGGTTGGATTAGGAGTTTTAAAACTATGCACCACTACGCCACGCGGATTAAACTCCTTGAAAACCTCACGAATTAAACTATCTTTCCCGCTTGTATCCATACCTTGTAAGCAAATCAAAAACGCATGACGATTGTGCGCGTACATGGCATCTTGCTTTTTCGAAAGCTTCTTTTGGATTTTATCTAACGCTAATTCTTCTTGTTCTTTCTCAGTATCAATAGGAAGTTTGGTTAGAAAATCATCTAACTTAATTTTACCTTTCACTTTAAAATCTTCAATATTGATATTTTCCATCTTTGTTGGTTTTAAATCTCTGTAAAAATAGTACTTTTAGAGGCTAATTTGCGCTAAAAATTGTTAACTCTTTTGTAAAAATATGGAAAATTTCAAACTTACTAATTTCTTCACGATAAAAGGCATTTCAGCAGCATCAGGATTGGTGTATTCACAAAATGTTTTATTCGTAATATCTGATTCCAGTAGTTTTTTGTACCAATACGACATCGATAAAAAACTTTTGCTCAAATTTCCATTAGTAAAAGACGCCAAAGAAAACATTTCCAAAGATTTAAAAATGGATTTGGAATGCATCACTCAATATGGAAATCAACTGATTATATTAGGTTCAGGTTCAACCCAAAAACGTAATACGATGTTTACTTTAGATTTGGGTTCGGATGCTTTACAAACGCAAGATTTATCAACTCTATATCAAAAATTAAAAGATATTGGTTCGTTTACAGATGACCAATTGAATATTGAAGGCGCTATTTATGCGCATCAAACTATGTTGCTGTTTCAAAGAGGCAATTCAAAAAATAGTCGAAATGGAATTTTTATTATTCCAAACAACCAAGAAGACGGCATTCGATTTGTGCCAATTTCACTTCCGACGTTAGATGATATTGAAACCACTTTTACCGATGCCATTTTAGTTGGTGATAGAATTTATTTCTTGGCTTGTGCCGAAAACACAACATCTACTTATGAAGATGGCGAAGTTTTAGGAACCATTTTAGGAATCATGCATGCACCGACATTTGAAATTATTAATGTGCAATTATTATCGGAACATCAGAAATTTGAAGGTATTACGCTTTACAAAGAATCAGAAACTGAAATTGAGTTTTTATTATGCGAAGACAATGATACGGAGGCTTTAGAAGCTGAAATTTATAAATTGACATTGAAGAAATAATTTTTTTTACTTCCTTCCCAACCTTTTACCAACTTTTCTGCTCTATATAAAAAAGGGAAGCAAGAACAAGTTCAAATTCAAGAACAAGTTCAAAAGCAAAACAAATTGAACATTGCATTTGCCCTTGAACTTGATTTTTGAAAACAAAACATTTTATGGATGTAAAACACATACAAGGCTGCCGAAAACAACACCGCGAAGCGCAACGCATGGTGTATGAAATTATGGCGCCGAAGCTCTATCGTTTGTGTAAACGGTATATAAAAAAGGAGGAAGAAATTGAAGAAGTATTGGCCGATGCTTTTTTTACCATATTTACAAAAATCGAACAATTAAAAGAGGATTTGGCTTTTGAAGCTTGGGCTCGAAAAATAACAGTAAACAATTGCCTTTTACAAATTAAAAAGAACATCAACTTTAATTTGTATTTGGAAGATGTGAGTTACAATTCGCAACCTTTAGCTGATGAAGTTACCGATTTAGAAGAAGAAGATTTGCTCAATTTACTCCAATACATTCCAGATGGATGTCAAACGATTTTTAATTTGTTTGTGATTGAAGGTTATTCGCACAAAGAAATTGCAGAGCAACTTGGCATTAGCGAAGGAACATCAAAATCGCAATTGAATGCTGCTAGGAGTAAATTAAAAGAATTGGTAAGAACATTTTATTATCAAAAAGCAAAATAATCATGGGAACAGAAGAAAAATTATATAAAAAAATCCAACAAGCTGCCGAAAATGCCGAGCAAAAAGACTTTCCTGGAATGGATAAGATTTGGGCACGCGTTGAAGACAAGCTAGAAACACAAACACTTCAAAAAGAGAAACATTTGTGGAAAAAGTTAGCAGTAGCAGCATCCATAATTTTAGTTGGATCATTAGGTTATATCTTTTTACAACCAAGTGATTCTATTAATCAGGATATAATTATTCCAGAGAATACGATTACGGATGTTGATACTGTTAAGAACAATATTCCTAAACCTGAATCAGCAAATGGATTTGTAAATACAAATCCTGCAATAAAAGAAAATGCAGAGCAAATTTTACAACAACAAATTGTAATTCAAAACAATATTGTTATCAACGACACTATTAATTACAAATCGAAAAAAGAAATAATGGTTGCGGCTCCAATTGTTGCGATGGAAGAAGTTACGGAAACGGCTAAAACGAGTTTGGTTCCTAGTTACAACAACAGTATGTATAACTCTTCTTCAATAAACAATTCAGGCTACTTAGCAAAAGGAAGACGTTATGATGTGGCAAATACGAATTCATCCGAGACAACACAAGAAAAAGATAAGGGAACAACAAATAACGATTTAGTTCTAATAGACGGAAAATTGAGCAAAAAAGAAATTTCGAATTTAGATACTGATAAAATTGATTCGATTGTTGAATTAAAAGAACCAATTTATTTTATAAACGGAGTGGAATATTCGGAAGAATCGTTGTTTGGTGAAAATCCTACAAGTCCGTATGCGCCATTGAGTAAACAAAAAATTGATACTATAGTTGTTTTACAACCTGAAAAAGCCATTCCAATTTATGGCGAAAAAGGCAAAAAAGGGGTTGTGATTATTACGATAAAGAAGTAACGAAATCAAAAATAAAATTATGAAAACTATAAAAATTATTCTTTTCCTACTTTTTGTTATCAATTGTTCATATTCACAAGAGAAAAAACAAAACGACACTATCAAAATTGAAATTAATTCAAACACTAAAACTATTTATCTTTTAGGCGGAATTGCTTCTGTAATTACCAAAGAGGATTTAGCTTTTGGTAAAAAATACAATATTCAGTTTCACGATTTTGGTTGTGTTGCTCCTACTAACTTTAAAGAATATGAAGAAAAAAATGTATGGGTTTTTGAATTCCTAAACAAAACATTTGGAAAACAATGGCAAAAAGAAATAAAACCAAGCGTTTTAGGATTTGATAAATGGAAAAAGAAGTAATTGTGGAATGAAAATTGATATTATTCTTGAATGAAAAAAATAATTTTAATCATCATAGTTTTACTATCTAACTCGATTATAAGTCAAGAAAATAAAGCACTTATTGGAAAATGGGAAGTTCTTGAAGTCTACAATAATGACTATTATTATAAAGTTCAAAATGACTCAATTGTATTATCTGAAAAAATGCAAAAACTTTACAAAGGCGGAGTATCGCTTCAAGATTATAAAGCCTCAATTAGAGGCGACAATAAATATTTGATTTTTGAATTTAAAAACGAGAATGAGTTTTATTATTTTTTATCAAAGAAAGCGATTTACCCAACTTTTAAAGGAACTTTTGAAATATTAAATGACTTAATAATTTTGGATGTAACCAATATGGCAAATATTAAATTAAAAAAAGAAGCGTTTTTCTATTTTAACGATAATAAATTGCACCTAACAATGTATTTAGAAACCAATACTCCTACCACCTATATTTTACAGAAATCTAACTAATATACCTCGAAATTACATTTTCCAAATCAGAATATTCAAATGGTTTTACCAAAACATCGGTAAGACCATTTTTCTTTTCTAAAATTTCTTTTAAAATATTTTCTTTGTCTGAAGCTGTTAAAGCAATAATTGGTGTTTTAATTCCTAAGTTTCGCATTTTTATTGAAGCTTCAATTCCATTCATGACTGGCATATTAATGTCCATCAAAATTACATCAAACTTATTCTCTTCCACAAGTAATAAAGCTTCTAGTCCGTTTTCTGCCATTACATAATTGTGACCGTTTTTTTCGAGCAATTTCTTGGTTACCATTTGGTTTATTTTGTTGTCTTCTACAACTAAAATATTAAGTGTTTTAAGTTTTTGGTGCGAATGCATTTTCAACTGATTGCAATCTTCTATTTTATCAGCTGGAATGTATGGAAAATGAACTGTAAATTTACTTCCTTCATTAATTTTACTTTCTACTTCAATTCTGCCATTAAATAATTCTACCAATCTTTTTACGATAGATAATCCAAGTCCGGTTCCTTTATATTGTTCTTGAAGATTGACATCAACCTGAACGAATTTTTCAAAAATCTTATCCAAATATTCTTCAGGAATACCAATTCCTGTATCTAAAACATCTAACTTTAAATAACGTTGATTGTTGCTTTCTTCCATCGACAAGATAAGCGTAACTTTTCCTCGTTTAGTAAACTTCAATGAATTACTAACTAAATTAATTAGGATTTGTGAAAATCTGGTTAAATCGGTTTTTATAAAAACTGGTACATTTTCAGCAATGTCAATAATAAATTCGTTTTTATTTGACTTAGCAATTACATTCATCGATTGCTTGATGTGTCCAATTTCTTCTCTAATATTAATATTTTCGTAATTGAATTCGATATCACTATCTTCTATTTTATAAACATTTAAAACATCATTAATTAAGGTTAAAAGATAATGTGATGAAAACTTTAATGCATTAAAATAAGGACTATCTTTTATTTCTTTGTGTTCGCTTTCTAAAATTTCGGCCATTCCAATTACGCCATAAAGCGGTGTTCGTAATTCGTGACTTACATTGGATAAAAATTGGGCTTTTAATCGTGTTGCTTCTTCCGATTTTTCACGAGCAACTTGTAATTGAAAATTATAATCCGCTAACTTTTTACTTAAATTTTTATAGTTTACAAATGCTTTAAAAATAAAAATAGAGAACACAATTACAAAGCCTAAAAACACTAAAACTACTTTATTAAAACGCTTTGAGGCTAAAATTTTATGCTCCTGTGCTTTTTTCTCGGTTTCAATTTGTTGCACTTTATATTTGTATGCCAAAGCATCTATATCGCCACCACCCATTTGAATTTCAAGATTTCTTTCTTCGCTAAAAATTTCGTCTTGTAGTTTATCGTGAAGTTCTAAATAAGATAATGCTTTCTCTGTCTTATTCAATTCTTTATAAAATTCATAAACCATAAAATAGATATCCATTTTATGCGCTTTAAGATATTCCATTTTAACATATGGAAAACCAGAAATACATTTTAAAAAGTTACTTTCTGCTTTTACATAATCTTTTTGCTTTTGATAATAGAATGCCAATAAAGAATAATATGACATTCCCATTTCATAATCATTTTCAGCTTTTTTTTGAGCAACTAAATTCAAATAATGAATTGCCTTGCTGTATTCTTTTAGATCTAAATAAACATCGGCTAAATTGATTTCTGCAAAAGCAATATTTCTATTCGTATCAATTCTTTTAGATAATTCATACGATTTTTGATAATAATAAAGTCCCTTTTTAGAATCTTTAAGTTTAAAATAATAAAGATTCCCAATGTTGTTGTAAAGATAATTCTCGATGGTATCGTTCTTAGCTAATTTAGCATAAGAAACTCCTGTAGTGTAGTATTGAATTGATTTTTTTAAATCGCCAAATTCTTCAAAATTTAACCCGATTATATTGTATGAAGCCGCAGCCATATCATACTTATTTTTCTTTAAAGCATATTCTAAAAGTTGCTCGGAATACATTAATGATTCTCTACATTTTAAATCATTTAATCCATTTAGTGCTTTATCGTACAATCCTCTTGCATACTTATCTTTATAACCAATTCCTTGCCCTATAAGTAGCTGAAATGTAAATAATACCCATAAGGTTAGCGTTACTTTCTTAAACATTATAATTGTACGAATTGGTTTATGCTAATGTTCATTTAAAATGAATACACCATTAGCTATACAAATTTAAAATATTTATCGAGTTATCAATAAAATTAGAAGTAATATTAATGAAAACATAAACTTCATGTTAAGAATTTATTTATAAACGATAAAAGCTCCAAAATTGGAGCTTTTATCGTTTACTAATTTATTCGTTGAATTATTTCTCAATTTCTTTTAAAGAATCCATTTTCTTGTGTGCTAAGAATCCTTTAATATCTTCAAAATGCTCTTTTACACGCTTGTGCCCAAACTCAAATACTTTCTCCGCTAAACCGTCTAAGAAATCACGATCGTGAGAAACTAAAATTAAGGTACCATCAAAATCGCGTAAAGCATCTTTAATAATGTCTTTTGTTTTCATATCCAAGTGATTTGTTGGCTCATCCAGAATTAAAACATTTACTGGCTCTAACAATAATTTAATCATCGCCAAACGTGTTTTTTCTCCTCCAGAAAGCACTTTTACTTTCTTTTGAATATCATCACCTTTAAACATAAAAGCGCCTAACATGTCTTTAATTTTAGTACGAACATCACCAACAGCAATTCTATCAATGGTATCAAAAACAGTTGCTTCTCCATCTAACAAAGCTGCTTGATTTTGTGCAAAATAACCAATTTGTGCATTGTGACCAATTTCTAACTTTCCATCAAAATCAATTTCACCCATAATTGCTTTAATCATGGTAGATTTTCCTTCTCCATTTTTACCAACTAAAGCTACTTTTTGTCCTCTTTCGATAACCATATTGGCATCTTTAAAAACAACATGATCGCCATATGATTTAGATAATCCTTCAACTACAACAGGATATTGACCTGAACGTGGCGATGGTGGAAATTTTAATTTTAATGCCGAAGTATCCACTTCGTCAACTTCTACAAGAACTAATTTTTCTAACATACGTACACGCGATTGCACTTGTTCTGTTTTAGAAAAAGTTCCTCTGAAACGCTCAATAAATGCTTGGTTTTCTGCAATGAATTTTTGTTGTTCATCGTATGCTTTTTGCTGATGAATTCTTCTATCTTGACGTAAAACCAAATAATCAGAATATTTTGCTTTGTAATCGTAAATTCTTCCCATTGTAACTTCAATGGTACGATTGGTAATGTTATCGACAAAAGCTCTGTCGTGAGAAATTACCATTACCGCTTTTGCCTGATTAATCAAGAAGTCTTCTAACCACTCAATACTTTCCATATCCAAGTGATTGGTTGGCTCATCTAAAAGAATTAAATCTGGTTTTTTCAAAAGGATTTTAGCTAATTCAATACGCATTCTCCAACCTCCTGAAAACTCCGATGTTAATCGAGTAAAATCTTCTCTTTCGAATCCTAATCCTTTTAAAACTTTTTCAACTTCTGCTTCATAATTTACTTCTTCGATAGAATAGAATTTTTCAGAAAGTTCCGAAACGCGCTCAATTAATTTCATATAATCGTCGCTTTCATAATCTGTACGAATAGTCAATTGTTCGTTAATTTCGTCAATTTCTTTCTTCATATTCAAAACATCAGCAAACGCTTTTGATGTTTCTTCCATAACTGTACAGTTATCTGAAGTTAATAAATGCTGAGGCAAATAAGCAATTACTGCATCACTTGGAGCCGAAATTCCACCTCTGGTAGGTTTGTTTGCTCCTGCAACAATTTTTAAAAGAGTTGATTTACCAGCTCCATTTTTACCCATTAAGGCAATTTTATCATTTTCATTAATTGCAAAAGTTACATCACTAAAAAGTGTTGTGCCTCCAAATTCTACAGCTATGTCGTTTACAGTAATCATTTTTAAAAGTAAAAAGTTATAAGTAAAAAATTAAAAGTATTTTTCCTTGAATTTTTTGAAGGTGCAAAGATAGATTTTAAAATTAGATTATAGAATGAAGTAAACACATTTCATAAAATATAGTTAAGTTTTAGACTCTACAATTGAAAACTAGTATTTTTACGTTTTAAAAATTGTCCTAATGAAAATCAAAACATTACTTTTATTTTCAGCATTAACAAGTGCTGCAACATTACACTCACAAGAAAAAAACAAAACGACCATGAATCCGTTTTTTGAAACGTATACAACACCATATCAAGTTCCTCCTTTTCATTTAATTAAAAATGACCATTATAAACCTGCAATTTTAGAAGGAATAAAAAAACAAGAAGCAGAAATTGATGCTATAGTTTCAAACAAAGAAAAACCAACGTTTGACAATACAGTTTTGGCTATGGAAAATTCTGGAAAATTGCTTTCTAGGGTGAGTACTGTTTTTTACAATGTAAGTAGCGCTAATACTAACGAAGAAATTCAAGCTATCGCAAAAGAATTAGCTCCAAAATTATCTGCTCATAACGATAATATTTTTTTAAATGACGCTTTGTTCAAAAGAGTAAAATCGGTTTGGGACAATCAAAAAAGTTTGAAGTTAAATAATGAACAAGCTAAAATTTTAGAAAACTTATATAAAAACTTTGTAAGAAGTGGCGCTAATCTTTCTGAAGAAAACAAAAAGCAATTAAGAGAAATTAATGCTGAAATGGCAGTTGCTACATTAAAATATGGTCAAAACATTTTATCTGAAACCAACTCGTATGAATTAGTTATTTCAGACAAAAAAGAATTAGAAGGATTACCAAATGAACTTATTGAAACTGCCACTGCTGATGCTAAATCTCGTGGTAAGGAAGGCAAATGGGTTTTCACATTATCAAACTCAAGTGTAATGCCGTTTTTACAATACAGCGCTAACAGAAAATTGCGTAAGGAAATTTGGAATGCTTACCAAATGAGAGCTAATAACAATAATGAAAAAGACAATAAAGAATTAGCTATAAAGATTGCCAATTTAAGAGGCAAAAAAGCGCGTCTTCTTGGTTATGAAACACATGCTGATTATGTTTTAGAAAAATCGATGGCTAAAAACCCTGAAACAGCTATCAAATTGTTGAAAGATTTATGGACTCCAGCTTTAGCAATGGCTAATAAGGAAGCCGCTGACATAAAAAAGATGATGGTGAAAGACGGAATTAAAAATGACGTACAACCATATGATTGGAGATATTACGCTGAAAAAATTAGAAAAGAACGTTTTGAATTAGACGAGCAAGAAATGAAACCTTACTTTAGTTTAGAGAAAACAAGAGAAGGTGTTTTTACCGTTTGTAAAAATTTATACGGATTACAATTTAAACAATTACAAGATATTCCAAAATACCATGACGATGTAACGGTTTGGGAAGTTACAGAAGCTGACGGTTCTCATGTAGGAATTTTGTACATGGATTTTCATCCTAGAGCATCAAAAAGAGGTGGTGCTTGGATGACTTCTTACAGAACTCAAAAAATGGAAAATGGAAAACGTATTGCTCCAATTGTTTCAATTGTTTGCAACTTTACAAAACCAACAGAAAAAGCACCAGCGTTATTGACATTTGATGAAGTAAGTACTTTTTTCCATGAATTTGGACACGCATTACACGGACTATTATCAAATGTAACTTATGAAAGTTTAGCAGGAACAAGCGTTCCAAGAGATTTTGTTGAATTACCATCCCAAATTATGGAAAACTGGGCCGCCGAACCAGAAGTAATGAAAATGTATGCAAAACACTTTGAAAATGACAATGTTATTCCTGATGCCTTAATTGAAAAAATGCAAAAAGCAGGAACTTTTGATCAAGGTTTTGCAACGCTTGAATATTTAGCAGCTTCTTTACTAGATATGGAATATCACACCCAAAAAAGTGACATTACAAAAGATGCTGATTCATTTGAAAAAGAAGCGATGAATAAAATAGATTTACCTAACACAATTATTCCTAGATATAGAAGTACTTATTTCAATCATATTTTTGCAGGTGGTTATTCTGCTGGATATTACAGTTACATTTGGTCTGGAGTATTAGATACAGACGCTTTTGAAGTATTTAAAATTAATGGTTTATTTAATTCTGATAATGCAGAATCATTTAGAAAAAATGTTCTTGAAAAAGGTGGAACCGAAGACCCAATGGAATTATACAAGAAATTTAGAGGTGCTGAACCAAGTGTAAAACCTTTATTGAAAAAAAGAGGTTTAGATCAAGTAAAATAACTTCATAAAAAACGCCTGAAAATTCAGGCGTTTTTTTTATTCTTAATCTTCCATTTCAAAAAACAGAGGTTCAATCATAATTTTATCAGCGAGGACTTCTACCCTTTCTGTAATTTCAGAACAGAAAAATAAACGTTGTGTTTTTTCGGCGCTCATAGAAAGTCGGAGAATAATAGCATCTTCACGTTTACGAAGCATTTCATCTACATCATCAACAACAAACATTTTTATCGTATTCATATTAAATCCGGCAGAAGAAAACATTTCGTTAATACGAATTGGCGTTCCGATTAAAACATCCATTCCCACAGAAATTTGATTTTTATCATAATCGATATCCCCTTTTTCATGTACACCAAAGACTCTCAAATTGGTATAATGATTTAATTTCTTAAACATTTCAACAGCTTCTAACACCTTCTCTTTATCCTGAACTAAGATTAGTGCTCTCGTACTTTCTCCAACAGGTTTTTCCATTTTCTGAATTACATTCAACAAAATAGTTGTTGTTTTACCACTATTCTTTGGAGATTGAACAACAGCATCAATACCGCTTTTAATCGTTGAAAAAGTTTCTTGTTGTAACTCATTTGCTTCAACAAAATCGTTTTCAACTAAAGCTTTCTGAAGGTTTGGGTTTATTTTTTTTAATTGCATTGTTTTTTATGGTAATGGGTAAAGGGTAAATGGCAATAGGTAACCATTTACCCATAACCATTTACCTATTATCAATTTTATTTACTTGCAAACAGTTTTACATCTTGCTCCGAAATTTCGTTTCCGCCTAAAATAATTAAGCGTTCTACTACATTTCTTAATTCTCTAATGTTTCCTGTCCAATCGTATTCTTGTAATAATTTGATGGCCGATTTTGAAAATGTTTTTGCTGTATTTCCTTGCTCAGAAGCAATTTTTAAAGCAAAATGCTCAATCAATTCTGGAATATCATCTCTTCTATCATTTAACGCAGGAACTTTAATTAAAATAACCGCTAAACGATGATATAAGTCTTCTCTAAATCGTCCTTCTTCGATTTCTTTTTTCAAATCTTTATTTGTTGCTGCCACAACTCTAACATTAACTTTAATGTCTTTATCAGCACCAACACGTTGAATTAAATTCTCTTGTAAAGCACGTAACACTTTTGCTTGAGCTGGCAAACTCATATCACCAATCTCATCCAGGAAAATGGTTCCACCATCGGCAGCTTCAAACTTTCCAGCTCTATCTTTAACAGCAGAAGTAAATGCTCCTTTTACATGACCAAATAATTCACTTTCTATTAATTCAGACGGAATAGCTGCGCAATTCACCTCAATAATGGGAGCAGATGCACGTTCGCTTCTTTCATGAAGTTGATGTGCTACCAACTCTTTTCCAGTTCCATTTGGACCAGTAATCAATACACGAGCATCTGTTGGAGCAACTTTATCAATCATCGTTTTAATATGATTAATTGCTTCGCTATTACCAATCATTTCGTAGTTTTTAGAAACTTTCTTTTTCAAGATTTTATTCTCAACTACCAATTGTTTTTTATCTAATGCATTTCGAACCGTGTTTAACAAACGATTCAAATCTGGTGGTTTTGAAATATAATCAAAAGCACCTAAACGCATTGTATTAATAGCTGTTTCTAAATCGCCATGACCTGAAATCATGACCATTGGGATTTCTGGCTTTATTTTTTTTACAGCTTCCAATACCTCAACACCATCCATTTTTGGCATTTTAATATCACAAAGAATTAAATCGTAATCGTCATTTTTGACTTTTTCAACTCCTTGTAAACCGTCTTCTGCTTCTTCTACTTTGTACGAATCATTTTCCTCAGAAAGTATTTTAACCAATACTCTTCTGATTGCTGCTTCGTCTTCTATAACTAATATTTTTGACATTTTTAGTTTTCTTTACTTGTAACTATACGAACATCCCTTTGAGGAAAAGGTATTTGAATATTATTTTTTCTAAATTCTTGGTCGATTTTGAATCGAATATCACTTTGTATTTTTGGACTATTCATACCATTATCGACATGAAAATAAACAGCAAAATTTAATGATGAGTCTGCAAAATCTTCAAACAAAACTGCTATCGATTCTGGTAAAATAACTCCTTCTGTGCTTTTAGCGCAATTTATTAAAATTTGCTTTACCAAATTTACATCACTTCCATAAGCTACACCAATAGTTACATTTTCTCTATTGGTTGAATTATTTTGAGTCCAATTGAATAACGTTTCAATCATAAATTTATGATTTGGAATAATCATAACTCTATCATTTCGAGTAACAACTCTCGTAGTTCTTAATTTAATTTCTTTTACCTGACCTACTTTTCCATCAACTTCGATAATATCTCCTACATGCAATGATTGATCTAAAATCATTAAAATACCAGAAATTATATCTTGAAAAAAAGTTTGTAATGCAAATCCAATTCCAACAAATAAAGCTGCTGAAGCAGTTATAAATACATTCATATTTATTCCGCTTGAATGCAAAATGAAAATGAAAACTAAAACATAAATAACATACTTTGCAAATTGAAATACACTAATAAATTTGTTCTTATCATCTGTAGAAAGCTTTCTTGTAACTACTTTTCGAATAAGTTTAAGTATAACAGATGTAAAAATTAAAGCAAATACCAAAACTAAAATATTAGCAACCGTAAAATCAATTGATTTAGTATCGATTAACTTAAATTTTAATATTTCTGTTATTTGCTTTAACATGTATTAGTATTTCAACCATTTATATAATTCCTTCCAAGTTGGCTTTTTTCCGTACATTAAAATACCTACTCTGTAGATTTTTGATGCAAACCACACTACAAAGATAAACGTTCCGTACAATAAAACGATAGAAAGTAGCAATTGCCATAAAGGAACTCCAAATGGAATACGCATTAGCATAACAATTGGTGAGGTTAATGGGATTAATGAAAATACAACTGCAACTGTTCCATTTGGATCATTCATAACCGTTAAAAACCCAACATAAACAGCTAACATTAATGGCATTAAAATTGGCATTAAAAACTGTTGTGAATCGGTTTCAGAATCTACAGCGGCACCAATAGCTGCATAGAACGAACTGTATAAAAAGTAACCTCCAATAAAGAAAATTACAAATGAAATTAAGATAGTGAAAACTGGAATTTCATTTATATATAAGTGCATTTGACTAATAATGTCCGAAACTAATGCAGCTTGTTCAGAAGAAACTTTTGTTGTTGTTACAACTTCTTGTTGACCACCAAAAACAGCTGTTAATGAAAGCATTAACACTAAACCAAGTATAATCCAAATTAAGAATTGTAATATTCCTGCCAATGAAGTTCCAATGATTTTTCCCATCATCAATTGGAAAGGTTTTACCGAAGAAATAATAATTTCAATAATACGATTTGTTTTTTCTTCGATTACACTTCTCATCACCATGTTTCCGTAAATAATAATGAACATCATAATTAAATATCCAAATACAAAACCAATTATTATTTTAATAATTGTTAAATTTTTCAATCCGTCTTCACCTGAAAACTTTGCAAATTGTACTTCCGATTTAATTTTAGCTTTTTCAATTTTTTCAGCATCAAAACCTAATTTGTTAAGGTTTTCTCTATTTAATTTCGCATCAATAGTGCGTTGCAAATTCATTAAGAAATCCATTTTCGGACTATCATCTGAAATGTAGGTTGTTTTAGTAGCCAATTCTTCTACATTTTGAACTTCTGGCACATAAATTAGTCCTTCAAAGGCATTGCTTGCCGAATCTTTTGCCTTATCGTAAGACAAATTGGAAAGATTCACATATTTAATATCTTCTGAATTTTTGAAATCGTTGACAAATATATTGGCTCTATCGTGAACTCCAATTGTTTTAATATCGCCTTTATTTACACTTGATAAATACGCAATTAAAAAGGTCATTCCTACAATCAATAACGGACCTAAAAAAGTCATTACGATAAATGATTTATTGCGCACTTTTGCAATAAATTCTCTCTTGATAATTAATGATAATACGCTCATGATTATTGACTTACGGTTTGAATGAATATATCGTTAACTGTTGGGATTTTTTCCATAAAATGGGTCACTTGACCAAATTGTGTTAAAATCGAAATCAATTCATTAGAAGAATGATTTTCTAGATGGACTTCCAATTTTAAATCATCATTTAACGATTTGAAGTTGGTTTGCCCAATGGTAAATTTGTGAGTTAAACTTACCATTAAACCTTCAATATTATTCGTGATAATTCCCACTTGATAAATATTGGTACGATGTTGACGTTTTACATCATCTAATTTTCCTTCGATAAGCTTGTTTGATTTGTGAATTAACGCAATGTAATCACACATTTCTTCTACAGATTCCATTCGGTGTGTAGAAAAAATTACCGAAGTTCCTTTTTTATTCAATTCAATGATTTCGTCTTTAATTAAATTGGCATTAACCGGGTCAAAACCTGAAAATGGTTCGTCTAAAATCAGTAATTTAGGTTGGTGCAAAACCGTTACAATAAACTGAATTTTTTGCGCCATACCTTTAGAAAGTTCCTGAATTTTCTTATCCCACCAACCTTGAATTTCGAACTTTTCAAACCAATATTTCAATTGCTTTTTAGCTTCAGCTTCTGGCATACCTTTTAATTGTGCCAAATACAAACATTGCTCTCCTACTTTCATGGTTTTATACAAACCACGCTCTTCGGGCATGTATCCAATGTGTTTTACATGTTCTGGATTTAACTTTTCACCATCTAAAAACACTACACCGCTATCTGGCATTGTGATTTGATTGATAATACGAATTAAAGAGGTTTTTCCAGCACCATTAGGACCTAAAAGTCCGTAAATACTTCCTTTTGGAACCTGTAATGAAACATTATTTAAAGCGGTATAATCGCCATATTGTTTAACTACATTTTGAACTTCGAGAATATTGCTCATAAATTGAGTTGATTTTTGTTTGACTTATTAGTATCAAAAATGAGAAATTCGTTACAAAAAAAACCCACCCTTTATTACTAAAGGATGGGAAAAATTGCTATGAAAAAGAAAAACTCACCTTCCTAAGAAAGTGAGTTTCAAATGTATTAAATTATATTTAATTATGAAAACATATCTTTAACTTTTTCGAAAAAAGATTTATCAGATTTCTCTGGTTTAGGAATAAAGTTTTCATCTGTAAGCATTTTTTCAAAAAACTGCTTTTGTTCTTTATTAAGCGTTTTTGGTGTCCAAACATTAACATGAACTAACAAATCGCCATTTCCATAAGAATTCAAACTTGGTATTCCTTTCCCTTTAAGTCTTAGGATTTTACCCGATTGAATACCATCTTCTAATTTAATTCTAACCTTACCCGAAACTGTTTCAATTTCTTTAGAAACACCTAATGCTGCTTCAGCAAAACTGATATACAAATCGTAATGTAGGTTTTCACCTTCACGCTTTAAGAATTCATGCTCAATTTCTTCAATAGCAACAATTAAATCTCCTGGAATACTATTTGTACCTGGAGCTTCGTTTCCTTTTCCTGCAACTTTTAATTGCATTCCATCTACTACTCCTGCAGGGATTTTGATTGATACCGTATCATCTTCTAACAACATTCCTTGTGCATCAGCTCCAGCTGGTTTTTGATCTAAAATTTGACCAGAACCACTACAAACATGACACGTAGTTGCTGTTTGCATTCTACCTAAAATTGTATTGGCTACTTTCATAATTTGTCCAGATCCATTACATGTAGGACAAGTACGATACGTAACGCCTTTAGCTTGCACTTTACGTTTAACTTTTACTTTTTTCTCAACACCATTAGCAATCTCTTCTAAAGTAAGTTTAACTTTAATACGAAGATTACTTCCTTTCACTCTTCTTTGGCCACCGCCTCCAAAGCCACCACCAAAACCAGAGAAACCTCCACCACCAAAAGCACCTCCGAAGATATCTCCAAATTGGCTAAAAATATCATCCATATTCATATGATGACCACCACCAAATCCACCATTTTCAAATGCTTGGTGTCCGTATTGGTCATAACGAGCCTTTTTGTCAGGGTCGCTTAATACTTCGTAAGCTTCAGCTGCAACTTTAAAGTTTTCTTCCGCTTCTTTATCGCCTGGATTTTTATCAGGATGAAATTCAATTGCTTTCTTTCGGTAAGCTTTCTTAATCTCTTCTGGTGTAGCATTTTTGCTAATGCCTAATATTTCGTAAAAATCTTTTTTCATTATAACTTTGATTAAAAATTAGATGCTTAACACATCTATATTAGGTATAAAATTATTGTCCAATAACAACTTTAGGGAAACGAATAATTTTATCTCCTAACTTATATCCTTTTTCAATTACATCAACAATTTTTCCTTTTAATTTGTCATTTGGAGCCGGAATTTGAGTAATCGCCTCAGCAAAATCAGCATCAAATGCATCTCCTGCTTTAACCTCAACTTCTTCTAATCCTTTAGAAATTAGCGTTGATTTTAATTTATCATGAATCAATTGTACTCCAGTAACCAATGCTTCATCTTCCGATTTAGAAATTTGCGCCCAAGCTCTATCAAAATCATCTAAAACAGGTAACATTGCTTGTAAAACTTCCTGATTAGCTGTTTTAAATAAATCGATACGCTCTTTTGATGTACGTTTTTTATAGTTTTCAAACTCAGCAAACAAACGCAAAAATCTGTCTTTTTCTTCAGACAATTGCTCTTGTAATTGTTCTTCTAAAGTTTTCTCTGGTTGGGCAATTTCTTGATTTTCTGAAACATGTTCTCCCTGAACGTTTTCCTTCTCAATGTTCTCAGTAGTATCTTGACTCATATTTTTAAATATTTTTTTAAACATTTTTACTTTAGTAAATGGGATTGCAAATGTATTGCCAAATGTTTAAAAATGTCAAATTGTCAGCAAATTTATTGAAAAAAAAATTTAGCAACTTTTTAAGAGAATTTAAAAAAGTTAAGAACTAAGTTTGTAGAAACTAAAAAAAATTAAAACATGAAAAAAAGCATTTTAAGTTTATTTGTTTTAGCTACAATTTCAATGAATGTAGCATGTAAAGGAGACAAAAATGAAAGTGGTGAAGCTGGAGAAGTAGCAACAGCTTCTGCTGAAAGTACAACTTATGTAGTTGACACTGCTTCTTCTGTAATAGAATGGATTGGTTCTAAACCAGCTGGAAAACACAATGGTACTATTAATTTAAAATCGGGTGAAGTTGCTGTTAAAAATGATAGCATTCAAAGTGGAAAATTTGTTATCGATATGAATTCGATAGTTGTAACCGATTTAAAACCTGGTGACGGAAAAGAAGATTTAGAAGGACATTTAAAAGGAACTAAAGACAAAGAAGGAGAAGACCATTTCTTTAACGTAAGTAAATTTCCAGAAGGTGTATTTGAAATCACTTCTATTACTTCAGAAAACGGAAAAGCTACTGTAAACGGAAATTTAACTTTAAAAGGAATTACAAAACCTGTTTCATTTGCTGCAACAGTTGCATATGAAGGAAACAACATGACTTTAACGTCAGATTCTTTCCAAATTAACAGAACGCACTGGAATGTAAATTATGCTTCTAAATCGATTTTTGATGATTTAAAAGATAAGTTTGTAAATGACGAAATTGAATTGGTTGTGAAATTAAAAGCAGCAAAACAATAAATACCAAAAAACCGCCAATTGGCGGTTTTTTTTATTATAATAAATCATTCAAAGCTTTATCTAATGAAGCGTATTTAAATTGAAATTTAGCATCTAAAAGCTTTCTACAACTTACATGCTGACTTGAAAATAAAATTTGGTGCATTTCTCCTAATATAAGTTTCATAACAAACTTAGGAATATTAGGCAAAAACAATGGCTTTTTCAAAACTTTAGCTATTGCTTTTGTTAGTTCTGCATTCGTAACAGGATATGGAGCTACTCCATTATAAATTCCAGCTAATTTGTTATTCATGATAAATTGGAAAATAGAAACCAAATCGTAAATATGAATCCAAGATTGATATTGTTCACCAGAACCAAATGCAGCTCCTAATCCTAATTTAATAGGTTTTGCCATTTCTTGTAACGCACCACCTTCGTCTGATAAAACAATTCCTATTCTAACTTTAGCAACCAGAATTTGTAATTTTTCAAATTGATTGACTTCTTTTTCCCATTGTTCAACAACATTTCCTAAAAAAGAATCGTCAACTTTATTGTCGGTTTCGTGATAGATATAGTTTAAATCATCAGGATAAATACCAATTGCCGAAGCAGAAATAATCTGTTTTACAGTATTTGCTTTTTTATGCAATGTTTGATATAAAAGACGAGTAGAAAGCACACGACTCTCAATTATTTCTTCTTTGTAATTGTTTGTCCATTTTTTTGCAACAGATGCTCCTGCCAAATGGATTATAACATCTACACCATCAAATGCATTTGTATCTATTTCAGATAATTTAGGATTCCAATAAAAACCTTTGTAGTTATTTTGATTGATTAACTTTGATTTTGATGTGGACAAATAATGAACCGAATATCCATTTTGAAGCAACAAATTCACCAATGCTTGTCCGACCAATCCTGTAGCTCCTGTAATTAAAACCGTCATTTTCTTTTTCCTTTTTATCAAATTTACCATCAAAAAATTAAGAATGAAAGTAAATTAACTTATGTTTAGGAATAGTTTTAAGCTAAATTTTAATTAAACTCTTACTTTAATTGTCCACTCAAATTGCATTTCTGAAACTTGTTCTCCTTTTTCATTTTTACCAATAGAAGTAAGCCAAATGGTTTGGCCTTCATTTGTTTCAACTGCTTTTTCAATGGTTTCTTTTATATCGTTTCCTTGATTACAAGTAAAAGTAATTCTTCCTGTAGCTTTCTTTGTAAATACACTTTTATTTTGAGCAACAAGCATAGAAATATTCTTTCCACTTTGTTTAATTTGAAACATTACTAAAGCACCTGTTGTAAATTCTGCTGCCATTGCTTGAACAGCAAAATACATAGAATTGAATGGGTTTTGATTGAACCAACGATGCTTTACCGTAACTTCACAAACTTCTGGTGAAATTGATTTTACTCTTACCCCACTCCAAAAAGCAGAAGGTAATTTAAAAAACATAAAAGCATTTAATTTTGAAGGTGTAAATTGCATAATACTTTGATTTTTCTGTAAAAATACAAAAAATTGTAAAATACATAAGTAAATGAGAATAGGAAAACTTTTTAATAAGTTTTTACAAAAGTAAATGAGAATAAACTATGAAAAATGATATGAATTACGTATTTTCACAAAAGAAAATGAGAATATCTTTGAAGAAAAAAAGAAATATATCGGCAAATGAATTTTCTTTAACAGGACAAATAAAAAGTCTTAAAAGAAATGACTTTGTAGATTTCGAATCTTCCCTTGAAAGAGATTATATCCATATACTTGAATTTGATGAAAATGTTCGTTACTATTATGAACAACCATTAAAAATAGAATTTAATGACAGATATTACATTCCAGACTTTTTTGTTGAGTATTGGGATGGTAGCAAAGAGGTTATTGAAATAAAATACAACATTGATTTAATAGATAATGCTTCTAAGTATGTTACGAAATTTAAAGCTGCTGAAGAATTCTGTAATAGTAATAATTTAACATTTAGAATACTTACTGAAACTGATATTAGAAATAATTATTTGTTTAATATCAAATTCTTAAATGCAGTTCAAATCAGACATACTTCAAATAAATCTGAATATTTCAATGAGTTTGAATTGCTTGAGCAAAATATGAAGAAGCTAAAGCGAACAACTCCTAATAAGTTATTAAATAGTTCTACTTCATGTGAATTAAAAAGAGCTGAATTAATTCAATATTTATGGCTAATGATTATTCATAAAAAAATAAAAATAGATTTAAGTATAAAGTTAAATATGGAAACTGAGATATGGATATAGTTAATTTAACAAAAGGGGAAAAAGTTATTTATAACGATAAAGAAGTTATAATTACTAAATTGAATACCCTCGATACTGTTACTATTGAAGAATTAAGTAACGGAACCAACCATTTAGTACATGTTAGCGACTTGAAACCTATTTTTAAGAAAAAAGAAAAGCTAGAGGACATAAATGTAATTTCTGAAAAAAAATGGGAATTAGCTCAACAGAGATTTGAGATAATAACTCCAATATTAGAAAAGCCTGGAAACATAGAATTAGTTAAACAAATTTCAGCTGAAAAAAATGTAAGTATTGCTACATTATATAGATGGATAAAACTATATAGGGATTACGGCACCATTTCTTCAATATTAGGAAAGCCTAAAACTGGAGGAAAAGGAAGCAGCAGACTCGATTCAAATCAAGAAGAAATAATAAAAAAATATATAAAAAGTACTTATCTAAACAGTTCCAGAACATCTATAAATAAAACTGTAAGATTAATTATGGCGGAATGTCATAATAAAAACATTACTCCTCCTCATGAGAATACAATTCGAAATAGGATAAAAAGTATTTCTGAAGAAGAAGTAATGAAAAAAAGAATTGGCTTAAAGGAAGCCGGCTATAGGTTCAATCCAATACGTGGTAGCTTTCCTGGTGCGGATTTTCCATTAAGCGTTGTTCAAATTGATCATACTAGAGTCGATATTATTTTAGTAGATGAGTATTATCGAAAACCATACAAAAGACCTTGGCTGACGCTTGCAATTGATGTATATAGTAGAATGGTTGTTGGTTTTCATCTATCCTTTGATCCTCCAGGTGCTTTAGGCACTGGACTATGTATTGCTCACAGTATTTTACCAAAAGAAATTTGGTTAGAAAAAATTGGAGTTAAGGGAATCTGGCCTTGTTGGGGTTTCATGTCGGTAATCCACGTTGACAACGCAAAAGAGTTCAGAGGAAATATGCTAAAAATGGCTTGTAAAAATTATAATATCAATTTAGAATTTAGACCAATTGCAACTCCTCATTTTGGTGGGCATATTGAGCGATTATTAGGATCATTTAGTAAAGAAGTTCATAATTTAGCAGGTACTACATTTTCATCTACAGAGCTAAGAAAAAATTATGATTCTGAAGGTAGAGCATCTTTGACTTTATCTGAGTTTGAAAAATGGTTAACTCTATACATTACCAATATATATCATGTCAAAAATCATTCTTCTTTAAATGATTCTCCAATTAACAAATGGAAAGAAGGAATTATGGGCAATAAAGAGCAACCTGGAATTGGAATAATTCCTAGGATTTTCAATGAAAGAAAATTACGTTTAGACTTTATGCCTTTTGAAGAAAGAACTATTCAGGAATATGGAGTAGTAATTGATCATGTAACCTATTATCATGATGTTCTGAGAAAATACATTCATTCAAAAACTGATAATATTAAAAGAAAATTTATTTTCAGAAGAGACCCCAGAGATATAAGTGTTGTACATTTCTATGATCCGGAGTCAAAAGAATATTTCGACATACCATATAGAGACACTTCATTACCAGCAATTTCAATTTGGGAATTTAGAGATGTATTAAGAACACTTAAAAAAAATAAGGCTCCAATTAACGAAAAATCTATATTCGATACTTACCGAGAAATGGATGATATTGAGAAAAAAGCCATACGAGAAACAAAAAGCAGAAAAAATGAAGTCAAAAACTTCCGAGACACAACTTCCTTTCCAACTTCGGAAATAAAGGAAGTTGAAGATAAAATTGAAGACAACGATATTAAACCTTTTGAAGAAATTGATGATGAAGCATTTATCTGAAAAAACTAGAAAATTTACTGAATCAGCTACATATGAACAAAGAATCAAACACTGTACGTCTTCAAACTAAAGTGGACTTTTCCTAAGAGAGTATTTAGTTAATAATTCAAAGATAAATGTTTTTTTTGATTTGTTGTTAATTTTAATTTTTGGTACTCATTTCTTCGGCCAATAATAGCCATTTTCTTTAATCGTTCACGTTCTTTTAAAATCATTTCACCTCTTCCAAAATAGACATCTGCTGGGGTTAAGTTGTTTAATGATTCATGATAGCGTTCATTGTTATAGCGATAAACAAACTTTTCTAAAGCAGCTTCTAATTCTTCGGGAGCAAAGTAATTATCAAGTTTTACAACATTTTTCATGGTTCTGTGATAGCGTTCAATTTTTCCTTGTGTTTGTGGATGATTGGGTCTTCCATGTACTTGTTGCATTTGATAATTGTCTTTTAAATACGATTTTAATTCGTTTGCAATGTAGCACGAACCATTGTCGGACAAGAGTTTTGGTTTTTGTTTAGTTATCAATTTTGCTTTCTTAATGGCTGTATCAACAGTTCTTTTTACATCATCGGCTTTCATGTTTGAGCAAAGTTCCCAGTGTACAATGTATCGGCTGTAATCGTCCAAAACCGTACTCAAGTAATACCAACCCCAACCCAATATTTTAAAATAGGTAAAATCCGTTTGCCACATTTGATGAACAAAGCCTGTTTTGTCTGTAAATTCATTACCTGCACTCAGAAAAATATGAGCTGGAGCTGTAATTAAACCTCTTGACTTTAAAATCCGATAAACACTTGATTCTGATAGGAATATCTGTTGTTCATCAGTGATTTTATAGGCTAATTCTCGAGAAGACAAATCAGGATAATCTAAAGCTAATTTTACAACCAAATTCTTCTGCTCTTGTGGAATGCTATTCCATTGCCTGTTTGCTGCTCTTTTGGTTGGAAGCAATCCTTCAACACCATTTTCGCTGTAAGCATGATACCAATTGTAAAACGTACTTTTATTGATTCCAATCTCCCGAAGTGTTCGATTTACGCCAATTTCTGAACGAGTAACCATGTGAATGATTTCTTGTTTTTCGGATACTGTAAGTCGCATATATTTCTTAAACTTTTCAGTTAATCCAGCATGTCCAAGCTTTTTTTTACAATATCGTAGCGTAAAACTAAATCGGCAATCATTACTTTTAAAGACTGATTTTCTTTCTTGAGCTCTGATACTTCATCACTCGTAGCTTCTCTTGTTACATCGCCTGCTAAACGCTTTTTACCTGCTTCCAAAAATTCTTTGTTCCACTTATAAAACTGAGATTCATTAATGGAATACTTACGACACAATTCTGCAACTGACATTTCTGCTCGTAAAGCTTCCATAACAATCTGAATTTTCTGTTCGGAACTAAAGATTCTTCGTGTATTTCTACGAATGTCTTTGATGAAATTCTCTGCTGTTTTTTTCTTAGGTGTTTTCATACTATTTCAAAGTTAATAATTTTTGAAAACACTCTCTTAGTTTTGAACTAAATCAGTCCACTTTTTGCTGACGATTTACATCCAAATATTTCTATATAAATTTCAATTGCCTTATTAAGATGAGAAATTGCTAATTCTTGTTCTCCTTTAAAAAAATGACAAGTTCCTATATTATAATATGCAGAAGCTTCACTTGGTCTTATCCCGATTTCTTTTGCGATTTCAAGACCATTTCTTGAGTGTTTAAAACAGTTTTCGTAATCTTCAATTTGTAAACAAAAATTAGATAAATTATGAAGTGACATACATTCACCTTGTCGGTCACCAATTTGTCTTGTTACTTTTATGCTTTCCATTACTAAATCAACTGCTTTTTCAATATCTCCTTTTTGAAAAAATGCAATTCCTAAACTTGTAAGCATACTTCCTTCTGATTGTTTACTTCCAGTAGCAAGAGCTATAGGTAAACCTTTTTGAAGTATTTTAATGGCGTTGTCATAATCTTCAATTTGGTTATATATAGTTGCTAAATTGCCTAAAGTAGAACACAAACTATCTGATTCGTTTTTTTCTGCAAGTGATACTGCTTTATTGAATGATTCAATTGCATTATCAAATTCTCTCAAATTTCTATAGATATTTCCTAATGCTTGTAATTGAGATATTTCACCTTGAATATTACCAATTTCTCGACAAACTTTTACTGATTCTTCTAAACATTTCTTTGCATCAGTAAATTTACCAATAGCATTTAATGCCATTCCAATATTACCAAGTTGAGCATAGAAAAATAGGAGGTTGTTTTCTTTTTGCGCAATAGTTAAACCTTCTTCCCATATTTTAATAGATAGATTATATTCGCCAATGTCATAAAAAAGTCTCGCTGAAATTTGATTTTTCATTCCGGAAGAATAAGAAGTTATTTCTTGCAACCACTTATCAATATTTTTTTTCCAAGAAATTTCGAATTGTTTTAATTCATAAGGTTTTGATAAAATACTTTTCCATAATTGTTTAGTGAATTCATCAGTTTGAAAATAAATCCTTTTTCCGATGTAATCTTGAAATGGATTTTTGAAGTTTTTTAATGAAATACTCTCAATTTTAATTTCTTTATTAGACGAATTGTGTTCTAAAAATGTAATTTGACTTTTATTATCTTCTAGAGACTCAATTATTGGAGATATGTCAAACAAATCAGAACAGCTGTAACCTAAAACAAGTATATTAGAATTGATTTTACTTGAAAAAAAAGATGATATAAGATAATTTTTTTGCTGGTTTATTATCCTTCTAGCGACTAATTCCATAGTAATTGCCATTTCTTTTTTGTTTGAAATACAGCCGTGGATTTTTATTATTTTGATAGTCTCACTTTTCCAGTCAATATTTTTAAATTCTTCTTCTGTAGAAAATACTTGATAATTGACTCCCTCATTTAAACCTATTTTAGTTAATGCTCTTTCAATTAGAGTATCGAAGTTTGTTGTCATAACAGTTTTCACATAACCTGAATTCAATATCTCAGCAATTAAGTCGTGATTTGTATTTGGTTCCCCTTTAGAAAATATTTCTAAAATATCGTCAACGCTTGCTTCATCAATTAAAGTTTGTATGAATGCTTCAAAAGGTAAATTAGATTTCAAAAGTTTTTCAGCGTCATTATTATTTACTCCAACTAATCTTAGGATATATTTCAATAAGTCATTTACTAATGGAAGTCCTGAGTTAAATGAAATTCCTGCTCCACAAAATATGGCAGTTTCTTTATGTTTTAAACTCTCACATATGGTAGAAATTGTCTTTTCAATTTCTACGTTATTTTGATTTGAAACTGTCAATTTTATAGATTTTCTTTTAGAGTTATGACTAATTTTGTGCACCCTTGCTAATATATAGCAGATATACATCTAATTTTAATTGTATAATAGCTACAAGTAGCACATATCAAATTTATTAAATATTTTGTATTTTACATGACTCATTCTCATTTACTCTTGTGATATTCTCATTTACTCTTGTAGATTCTCATTTTCTTTTGTAATTGACAAAAATACTATGCATTCCTACTATTTTTTAAAATGTTAATTTTTTGTTAAATATTAGTACTATGCGTAACATAATACCTGCTTTTAGACTTATCTTTGTATAAGAAAATAATAGGTAATCTATTTCAATCATCAAATCAATCAAATGCGAAAGCAAAAAAAAATCAAAAAATGAACAGTCTAATTATATCTGACTCATCATCAGATAAAAAAAACAAAAGGAATTATGAACATTGAAAACACTAAAGCTCAAATGCGAAAAGGTGTTTTAGAGTTTTGCATCTTATCTGTCTTAAAAGAAAAAGACGCATATACTTCTGAAATACTAGATACGCTAAAGAATGCTAAACTATTAGTTGTGGAAGGCACAGTTTATCCATTACTAACAAGACTAAAAAACGATGGTTTATTAAACTATCGCTGGGAAGAATCAACATCGGGACCACCAAGAAAGTATTACGGTTTAACCGATGAAGGCAAAGAATTTTTACAAGAATTAAATGGCACCTGGAAAGAATTATCAGATGCAGTAAACATAATAACAAGTCAAAACTAAAGGTCATGAACAAAACAATAAGTATAAATTTAGGAGGTTTTTTCTTTCATATAGATGAAGATGCCTATCAAAAATTATCGCGTTATTTTGAAGCGGTAAAACGTTCACTTTCGCCTGATGGAAGAGACGAAATAATGAAGGACATAGAAAGCCGTATTGCTGAACTTTTTCAGGAACGTTTAAAAAACGACAAACAAGTTGTTGGATTAACTGAAATTGAAGAAGTAATTACAATTATGGGACAACCAGAAGATTACAAAATTGATGACGAGAAATCAACATATCAATCTAGTTCTTCTTCAACAAATTTCTATTATCCATCAAAAAGATTGTATCGTGATAAAGAAAATGGAATGCTTGGTGGTGTAATGGCTGGTTTAGGACATTATCTAGGTATTGATACCTTATGGTTACGAATCATCATGGTTATTTTATTCTTTGGATTTGGTACTGGGTTATTTGTTTACATCGTATTATGGATTTTAGTTCCAGAAGCGGTTACCACAACTCAAAAATTAGAAATGAAAGGCGAGCCGATAACCATTTCAAACATCGAAAAAAAAGTAAAGGAAGGTTTTGACGATATTACTTCTAAGTTTAGTAATATCGATCATGAGAAAATCGCAAACACAGCTAAATCTGGAGCTACTAGAATTGGTTCTACTATTGAAGAAGTCATCACAACTATCTTTAAAGCATTCGCCAAAATAATTGGAGCTTTTATCGTGTTTTTCTCGGGAATTGGGTTGTTAGGAATCATTATAACGAGTATCATCATGATATTTTCGTCAACAATGCCTGATAATTACATTTTAAATAACATCCAAACGCCAATTGGTCTAGAAACACCGCTTTGGGCTCAAGGAATGCTTTTATTATTAGGGTTTGGAATTCCGTTGTTTTTCTTGCTGATTTTAGGATTAAAACTAATCGTAAACAACTTAAGATCTATCGGAAATTATGTAAAATATAGTTTGTTAGCAGTATGGTTAATCGCCGTTGGAATCATAATTTCATTAGGAATTAACGAAGCTTCTCAATTAGCTTTTGATGGGAAATCGGTTCAAAAAGAAGTGATTGCAATTGCTCCAACAGATACTTTAAAAATCAAATTCAAAAACAACGATTTTTATTCGAAAAGCAATTACAGACATCACGATTTCAAAATAACACAAGATGAAGGCGATAACGAGATTATTTATTCGAATAATGTATCAATCGAAATTAAGTATACAGATGAAGCAACTCCATATATGTTAATTGAGAAATTAGCGAACGGAAAATCAACTTCACAAGCTAAGAAAAGAGCTGAAAAAATCAAATACAATTACAAAATCGAAGGAAACACAATCGTTTTAGATAATTATTTGTTAACTGCTGTTGAGAATAAATTCAGAGGCCAGGAAGTAGAAATTTATTTATATTTACCAAAAGGAACTATCTTCCAAACCGATGAAAGTTATAGTAATTACGATAGAAGCGATTACGACTTTTTTGATGAAAATGAATACGACACTAAAAATCCAGTTTACCAAGTAGACTCTGATAAAATTAGATGTTTGAATTGTTTAGAATCTGATAGTAATAATGATCTTAGCATTAAAGTTGAAACAGGAGATACATCTGCTTCAATATACTATGATGAAAACGGTGTACTTGTAAAAAAAGTTGTAAATACTGAAGAAAAAGGAATTGTTACAAAAAAAGAAGAGTTCATTATTGAAGCTGACGAAGTTGACAAAAAAGTTTATCAAGAAATCAAAGAAAAAAAGAAATAGATTTAACTAAAAACAAAATAATATGAAGACAACTTTAAAATTAATTGTTCTCTTACTTACATTATCATTTACCTCGTGTAATGGCAATTTGAATTTAATTGATGGTATTGACGGAAGCGGAAATGTTGTCACTGAAAAAAGAAACATCGAAACTCCTTTCACTAAAATTCAGGCAAGTACTGGTGTGGAAGTTATTTTGGAACAAGGATCTCCTTCAGAATTGGAAGTTGAAGTTGACGATAATTTAATGAAATACATCGTTACTAGAGTTGAAAACGGAACTTTAATTGTAAAAATTGACGGAAACATTAACACCATGGAAAGCGCTATTGTTCGTGTAAAAACCAAAACTATTGAAGGATTAGAATCATCTAGCGGTGCGAGCATCAAAACAATTAATAAGTTAAGTGGAACAAGCGTAGCTTTAAAAACCAGTAGTGGTAGCACCATTCAAGCCGATTTAGAATACGAAAAAGTAAGTTGCGAATCTACAAGCGGAAGTGAAATTAAAGTGAGCGGTAAAGCATTAACTTTAGATACTAAATCGTCAAGCGGAAGTGAAATTAATGCTAAAGAACTTGCTTCAAACGAAATTACAGCACAATCAACAAGCGGAAGTAACACAACTGTAAATCCAATTGTATTATTAAACGCGAAAGCCTCAAGTGGAAGTTCAATTGATTACATTAAAGAACCAAAAAAAGTAATCAAGGAAGAAACTTCTGGAGGAAGTGTTACAAAAGACTAAATTGATTTAACACACAATTAGTAAATAATTAACAACTTTGTTTTAAACATTATATATTTTTACATAAATAGTTCAACCTTAAATTTCACTCTCATGATTAAGTTGGTTATACAAGTCGTAGAATTCGTTTTTACTTTGGTATTAAATCTAGTAGACGCAATCATATAAATATCAAAAGCATCAGTAACAAGCTGATGCTTTTTCATTTTTGTTACACTCAAACAAATATTATTTTTTTGTTTCTAAAATTCAAAAAGATAAAATTGGAATAAAATTTGTGTAAGTTTGTGATATCAAATTATCATAAAATGACAAAAAAAATTTCCCTACTAGTAACACTTTTACTTTTTACTACAATTAGTATCGCACAAAAAAAAGAAAAAATTAAAGGTTCTAAAATTGTAACGGTTACTGTTAAAGAGATTCCTGATTTTGAAAACATTGAAATTAACGACAATTTTGAAGTATTCTTAGTAAAATCTGAAAATCCTTCTTTAGAAATTGAAGCAGATGATAATTTGCATGAAATAATTAATTTTGAAGTTGTTGCAGGCACATTAAGAGTTACTTCTTTACGTGAGGCTTCTGGAGCGAAAAAATTTGCTTTACGAATCAATTACACTTCGAGTTTAAAATTAATTACTGCTAAAAATGATTGTTCTATTCATGCACTTGCTGATTTAGAATTGGAAAACATTACAGTAAAAAATTACGATAACTCAAGATCTTACCTTAATGTAAAAGCCAATTATTTTGCATTGGTTTTAAACGATAAAGCGGAAGCAGAATTAAATGTTAAAGCAGAAAACACTTCACTAGAACTAAGTAAAAATGCCGAATTAAAAGCATTAGTTAGTTCGCCAGAGTTAAAATTAGACATGTATCAAAAAAGTGATGCAACAATTGAAGGAAACTCAAATAACGTAAAAGTTAGAATCGACAATAGTTCTATCTTAAATGCGAAAAAACTCGTTGCGGCAAATTTTGATTTAACTACTGAAGGCTATTCAAAAAGCTATATTAATGTAACAACTTCGCTTCTACTTTCAGCTTCTGGAAAAAGTGAAATTGAATTGCTTGGAGAAGCAAAAATCCAAATTAACAAGTTCATTAACAACGTAACTTTATATAAAAAGGAAAAATAAAAAAAGGAGCTTAATGCTCCTTTTTTTATTGGTTATCCTGACCACCTTTTATAACATACTTATAAAACCATGTAATTGTAAAAGTTGGTATTATATCAATAAACGGAACTGCTTCTTCAATAAAACCAAAAACCCCTGCCAACTTACCAGTAGTTCCTTTAAACATTACCATTAATAAAATTGCAGAAATTGGCGCCCATATGAAATCAAAGGCTTCTCCTAAAACGGGAATCAAATAAGACAACATTCCAATACCATCAAATAAAAGACTTAGAATTAACATCGTGCCTTTATTGTCTTTTGATGGAATTTTAGTAGTAGAATTTAAATTTTGAGTCATTATTAATTTGTGTTTTCATAACGAATATACAAAACTAATGCCACAATTAATTCTTATTCCTTTCTAATCATTATATAAAAATCATCGCGAAATTCTTTCTGATTAAAAACTCCTCCATACTGTAAAGTAGACGTAAAACTAGTTTCATCTTTGATACCTCTACTCGATACGCATAAATGTGTTGCTTCCATAACAACAATAACATTATCCGTTTCTAGAACAGTTTTAAGCTCGTCAAAAATTTGCATAATCATTCGCTCTTGAACTTGTGGTCTTCGAGCATAATAATCAACAATTCTGTTCAATTTAGACAATCCAATTACCTTTCCTGATGAAACATATCCAATATGAGCTTTACCTACAATTGGTAAAAAATGATGTTCGCAGGTAGAATTAAAACTAATATTAGCTTCAACTAACATTTTGTCATATTTGTAAGAATTATCAAAAACCGAAATTTTTGGCTTGTTAGCTGGGTTTAAACCTGAAAAAATTTCTTTCACAAACATTTTAGCCACTCTATGTGGCGTTCCTTGTAAACTATCATCGGTCAAATCTAATCCCAATTCTTTCATGATAATTTCAAAATGCTGCTCAATAACCTCCATTTTTTGTTCATCTGATCTAACAAACGCATCAGGACGAAGAGGCGTTTCTAATGATGTCATTTGGTGATTGTCACCTATAATATCAAATATCTCTTTTTCAATAGTAGTATTCATAGCAATTTTTCCCTTCTATTTTAATTTTGATTTATAATATTTGCGTAATTTTTCCAATTTTGGAGCAATCACCATTTGACAATATCCTTGACTTGAATTTTGATTGTAATAGTTTTGATGATAATCTTCAGCTGGATAAAAAACAACTGCCGAAGATATTTTAGTTACAATCGGTTTATTATACAATTTTTCTTTTTCTAATAATTGAATATAGTTTTCAGCCTTAGTTTTTTGCTCTTCTGAATGATAAAAAATTTCGCTTCGATACTGAGTCCCTACATCTGCTCCTTGACGATTTAAAGTAGTTGGATCATGAGTACCAAAGAATACTTCTAATAAATCTTCATAAGCAACTTGTTTTGGATCATATGTAATTTGAATTGCTTCAGCATGACCCGTTTCTCCTGTACAAATTTCTTTGTATGTTGGATTAACTGTTTTTCCACCTGTATAGCCAGAAATCACTTTTTCAACTCCTTTAATTTCTAAAAAAACAGCTTCTGTACACCAAAAACAGCCTCCAGCAAATGTTGCAACTTCCATACCTTCTTTAACTTTAGTTTTAATAGGTTCTTTAAATTCTTTATTCAAATTAGTTTTTTCTTTAGCATTACAAGAGCTAGAGATTAAAACTAATAGTAACGATAATCCTTTATTCCAAATTCTCATAGTGCATTTTGTTATTTTGTTTAACAAATTTAAATAAAAATTAAACACAAAAATTAATTTAACTAAACTTTATTATTTGAGGTACGTGAATAGATTAAGAATAGTTTTTTTATTAGACAAAAAACTTTGTTTCTTTGTAGAAATCTTCCGTTATGATTACTGCAAAAAATCTAAATAAATATTATGACACTCTACATGTTTTAAAAGGAGTGGATTTACATATAAAAAAAGGCGAAATAGTTTCTATTGTTGGGGCATCTGGTGCTGGAAAAACTACATTACTTCAAATTTTAGGGACTTTAGATTTACCTGCAAAACAAAATGATACTATTTTAGAAATAAATGGCGCTACGGTTTTAAATTTAAAAGACAAGGAACTTTCAAAATTTAGAAATCAACACTTAGGTTTCATTTTTCAATTTCATCAATTATTACCTGAATTTACTGCTTTAGAAAATGTTTGTATTCCTGGATTTATAGCGAATCGTGACAAAAAAGAAGTGGAAACAGAAGCTAAAAAACTGTTGTCTTATTTAGGTTTAGCAGAAAGAACGCATCACAAACCAAGCGAACTTTCTGGTGGTGAACAGCAGCGTGTTGCCGTTGCTAGAGCCTTAATTAACAAACCTGCTGTAATTTTTGCTGATGAGCCATCTGGAAATTTAGATACACATACTGCCGAAAACTTACATGAATTGTTTTTTAAATTACGAGATGAATTTGGGCAAACCTTTGTAATTGTAACGCATAATGAAGAATTGGCAAACATGGCTGATAGAAAATTAACCATGGTTGATGGAAATATTGTAACAGAATAATACATGAATCGTTCTGAGCTCAAAGAATTTCTAGACGAAAAAGTTGAATTGTACAACAATCCTAATTTCATTGAAAGCGATCCAATTCAAATTCCGCATTTATATTCTTTAAAAGAAGATATTGAAATTGCTGGATTTCTTGCGGCAACAATTGCTTGGGAAAATCGAAAAATGATTATCAACAATGCAAAAAAAATGATGGAGTTGATGGGAAATTCACCTTATGACTTTGTCATGTCGCATTCGGAATCACAATTGGAAAAATTAGAAAGTTTTGTTCATCGCACATTTAATGGTCAAGATTTTATTGGTTTTACAAAAGGATTACAACATATTTACCAAAATCATAACGGATTAGAGGCGATTTTCTCAAAGCAAAATCCGACAATGCAACATACAATTTCAGAATTCAAGCAATCGTTTTTTGAAATTCCTCATTTATCAAGAACTGAAAAGCACATTTCAGATCCACTGAATGGTTCAGCAGCGAAACGAATTAATATGTATTTGCGTTGGATGGTCAGAAATGACAACAAAGGAGTTGATTTGGGAATTTGGAAAACTATTTCTCCTGCCCTACTTTCTTGTCCGTTAGATGTGCATTCTGGTAATGTAGCAAGAAAATTAGAATTGCTTACAAGAAAACAAAATGACGCTAAAGCATTAGCAGAATTAGACGAAAATTTAAGAAAGTTAGACAAAAATGATCCTGTAAAATACGATTTTGCTTTATTTGGCCTTGGCGTTTTTGAAGGGTTTTAAAAATATATTCATGCATTCAGATTATATAACCGATGAGAATTTTTCTGAAATAACTTTTTCAGAAAACGATATCAAATTCAAAGAATACGAAAACTGCACTTTTACCAATTGCGATTTTAGAGCATGTTTCTTTACTGCCGTTACTTTTATTGATTGTAACTTTTTTGATTGTAATTTCAGAGGAACAAAAATCAATCATGTTTCTCTTCGAGATGTTTGGTTTACCAAATGTGATTTTACTTCGGTAAACTTTGCAATGACAGACCAAATTTTATTTGAATTTCATTTCAAGGATAGTTTACTTGACTATGCACAATTCTACAGCTTAAAACTAAAAAAAATGCAGTTTATAAATTGCAGTATGATTGCTGTTGATTTTATGGAAAGTGATTTAACCGAGGCTATGTTTGACAATTGTAATTTAAGACATGCTGTTTTTATTGGAACTACAGCAAACAAAACAGACTTTTCAACAAGTTATGATTTCATAATTGATCCTGAAAAAAACAAATTGAAAAGAGCCGTTTTTTCTACTGAAAACTTAAAAGGATTACTTCAGAAATATGATTTAATCATCAAATAAATTTAAAACTTCAACTGATAAACATCATCTAAATCTTTATCACAACTAAAGTTTAAACCTAAATCGGTTACATATCCATCATTTAATCCATAAACCCATCCATGAATAACTAATTCTTGACCTTTTTTCCAAGCATTTTGAACGATTGATGTTTTTGCCAAATCCATAACTTGCTCTTTCACGTTGATTTCGACAAATCGATTGAATCTTTCTTTTTCATCAACAATTGCATCCAATTCTTTATGATTAAAACGGTAAACATCTTTAATATGACGAATCCAATTATCAATTATCCCAATTGATTTATTTTGCATAGCTGCTTTAACTCCACCACAACCATAATGACCGCAAACAATAACATGTTTAACTTTTAAAGCATTTACAGCATAATCTAGAACACTAAGCATGTTCATATCAGTGTGCAAAACCATATTGGCAATATTTCTATGTACAAAGACCTCTCCTGGTTCTGCACCAATAATCTCATTAGCGGGAACTCTACTATCGGAACAACCAATCCAAAGTAATGGTGGATTTTGACTTTCTGATAAATTTTTAAAATAATTAGGACTAATAGCTAATTTGCTCTCAACCCATTTTTTATTGTTGTCTAGTATTTTTTTATAAAAATCACTCATTATACTGTTTTGTTATGCTTTAAAAAAGAAAAACTATACTAAAAATCTTAATGTTTTAAATGATCAACAGTAAAATTTGGATTTAAATCGTCTTTAATGTAAAGCACATCTTCATAAAAAACAACTTTCCCTGTTTCAATGTCATGCATTGCACCAACAATTCCAATTTTTCCCTCCTCTAAAAGTTGCTCTAAAACAAAACTTCTCTCTATAATGTTCTTTACATTTCGTTTTACATTAATTTCAGAAACGTTCTCAACAAATTCAGCATTACCAGAAGTTCTGTTTTCCGTTGTTTGCTTTTCTTGATATACCGAAGGTTGAATTTTAGATAACAATTCCGTTAAGTTACCCATTTCAACATGATCACAAGCTCCTTTTACAGCCCCACATTTCGAATGTCCTAATACTACGATTAATTTTGAACCTGCAACTTTACATGCAAATTCCATACTTCCTAAAATATCCGTATTAACAATATTTCCAGCAATTCTTACTGAAAAAACATCTCCTAAACCTTGGTCAAAAATTAATTCTGCAGACGTTCTACTATCTATACAACTTAAAATTGTTGCAAAAGGCCATTGACCGTCACGCGTTTCATTAACTTGTTCAAGTAAGTTTCTATTTGCTTTTAAGTTATTAATAAAACGATCATTACCCTCTTGTAGAAATTGCAATGCTTTTCTTGGAGTCATTTGAGCCTGAGTTTCTTTGTTGTGTGCTTTCATTTTATTTTACGCTTTTTTTAATTCTTTTGAATCTTTAATTTTTACGTTTTTAAATTCTGTATTGTCGATATCGTATTGTTCTTTAAATCCTTTTAAACTCAATTCAATTTCTTTATCTTCCGCTTTTACGTTTCTAAAATCTTTAATTAATTCCACAACATCAAAATCGATATATTTTGTATTTGAAGCATCTATAATTAGTTTCGATTTTCTTGGAATATTTGCTAAAGTATTTTTTATTGCCGCCTTATTCAAAAAGGAAACCTCTTGTGCTAATTTAATTGTAATAATATCGCCATCATGAAATGATTCTTTTTTAAAAGAGTAAGCAAATTTTAAATTTTGATATAAAATAAAAATCACACTTACTGCTAAACCTATTCCTACACCTTTTAATAAATCGATACGAACAACTGCAATTACAGTAATCACAAATGGAATAAATTGCGAATATCCATTGTTCCACAAATGTACAAAAACACTTGGTTTTGCCAATTTATATCCTACCATTAATAAAACCGCTGCTAAAGCTGCTAATGGAATTTTATTCAATATAAATGGTATTGATAATGCAAAAGTAATTAAAAGTATACCATGAAATATTGTTGATAATTTAGTTTTTCCACCAGAATTGATATTTGCAGATGAACGCACAACAACTGATGTCATTGGTAAACCACCTAATAATCCGCTAATAATATTACCAACACCTTGCGCTTTTAATTCACGATTGGTATCTGTAAATCTTTTATAAGTATCTAATTTATCTGTTGCTTCGATACATAACAACGTTTCAATTGAAGCAACAACTGCAATTGTTATGGCAACAATCCAAACTTTCTCATTTAATAAAGATGAAAAATTTGGTAATGCAAATCCGTTACTAATCTCAGAAATTGAAGGCAATTGTACTAAGTGATTTTGTGTAGTAATAGCAAATTTTGAATCTGTTTGAATAAAAAATTCGTTTAAAATTATACTAACAATAACTACAACTAATGCACCTGGAATTAATTTAATATTTTTTAATGCAGGAACCTTTTCCCAAATAATTAATATTGCTAACGATAAAATGGCAATTATTAAAGCACCTGAATGAATAAAATTGATTGACTCAATTAAAGTATCAATAGTTGTATGCCCAGATTTTTCAATATAGAAAAAGTCACCTTCATTATCAACATCGTGTCCAAAAGCATGAGGAATTTGCTTTAAAATAATGATGATTCCAATAGCAGCTAACATTCCTTCAATAACACTTGTAGGAAAGTAGTTTGAAAAACTACCTGCTTTTAAATAACCTAAAGCTACTTGAATTACTCCAGCTAAAATTACAGCAACTAAAAAAATATCAAAACCTCCTAAATCTGTAATTGCAGATAAAACAATTGCAGTTAATCCGGCAGCTGGTCCGGTAACACTCAAAGCTGAATTACTAAGAAATCCAACTACGATTCCACCAATTACACCCGAAACAATACCTGAAAACAAAGGTGCTCCAGATGCCAATGCAATACCTAAACATAATGGTAATGCAACTAAAAATACAACTAATCCAGCTGCAAGATCACCTCTTACATTGGAAAAAATAGAATGATTATTCATTGAAAATAATATAATACATTAATATTAACACAATATGAAAATGTGTTTTAAAAAATTTAAAGTATTATACTGTTTCTGGAGGTGGTGAAAAAATTTGATGTGCAAGGTTATCAAAAGTCAAATCATGTACTAAAACAAAATTAAATTTCTTCAACTTTATAGGAGTAAGATTATCAAATGAAAACTGAGTAGCTGCTACTGATTTAATTTCATTAAATGGAGCGTGATTTTCTTCCTCTTCACACATAGAATAAAAAAAAGAGGTATTCACTTTATCATCAATCATACCTATTACAGTAGGAGTTGATAAAAAAGTAATAAAGAAAAACAAAACTATGTTAACCCATATTTTCATATTGCGAATATACTATTTCAAATCGGATTTTTTCACAATATTTTACAAAAAAACCACCAAAAGGTGGTTTCAATATTTATTAAATTTCTTCTTCCATCCAAGCTTTTAACATCCAAATGGTTTTTTCTTGTTCTTTGATAAAGTCACTCATCATTGAATTGGTTCCTTCATCATCAATTACCCCAGATTTATTCAATATACCTCTTTCTAATTGCAACAAAACACTTAATGAATCTAAAATCAATTGAATTGCTTCAACGTCTTTTGAAATATCTTTTCCAACTTTTAGTTCACTATTTGCAATATAATCTGAAAATGTATGTAATGGAATCCCTCCTAAAGTTAAAACACGTTCTGCAATTAAATCAATTTTTAATTGGCTGTCATTGTATAATTCTTCAAACTTTACATGCAAATCAAAAAAACGCTTTCCTCTGATATTCCAATGTAAACCTCTTAAATTTTGATAATATATTTGAAAGTTAGATAACAGTGTATTTAATTCTTTTACTAACTCTTCTGATTGTTCAATTGGTAATCCTAAACTATTTAATTTCATGATTTTGCTTTTTTAATATTCCAAAATTAGAAAAATTAGCACCCCATAATTAATAAATTTAATTGATAGTTTTTATATTTGCATAAAATTTATCAATACTATGACGATTACTCAATTATATTATGTTCTGGCTGTAGCCGAATACAAAAACTTCACGTTGGCTGCAGAAAAATGCTTTGTTACTCAACCAACATTAAGCATGCAAATTCAAAAATTAGAAGATGAACTCGATATATTAATTTTTGATAGAAGTAAAAAACCTATTTTACTAACAGAGGTTGGTGAGAAGATTGTAAACCAAGCTAAAAACATTGTAAATGAAGCTGGTAGAATAAAAGATATTGTAGACCAACAAAAAGGTTACATTGGTGGTGAATTTAAAGTCGGAATAATCCCTACGATTATGCCAACATTATTACCTATGTTTTTAAATAACTTTATTAAAAAATATCCAAAAGTTAATTTAATTATTGAAGAACAAACCACCGAAGAAATAATCAAAAAACTGAAGAATGGTCATTTAGATTGTGCAATTGCAGCTACTCCGCTAGAAGAAGAAAACATTAAAGAAATAGTGCTTTATTACGAACCTTTTGTTGCTTATGTCCCGGCAAATCATCCATCAATAGGTAAAAAAGAGATTGAAATTGCTGATTTAGACTTAGATAAAATATTGCTTTTACAAGATGGTCACTGCTTTAGAAATGGTATTCTTAATCTTTGCAAAAACAATAAGTTTATAACAGATAGTCATTTTCAATTAGAAAGCGGAAGTTTTGAAACATTAATCAAATTAGCCGATGAAGGTTTAGGAACTACTCTTTTACCCTATTTACACACTTTGGACCTAAATGAAAAAAGTAAAGACAAACTAAAAACATTTAAAGATCCAAAACCTGCAAGGGAAGTTAGTTTAATTTACCCAAAAAACGAATTAAAAATCCACATCATCAATGCATTTAGAGATGTAATATCGGGTGTTGTAAGAGGGGCTATTGCTTTTAGTGATGTAGAGATAATAAGTCCTAAGTCAAAATAATCAAAATAAAAAAGTCCCGAGAACATCGGGACTTTATATTATTAGTTGATATAAATTAAACATTGTCTTAATTCAGGCTTTTCTTCAGTAAATTGTAGAAGCCACTCTCTCAATTGATCTATTTCGTATGGAAGCAATATACGTACTGCTTTTTCCAATTCTTTACAAAATAGTTTCGCATCAAAACTCACTCTTTCCAAAATTGACTTGGTGTAAGAAAACATTGGTCTTGGCATACTTTTTTAGATAAAACGTTAGACTAGGGGTAAGAACTTGTTGTAAAGATAAATAAAAAATCAATCCGAAAACGTTTTAGTTGACAAAAAAAATCATAAAATTTTATTAAATTCTTACTTTATACTGTAAATCATATATTCTTTGTTGCTCGAAGCATTTCACGTTTTCCTGGAGCTCCGGGCAGTTTCTCGATTGAAAATCCGACACTTAGCATAGCATTCTTAATCGATGAACGACACGCGTAAGTAACAAGTGTTCCTTTTGGTAAAAGAGCATCAAACATCTTCTTAAAAATAGCTTCACTCCACAATTCGGGTTGTAATGGAAATCCAAAAGCATCAAAATAAATCAAATCGAATTTGTTTTTATCTTCAATATCTTGAAAAAACTGTTTTCTCTTAGTTAAATGAAAATTGCTTGAAATGACTTGCTGTTTTTCCCAATCGCAAGAATGCATTTTATTAAAAACATCTTGGTATTGATTCGCTTGTAATTCAGAAACATAATTCATTTGCAAAATTTCTTCAGGAACAACGGGATAAGCCTCTACTCCAACATATTCTATTTTTTTCTTATCAATTGTTTCTAAAAAAGTAATAAATGCATTTAAACCAGTACCAAAACCAATTTCCAAAATAGCAACAGCTTCATGTTCTTTAAATAAATCCAATCCGTTTTTAATAAAAACATGTTTGGCTTCTTGAATTGCTCCATGTGTTGAATGATAATTTTCATCCCACTCAGGAATTCTTATTGTTGTAGAACCATCATCGGTAATTATAACTTCTCTTTTCATAACATAAAAAAAGGTTTAAAAAATTTTAAACCTTTAATTTCTATTTAATATATAATTTTTTAATTCTAGGAATTGGACCACTACATTTTACTTGATGGCATTGTATACAAGCATCTACTCCATTATTAAAATGTTCTTTAGCATTTTTAGGATCTTTATAAATTAGCTCTTGCGCTTTTATGAATTTTTGCGCTTGCTCATCAAAAAAAGCATCTTTATCATGTTCATCAGTCATTACTGCTTTATGAATTTTGATAAAGTGTTGTGGAAATTTTCCAATCGTATCACCTTCAATTATTCTTTCTTTCAAACGCTGATTATCTACATACATTTGCTCCATTAAAGCAGCCATTTCTGACATTTCGTACATCTCAAATTCTTTAGAACTTGAAGAATCAGTTTTTTTCTCAACAGAGGTTTCTTCAGATGTTTCTGAACTTTTCTCTTTTTGACAAGAAATCAATCCAACGAAAACAAATAAAAAAGTAATTTTAAGTAATCTCATTTTTTATTTTTTAATGTAAACACCTGTTGCAGTAAATGAATATGTAATTTCTGGTTTCGTAATTTTTGCAATTTCATCTTTAGATTTTCCAGCATCTTTCGCATAATGTTTTAGCTCATCAACTGTAACTACATCAACAAAAGCATATCCTTTTACAATAACTTCACTTCCATCAGAATTTAAAGGAACGAAAAAACCGTAATCTTTAAATTTCACAAAAGATGATTCTCCTTTACCTAAATCTAATTTCATCCAACATCCTTTTTTCTTACAAACAGAATTGATAGTTGTTTTAAATTGTACTGGTATAGAATCTCCTTTTTTAAGATTTTTATACTTTTTCAACATTTCTTCTTTAGAAAGAACTTTTCCTACTGCAAACTTTTCTCCAAATGAAGCATAACCCGATACATTTTGAGCTGAAGGTTTAGTAGTTTTTTGTGCTTCTACCTGAAATGTAGATAAAATTGCTAGAATAGCTAAAATAAATTGTATTTTTTTCATGATTTATAGTTTGCGACAAATTTAAACAAATTTTCTAATCAGAATAACCAAACATAAAAGTAATAATTAGAACATTTTTTTGTTATAAAGTTTTAAAAATAACAATTAGTAATAATAAAATCAATGGTTTGTAATTAAATTACATGTTAATAATTATTTTGTAAAACATAAGAAGAAAGGCTATTTTTTATTAAATTTGCAAAAAACACAGGAAAAAGAGGTTTTTTTTACGAAAAATAAAAGCTTAACAAATAACAGTTTGACCTAAATGGAATTAAAAACTTTAAACGAAATTGAAATTATTTCGGCTCCAGTATCAAAAATCAATCAAGTAGATTTTGAAAACTTAACCTTTGGTAATGTTTTTACAGATCATATGTTAGTGTGTGATTATGTTAATGGTGCTTGGCAAAAACCTGTTATTGAACCTTATGCTCCTTTTTCTATAGAACCATCGGCTAGAGTTTTTCATTACGGACAAGCTATTTTTGAAGGAATGAAAGCTTACAAAGACGAGCAAGATGATGTTTGGTTATTTAGACCAGATCAAAATTTTGATCGTTTCAACAAAAGTGCTGTGAGAATGGCAATGCCAGAAGTTCCTGAAGATGTCTTTTTAGGAGGATTACACCGTTTATTAGAAATTGAAAAAGAATGGGTTAAAAAAGGAAAAGGAAATACGTTATACATCCGTCCTTTTATGATTGCTACTGGTCATGGAGTAATTGCAGCACCATCTCAAGAATATCGTTTTATGATTATTTTATCTCCAGCAAGAGCTTATTATTCTGGAGAAGTTAAAGTACTTATCGCTGAACATTATAGTAGAGCAGCAAATGGAGGAATCGGAGCAGCTAAAGCAGCCGGTAATTATTCTGCGCAATTTTACCCAACTAAATTGGCTAACGAGCAAGGTTTTCAACAAATCATTTGGACAGATGATGCTACACATACTAAATTAGAAGAAGCAGGAACTATGAATGTTTTCTTTAGAATTAATGATACTTTATACACGGCTCCTACTAGCGAAAGAATTTTAGATGGTGTTACTCGTAAAAGCGTTATTGAATTAGCAAAAAGAGAAAATATCAATGTAGAAGTTCGTTCTGTTTTAGTTGCTGAGTTAGTAGCAGCTGCAAAAGATGGTTCTTTAAAAGAAATTTTTGGAGCTGGAACAGCAGCAGTTATTAATCCAATTGTAGGATTTTCATATTTAGGTGAGTATTTTGAATTACCAAAATTAGAAAACTCAATGGCATTAGACATTAAAGAGAAACTTACTAACATTCAATACAAATTAGCTGAAGACACTTTTGGTTGGACAGTAAAAATATAATTTGAATGTAAAAATTATAAACAAAAAAGCGATTTCAAATTGAAATCGCTTTTTTGTTATTTTAAAATTGCTGAGAAATTTGGTTTAAAATAATTTGGACCTTTCATTACTTTACCATCTTCGCGGTAAATAGGTTTTCCGTCTTCACCAAGTTTACTCATATTAGAACGTTGAATTTCGTCAAAAACTTCTTCTATTTTATGTTGTAAACCATGTTCTAAAATAGTTCCGCATAAAATATACAACATATCGCCAAGTGCATCAGCAATTTCAACAATATCATTATTTTGAACTGCTTCTAAATATTCTTCGTTTTCTTCTTTCATTAAATTAAAACGAAGTTCATTTTTTAAAGCACCTAAATCGGCTTTCATTTCTTCACTAACACCTAAACCATAGGTTTCATGAAATAACCTTACAGCATTTAATTGTTTTTGCATAATTCTCTCTATAAATTTCACTAAAATTAAAAAATTTGATAGTATTAAATTCTTACTTTTGTAAAAATTTTCAATATGTTTTCAACAGGTCAAATCTACTTTGCTATTTTCTTTTTAATTGCATTTGTTACAACAATGGTAATTGTTTATCGTAAAGATTTAAAAGCATTAAAACCATTCTACAAAGGAACCTATTGGATTTTAATTGGATTTTTAATTTTCATCGGATTACTGTTCTTAATAAAAATAGTAATGAAAGATTAATTTTCTTACTTTTGAAAAACAAACTCACGCCTCAATGAGAATTTTAAAATACATACTACTATTATTACTGCTATTTAGCGTAGCATTTTTAGTATTCGTTGCTACCCAGCAGAGCGAATACAAAGTAGTACGTTCTAAAGAAATTAAAATTTCAAAGGACATTGTTTATAATTTCGTTTCCGATAGCACTTCTTTAATCGATTGGAATCCTTGGGATAAAGACAATTCTAATTTTTCAAATAAGAAATTAGTTCCAAGTGATACCATTATACAAGACATAACTGTTTCTGGTAAAAAAAATGCATCCATAATGCGTTTTCAAAAAACAAAAAATGGTGCTCTGATTACTTGGGAATTAACAGGAAAATTAGATTTCAATTTAAAACTTTTAAGCGTTTTAAAAGGTGGCGTTAATAATGTACTTGGAAATAAATTAGAAAAAGGATTAAACAACATTGATAATTATTTAGTCAAAGAATTATCAACTTATAAGATTAAAATTCACGGATTAGTAACTAAACACGCTACTAACTATATTCAGCAAATTGACACTTGTTCTTTTGACGATTTTCAGAAAGTATCTAAAACTATGTTACAAAATATGATGTCGTTTGTTGAAAAGAATGAAATCATAATCACAGGATTGCCTTTTATTACTTACAACACTTGGGATAAAAAGACAAAGACAACTATATTTTCTATGTGTGTTCCTGTGGAAGAAGAAATTCTAACAACACCTGGTAGTGAAATTTCAGGAGGACATTTTGATGAATTTTTAGCTGTAAAAACTACTTTAACTGGAGATTATTCTCACAGTCAGGAAGCTTGGGATAAAACCTTAAATTACATTAAATCAAAAAAATTAGTTGAGGATTTAGAAGCAACGAATATTGAAATTTATAAAGTAAGTTTACCGAAAGAACGTAAACCTTCTAAATGGATTACTGAAATCTATATTCCTGTTAAAAAACGTATTTATGTTCCTAAACCTAAAACAGAAACTACAGAAGAAGGTGCTGCTACTCCAACCGAAAATACAACACCAACAGAATAAAAAATCCCAACAATTAAATGTTGGGATTTTTTATTATTTTTTCACTTTACCTATTAAATGCTTCACTACTGTTTCTGCTGCATGCAATCCAAAAAGAGCAGGCATCCAACTATTGGTTCCATAAAATGATTTTTTAAAGTTAGAACCATCGGTCATTTTTACACTATCATAATCGGGTCTTTCAAAAGAGTAAACAACTTTAACACCACTTGAAATTCCTTCCGATTTTAAACGTTTTCTAACTTGCTTTGCTAACGGACAATAATCAGTTTTACTGATATCTCTAACTCTAACTTTTTCAGCTTCGAATTTTCCACCAGCTCCCATGTTACTGATAACTTTTACTTTTTTACGTTTACATGCAACTATCAAATTGATTTTTGGCGTTAAACTATCAATACAATCCAAGACATAATCAAATTCTGGTGTAACCAATTCAAATGCACGTTCAGGCGATAAAAACTCTTCAATTCTTGTTAATTTCAAATCTGGATTAATATCCATTAAACGATCACCAACAATCTTTACTTTTGGTTCACCAACAGTGCTATGCAATGCTGGTAATTGACGATTAATATTTGTAATATCTACAACATCACCATCAACAATTGTCATATTTCCTACTCCAGCACGTGCTAAAAACTCGGCAGCAAAACTCCCTACTCCACCTAATCCAACAACTAAAACATTTGCATTTTCTAGTTTTTGAATTCCTTCCTCTTTAAATAATAAAACCGCTCTTTCTTTCCACTTTGCCATAATATCTTGAATCGTTAAATTGTTTAACTGAAAATTTTTAAATAATTAGTAAAAACGATTGTTTTCATTTTCTCAACTGAAATTTGTTTTATCGAAGCTGCTTTTTCATATACTTGATAAATCGATTCTTCAATTGTATCCGTTTCTAATAAAATTTGATTTTCGGGTGCAAAGGTAAATACTTTTTCTAAATCTGGATTACGAAGTAAGTATTTTCCAAACGAAAGATAAAAACCATTATTTAAAAGTGATTTTGCCACTTGTTCATTTTTAGAAAATCCATGAATTATCATTGGGTTCTCAATTTTCATTTCTTTTTTAATTGCTACAACTTCATCATAAGCCGCAACACAATGCAACACAATGGGTTTATTTGTTTGTTTTACAATATCTAATTGCTTTTTAAAAACCGAAATTTGTACTTCTAACGGAATTTCTATTCGTTTATCCAAACCACATTCACCAAGTGCCAAACATTCGCTTAATTGCAGTTTTTGTTTGATCATTTCCAAATCAGATTCCAAACGATTTTCATCGATATACCAAGGATGAATCCCTATTGAATAATTAGGAATACCAGCATCAAATTCCCATGGGTATTGATTCACAACCTCAATTACATCTGCAAGGTTTGAAAATTTGTGCGTATGCAAATTGATAAACTTAGTCATGATACTTTTTTACACCTGCTAAAATTTCGATATCCAAATCGTTTTCTAAAGGAACAATCGGACATGAATATTTATAATTATAAGCACAATAGGGATTATAGGCTTTATTAAAATCAATTGTCCAGGTTTTACCTTTTTGCATTCTCATGTCAACATAACGTCCGCCAATGTAACTTTCTTTTCCACAAGTTAAATCAGAAAAGGGTAAGAACAAATAATCTGCATATCCGGGTTTCTTTGATAAATCAATATTCTGATACACGTTTAATTTAAACTCTTTTTCATCAATTGTAAAATGTAGTTCTCCATATTTTACATACAAAGGAGTTCGTGAAGTTGTTGTTTTCATTGCAAAAGCCTTTTCTTTTTTAGTTCTAACAAATTTGGCTTCTACAATATATTTTTCATTTAGTGAAAAAAAATCCAATCCTTTAAAATGTTGTAAATCTTCTTTCGTTAATGGACTTTTTAGTGAATCTGAAAAACTCTGATTTAATTCGGTTTGAAATTTTTCGGAAGCACTTAAGTCTTTTTGAGCAAATGCAACTACCGAACAAAAAAGGAAAATAAGTAGCTTTTTCATAGATTGGTTTTTTACAAAAATATATAATTTTTATAACATTTAAATCGATACACCTTTCGTAAATTTGTGAATACAAATCAAAGTATGTTACAACGCGCATTTAACAAATACATCGATAATTTCAGAGGATTTTCTCGTGAAATTTGGATACTTACCCTAATTACATTTATAAACAGAGCAGGAACAATGGTACTTCCTTTCTTATCTAAGTATTTGAGAGAAGATTTGCATTTTACCTACGATCAAGTTAAATGGGTTTTAATAAGTTTTGGATTAGGTTCCATTATTGGCTCTTGGTTAGGAGGAAAATTATCAGATAAGATTGGATTTTATAAAATCATGATTTTCAGTTTGCTTTCGAGCGGTTTGGCATTTTTTGGTTTACAATTTGTCAAAACTTTTGAAGGTTTAGTAGTTGCTATGTTTTGTATTATGGTTATTGCCGATATGTTCAGACCCGCTATGTTTGTATCGCTTGGTGCTTATGCAAAACCCGAAAATAGAACACGCGCATTAACTTTAGTACGTTTAGCAATTAATTTAGGATTTGCTGCTGGACCAGCTCTTGGTGGTTTACTAATTATGACCGTTGGTTACAAAGGTTTGTTTTGGGTTGATGGAGCAACATGTATTTTGGCTATATCAATATTTTGGATTTTAGTTAAAGAGAAAAAGAAATCAAAATATACTGATAAAGAACATCCCGGAGAAATACTTACACATTCTGTTTTTAAAGACAAACCATTCTGGATATTTTTAAGTGGAACTATAATAACCGGTGTTTTATTTTTCCAATTATTCACCACTATTCCGCTATATCACAAAGAACAGTTCAACCTAAGTGAATTTCAAACCGGTTTACTTTTAACACTTAATGGTGTTTTAGTTTTCTTTTTAGAAATGCCAATTGTTAGTTATATCGAACGTAATAAAATAGACAAATTAAAAGTCATCACTTTTGGTTGTTTGGCTATGGCAATTAGCATGTATTTACTTCTAATAAATCAATGGGCAGGAATTTTAATCATCATGATGTTATTCATGACGTTTGCTGAAATGTTTGCTTTCCCTTTTTCCAACTCCTTTGCCATGAGTAGAGCTCCAAAAGGTCATGAAGGTCGTTATATGGCAATTTTTACCATGTGTTATAGTACCGCTCATATTTTAAGTGCCGAAGCCGGAATGGAAATGATTGATTTATTTAGCTATAAACACAATTGGTTTTTTATGGGAACACTAGGAATTATTGGCGTTGTACTTTTCATTTGGACAAGTAGATTGGTAAAAAAAGAACCTCCTCACAATATATAAAACTAAAAATTTAGTTAAATAACTATAAAAACAGTTGTAAAACTAAAAATTTAGTTATAGTTTTGTTCTTCGACAAGCTCAGAATGACAAAACTTAAGATTATGCAAAAACTAACCAATAAAGAAGAAGAAATCATGCATATTTTATGGAAGCTTAAAAAAGCTTTTGTAAAAGACATCATGGAAGAAATAACAGAAGATAAACCTCATTACAATACATTATCTACGATTGTACGTAATCTTGAAGAAAAAGGGTATGTAGGATACAATGCATATGGAAAAACCCACCAATATTATCCTATTGTAAAAATTGAAGATTACCGTAAAACCTTTATGAATACAGCTATTGAAAATTATTTTAATAGTTCGTACAAAAATTTAGTTTCTTATTTCGCTGAAGAAGAAAAAATTTCAGCTGATGAACTCCGTGAAATTTTAGCATTAATCGAAAAAAAGAAATAGCATGGAAAATTTGTTAATCTATTTCGTAAAAGCAAACGGGCTAATCATTCTGTTTTATTTGATGTATGTACTGTTTTTAAGAAAAGAAACTTTTTTTAATTCAAATCGTTGGTATTTAATAACAGGATTATTGCTTTCATTGGTTTTACCATTAATAACATTTACAAAAACTATCTGGATTGAGCCTACTCCACTTCCAGAAGTTTATAAAGATGCAATTCCTTTAACTTATAATCAAACTGAAATACCAAAAGAAACAGTTAGTATAGATTGGTCGATTATTTTGAGTTCAGCTTACATAGTAATTGCAATTTTAATTTTAGTAAAAATTGGTATCGAATTGATTGCATTCTTCGGTAAAATTCAAAAGCATAACAAACTGAAAAATGAAGCCTATACTTTAGTTGAAACCAATATTAACGAAAATCCGTTTTCATTTTTCCGATATATCGTAATCAATAAAAATATGTTTACTGATGAGGAAATTGAACACATTTTAACACACGAAAGTATTCACGTAAATCAGAAACACTCTTTTGATGTGTTACTTGGAAAACTATTTTGTGCTTTCTTTTGGGGTAACCCTATCATTTGGTTGTACCGAAAATCGATGCTTCAAAACCTAGAATTCATTGCTGATAATGAGACTTTTCAACAAATAGAAAACAAATACGCCTATCAAAAAACATTATTAAAAGTTGTGACTCATCAACACAGCTTAGGTATTACTAATCAATTTTATCAATCATTAATCAAAAAACGAATCGTTATGTTAAACACAAATCAATCAAACAAAAGAAATGCATGGAAATATGCAACAATTCTTCCTCTTTTAGTTGGCTTCTTTGTTATGTTTCAAATTGAAACCGTAGCTCAAGTAAAGGAAATAAAAATTGAAGAATCAAACTATACAGTTTCTTCAAGTTATTCATCGGTTTTAACCAAAAATAGTACAGATAAAGAAATAAAAGAATTAGAGAAAACTTTTTCTGATGAAAAACAAAAACTAATAATTTCAGATATAAAACGAAATAAAAATGATGAAATAATAGAAATCAAATTAGAATTTTCTTCAAAAAAGAATTCGAAATCTAAAAACATAAAAATTGTAAAAGGTGACAAACCAATTCTGCCAATTAAAATTTTCATAAAAGAAGACAAGAATGATGAAAAAAGTGTTGGATTTGAAGAAGTTTCAAATTTAGTTACTGGAAAATATATTTCTGTAGATGAATCAATTGAAGTCGATTCTATTACATCAGGTGGCTATACAATTGACAACATGGTAAAAAATGGAAAAAAAGTAAAATTAATTATCAATGGAAAGCTTCAACCTGAAAACGAAAAAATTAAAATCCCTTTAGACCAAGAGTTAGATGTTTTAAAAGAACTAGATGAAAAAGAATTAAAATCAAAATATAACATTGATAAAAAAGAAGGCGAAGTTTATTATGAATTTACAACTAAAAAAGATATAAATATTAAAAGTGAAGTTGAAAAAAATAACTCAGGTTGGGGAATTGGTTACCATGTCGTAAGTTCAGACGAAAATAATAACAATAACACAAAAGAAAAAGAGTCTTTCACTTATGATGTTAGTTACACAAAAACAGAACAAGGAGATCTAATTAACAATATCAAAAAAAATAAAAATGTAGATGCTAAAAAAGCATTAATAATATTTAATGATAAAGAAATCACTTATGAAGAATTAGTCAAAGTCAACACTAAAGAAATTGCCTCTTCAAGTGTAATGACAGCCACGACATTTGCACTTAAAAAATATGGTGAAAAAGCTAAAAATGGAGTAATTATAATTGAAACAAAAGAGTTCTTTGAAAAAAACAATCCTGTTTATAAAGAATACTTAAATTCAAAAAGAAACTCAGAGAAACCAAAACCAAGAGTTATAACAATAAAAAATGGTGATGATGTTGTTGTTTTTGATGGTGATAAAATTAAATTTCCGGGCTATCCTACACACTATTTAAATCAATTAAAACTAGAATTAAGAGGTAAAATCCTTGAAGACAATATTGATTTCTTTAAAAATTATGAGTTTGAAAAAATTAAAGACCTTATCATTATTGAAGATGAAATGTCTCCTAAAGAAAAGAAAAGAATCAAAAAAATAATAATTGAAACCAAATAACAAAAAAATCCCGATTGAATCGGGATTTTTAATTTTTATATATTTGCCAAAAATTTAAACCATGTATAAAATACTAGCCAAGTTAAATAAATTGTTGTTACCAAGTTTTACTAAACGTGGACTAGACCCTATAAAAGCAAAAAAATGGCAAAAAGCTATAATTGCTTATCGTTATTGGGTAACGGTAAAATCTTTAGATTAGTCAATATACGTTTTGTTTCCGTTTTTATTGATGTAATATTTACCACCTTTAGGTCCAGTAAATACTTTTTTACCTTTATATTCTCCTGTTACTTTATCCTTTACCTTTTTTTCTGCAGCTTTGGAAGCAGCAGTTTCTTTTAACTCTTCTTTTTCTTCAGCAGCCGATTTTTTAACTTTTGCTTTTGTTTCAGTAGCTTTTGCTTTAGCATCTGTTTTAGCTTTAGCTTCAGTTTTATTTGCAGCAGCTTTAGCTTTACCTGCAGCAGAATGAGCTTCACCTTTTTCAGAAGCACTATTTGATTTTACATCTTTTTTAGCTTTAGAAACCTTTTCATCAGTTTCTTTTTTTGCTTTAGCAATTTCTTCTTTTCCTTCATTTACTTTTTTTGCATGATTTTTTTTTGCAGTAGCAACTTTCTTTTCATGCTCAGCCTTCTTTCTTTCTAATTCTTTTTTGTTCTTCTCTGCTTGCTCAGTTGTTACTTTCTTAGCTTCTTTAGTCGTTTTTGTTTCTTGTGCTAATGCACCTAGTGTAAACAAAAGAGACAAACCTAACAGTGCGACTTTTTTCATTATAGTTTTAAAATTAAATTAAACAATTTTATGAATTCTATTCACCGGAATAACAACTCCTTGTTTTAAAATTACACGGTTATCTGTTACTCCCCAAATAGTGGTTTCTACTAACTTTTTTGAAGAATCATCTTCAAAATAAATTTTAATCTTTAAATGTTCTAAATTTCCTAGAGCTAATGCTCTTTCCAAATCATTTTTTCTATCTAAAATATCTTCTTTTTCTTCTAGGACATCTTCTTTAGGGAAATTTAATGCTGTAATCGATTCTTTCTCGATTAATTCAAATGTTGTATCCATTGTTTTATTAGTTAGGTTAGCAACATAAAGTTATAAAAAAAACTAAATAAAAATTATTTTTTTATATTTTATTTATAAAACCTACTTTTTTTGGTTTTTGAACAAAACATATGCAAAAAAAAGAGACGCTATTACTAAAGTCTCTTTTTAATATTTATATTGATATTGAATGCATTAGAACTTCATTCCGAATCCAATTCCTATCAACCATGGATTAATGTCAACCTCAGCAGGAATACTTAAACCAGGTGCTAAATTTGAGGCATCAACCGTTACATCAGTTTTTAAGAACAAACGTTTTGCATCAACGTTGATAAAAAAGGTATCATCTAACATTAAATCGAAACCTAATTGTGCTGCATATCCTAATGCATTGTCATATTTTACATCAGCAACATCACCTGATTTTACATTGTAAAACAACGTATAGTTAACACCAGCTCCAATATATGGTTTGAAAACTTTTTTATCAGATGTGTAAAAATGGTATTGTGCTGTTAATGTTGGAGGTAATAACCAAACACTTCCTAAATTCACATCACCAGCAGCAGTATTTATGGCTTTAACATCATGTTTTGTAGTTCCTAAAATTAACTCTGCAGCAAAATGTTCTGTAAAGAAGTAAGTAAAATCCAATTCAGGAACAATCGTGTTTGAAATTGCAACATCACCACCAATAACTCCAATAGTAGCACTTTGATCTGGAGCAACTCCTAAAGCTCTCAAACGTACTTGCCATCTTTTAAATTCATTTGATTTAGATTCTTCTTTTGTTCCGTTATCTTGTGCATTTACAAAATTTACTGCCATTAAAGACATCGCCATAAAAGCATAAACTATTTTTCTAATTTTTTATTTAGTTTAAAATTATAAGCCAAAGATATCTAGTACTAAAGAGCTAAAAACTGATATAAATCATAGATTAAAAACTATTAATCTGTAATTATCTTTTTAAAATGCTATAATTTTCATTTACATTTGTGGTCCTTATGCAAAAGACAGTTAACATACTTAATAAAAGAGCTAAATTCGATTACGAAATTTTAGACAAATACACCGCTGGAATTGTTTTAACCGGAACTGAAATCAAATCGATTCGTTTAGGAAAAGCTTCTATTGCTGAAAGTTTTTGCGAGTTTCACGATGGCGAATTATTTGTGATCAATTCGCATATTGAAGAATACTTATACGGAACACATTACAATCATAAAGCAAAAAGCGAACGCAAATTGTTATTAAACAAAAGAGAATTAAAAAAACTAAATAAAGATTCTGATAACAAAGGATTGACTATAGTTCCGCTTCGTTTGTTTACTAATGAAAAAGGATTAGCAAAGCTTGATATTGCTTTATGTCGTGGTAAAAAGAATTACGATAAACGCGAATCGTTAAAAGAACAAGATACAAAACGCGATTTAGATCGAATCAAAAAAAGTTTCTAATCGTTCTGCTATGAAAGAAATTTTAAAACAAGCCCGAATTGAAAAAGGTCTTTCAACCAGAAAGTTAGCCGAACTATCAAAAACCGATCAAGCCTTAATTAGTAAGTTTGAAAATGGTTTTCGTATTCCTACCAAAAAACAAGTCCAAACGCTTGCTCAAATACTTGAAATCGATTTAAAACCATTATTAGTAGCTTGGTACAAAGTAAAATTAGATCATAATTTCGATTTAAATCCTTTTGCTATTCAAGCAATCACTGAAATTCTTCAAGAAAAAGGTATCGAAGTTGGCAACTCTTCTAAAGAAAAAGAAATTACTTCTATATTAGACGAATTGGAAATTTTGAAACAAAAATTAACAAATCTTCGCTAATTAGTTTTTGTTTTCTAACAACGGAACAAATCGAAAATCACCAAATTCATGCTTTTCAAATTGCGTTTCGTTTTTACGAATTAAAAGCGTCATGATTTGTTCTTTCTCGCCAACAGGAATTACAAGTCTACCTCCTATTTTCAATTGTGCCATTAAAGGTTGCGGAATAAACGGAGCACCCGCAGTTACAATAATACTATCAAAAGGAGCATAATCTGGTAAACCTTTATAACCATCTCCAAAAGACAAATACTTAGGGCGAATATTTAATTTTGGTAATAAATTCGAAGTTATTTTAAACAATTTATTTTGTCTTTCTACAGAATATACTTTAGCTCCCATCATACATAAAACAGCCGTTTGGTAACCGCTTCCAGTTCCAATTTCTAAAATTTTATGATCTTTTTCAACTTCTAACAATTGCGATTGAAAAGCTACCGTATAAGGTTGCGAAATAGTTTGCCCTGCTTCTATAGGAAAAGCTTTATCTTGATAGGCAAAATCTTCAAAACTCGAATCTAAAAACAAATGGCGCGGAATTTTACTAATGGCTGCCAATACATTTTTATCGGTAATTCCTTTGTCTTCTAACTGTTTTACAAGCTGATTTCTAAGTCCTTGATGCTTATTAGTATCTTTCATGTTTTTCTGAGGAACGAAACAATCTATTTCGAATATTATTTTTGGTAAAAATAGAAAACAAATTGGCAATTATCAATTAAGACTTAAGGAAAATTTATTTTATAAACAGACCAAGCAATTATCAATTAATTTCTATTTTTGTGAAAATACTTTTTTATGCTTAAAGTTGGAGTTTTAGGTGCTGGTCACCTTGGAAAAATACATTTGCGATTATTAAATCAATCAGAAAAATATGAATTAGTAGGCTTTTACGATGCTTTTAATGAAAATGCGAACAAAGTTGCTGCTGAATTTGGATATAAAAAATTTGACTCTATTGCTGAACTAATTGCTGCAGTTGATGTTGTAGATATTGTAACGCCAACCATGCAACACTTTGAATGTGCAAAACAAGTTATCGAAGCTGGTAAACATATTTTTATCGAAAAACCAATTTCAAATACAGTTGAAGAAGCAGAAGAAATTATTGCTTTAGCCAAGAAACACAACGTAAAAGGTCAAGTTGGACATGTCGAAAGATTTAATCCGGCGTTTACCGCTGTGAAAGATAAAATCAATAATCCTATGTTTATTGAAACGCATCGTTTGGCAGAATTCAATCCTCGTGGGACGGATGTTCCTGTGGTTTTGGATTTGATGATTCACGATATTGATGCCATTTTGAGCGTTGTAAAATCGAAAGTAAAATCGGTAAATGCTAGTGGTGTTGCCGTAATTTCTGATTCTCCAGATATTTCAAATGCTCGTATTGAATTTGAAAACGGTTGTGTAGCAAACATTACATCGAGTCGTATTTCAATGAAAAACATGAGAAAATCACGTTTCTTCCAGAAAGATGCTTACATCTCTGTAGACTATTTGGATAAAGTTTGTGAAGTTGTTCGCATGAAAGACGCACCCGAAGTTCCAGGTGATTTTGATATGATTTTACAAAATGCTGAAGGCGTAAAAAAACAAATCTATTTTGATAATCCTGGTGTTGAAGCAAACAATGCAATTTTAGATGAATTAGAAACATTTGCCGATGCTATCAATAATAATACAACGCCAATTGTAACTTTAGAAGACGGAACAGAAGCACTTCGTGTGGCTTATCATATTATTGATTGTATGAAAAAATAAACCCATGAAAATAGAAAAGAGTGATATTATTTCAATTTTAATAAATATAAGTATTTATATCATTATCATATCTTTACTATCAATTAATGAAAATATAAAAGATATAATATTTGTTGTAGGTTTTGCAACAATTATGTTTAGTTCATTATTAAGTCTATTTAAAATCAATTTAAAAAAGTTCAGATATTTCATTTGGATAAATTTGATTATGTTTCCATTAACTTATTTATATGATACTTACACTTATGATAAAGAAAATTTTATTAATCATTTAGTTATTTTTCTAATAATTATATTATTTTTTGGAATCAAATTTTTAAAAAACAAACCTAAAATAAAAACATGAACACAATCGCAGTAATCGGAGCAGGAACAATGGGTAACGGAATTGCTCATACTTTTGCTCAAAGCGGATTTACCGTAAAATTAATCGATATTTCAGAAAAATCATTAGAAAAAGGAATGGCAACTATTGCTGCTAACCTTGACCGAATGGTAGCTAAAGGAAGCATTTCTGAAGAAGACAAACACAAAACAATTGGAAACATCATAACTTATACTGACGTTAAAGATGGCGTTGTAGGATGTGATTTAGTTGTAGAAGCTGCTACTGAAAACGTACAATTGAAATTCAATATCTTCAAACAATTAAGTGAAGTTTGTGATCATAATGTAATTTTAGCAACAAACACTTCTTCAATTTCTATCACTCAAATTGCAGCTAATGTTGTTCATCCAGAAAGAGTAATCGGAATGCACTTCATGAATCCGGTGCCGATTATGAAATTAGTTGAAATCATTCGTGGTTACAATACTTCTGATGAAGTAACTAAAATCATAATGGATTTATCTGTTAAGTTAGGAAAAACCCCAACAGAAGTTAACGATTATCCAGGTTTCGTAGCTAATAGAATTTTAATGCCAATGATTAACGAAGCTATCGAAACGTTATACAACGGTGTTGGTGGTGTTTACGAAATCGATACGGTAATGAAATTAGGAATGGCACACCCAATGGGACCATTACAGTTAGCAGATTTCATCGGATTAGACGTTTGTTTATCTATCTTAAACGTTATGTACGACGGATTTAAAAATCCTAAATATGCTCCATGTCCGTTATTAGTAAACATGGTAATGGCTGGAAAATTAGGAGTGAAATCAGGAGAAGGTTTCTACGATTACTCAGAAAGTAAAAAAGCAGAAAAAATTGCAAAGCAATTTTTAAAGTAAACAGTCACAGTTTTCAGTCACAGCAAAATCTGATTACTGTGACTGAGACTGATAACTAAATAAATAATGGCCAAAATAAAACCTTTTAAAGCAGTACGACCGGTAGCCGATAAAGTTGCCTTAGTTACTTGTAGAACGTATGACGACTATAGTTCGGCTGAGCTTGCTGCTTGGCTAAATTTTAATCCGTATTCATTTTTGCATGTAATTCACCCTGCTTACGCTAATGCGCAAAAAATTTCATTAGAAAAACGTTTTAAAGCTGTTGCCAATAAATACCAAGATTTTAAGCACGACCAAATTCTTATTGAAGAAGAACGTCCTGTTTTTTACTTGTACGAAATTCAGTCAAAAGGACATACTTTTACTGGAATCATTGCAGGAACTTCGATAGATGATTACCAAAAAAATATCATCAAAAAGCACGAAGACACCTTACAATATCGAGTAGAATTGTTTAAGGATTATTTACATCAAACGAATTTTAATACCGAACCGGTTTTAATTACTTATCCTGATAGTATCGAAATTAACACCTTTATTTCGTTACGAAAAAAGAGCAAACCCGTTTACGAATATTCTACAACAAACAAGGAAAAACACACACTTTGGAAAATTGATACACAAAGTGAAATTGATTGGTTACAAGAACATTTTGAAAATATTCCTAATCTTTATATTGCCGATGGACATCATCGTTCGGCTTCGGCTGAATTGCTTTTTGAGCAAGACAAACATTTAGGAAACGCCAATCTACATTATTTTATGAGCTTTTTAATTGCTGAAAGTAATGTAAAAATATACGAGTTCAACCGATTGATTCGCGATTTGAATGGTTTAAACAAAGAAGAGTTTGTCAGAAAAATATCGGAAAATTTCATTATTAAGCCGAAAGACCAAGAAATGTGGAAACCTCAAAATAAATTTGAGTTTGGTATGTATCTCGATGGAAGTTTTTATGCCTTGTTTTACAAACATGAAAACCATGTTTCAACTTCTATTTTAGAAAATTTAGATGCTCAAATTTTGTACGATAAAGTATTGTCGCCATTACTTGGAATTGAAGATTTAAGAAACGACGAACGCATCGATTATATTCCCGGAAAACAAAGTGTTTCTGTAATTAAAGATTTAATTGATGAAGGCGAATATGAAGTTGGTTTTATGCTCTACCCTTCCGACATCAACGAAATAAAAGCATTAGCAGATAACGATTTAATTATGCCTCCAAAATCTACTTATATCGAACCGAAATTTAGAAGTGGTTTGCTGGTGTATGAGTTGTAATTGTGAGTAATAAATTAAAGAAACACAGATTAGAATAATTTTAAAAATTTTAATAATTTCTTAAATCAGTGTTCCAAAAAAATAAAAAAATGTCAATCTCAAAAAACCTTAATTCCATAAAATCCCAACTTCCCAATCACGTTACATTGGTAGCGGTTTCAAAAACCAAACCTGTTGCGGATTTAATGGAAGCATATGATGCAGGCCAACGCATTTTTGGAGAAAACAAAATCCAAGAAATGACCGATAAATGGGAAGTCATGCCAAAAGACATTGAATGGCACATGATTGGTCACGTGCAAACGAATAAAGTCAAATACATGGCGCCTTATGTGAGTTTGATTCATGGTGTGGATAGTTTGAAGTTGTTGTTGGAAATCAACAAACAAGCGGCTAAAAACTATCGTGTAATTGATTGTTTGCTACAAGTGTATATTGCAGAAGAAGAAAGTAAATTTGGTTTAGATGAAGAAGAATTAGAAGAGATTCTAAAACTAATTCAGAATGACAAGGACAATTTTAAAAACATCAGAATTGTTGGTTTAATGGGAATGGCAACCTTTACAGAAAATAAAAATCAAATAGAAAAAGAATTTAAACATTTAAAAGCTATTTTTGATAAGATAAACCAATCATCTTTTACTAATCATCCATTAACAATTCTTTCCATGGGCATGAGTGGCGATTATGAACTAGCAATTTCATGTGGAAGTACGATGGTTCGAATTGGAAGTAGTATATTTGGATCAAGATAATATATAAATAAGACTAATCACTATTCACTAATTACTAATCACATATTTGTACACAATACTCGACATAGAAACTACTGGAGGTCAATTCAACGAAGAAGGAATTACGGAAATCGCCATTTATAAATTTGATGGTCATGAAGTAGTTGATCAATTCATTAGTTTGGTCAATCCGGAAAAGCCGATACAACCTTTTGTTGTAAAATTAACTGGTATAAATAATGCCATGTTACGCAGTGCTCCAAAGTTTTATGAGATTGCCAAAAGAATTATTGAAATTACGGAAGGTTGTGTTATTGTAGCTCACAACGCATCTTTTGATTATCGCATTTTAAAAACCGAATTCCGACGTTTAGGTTACGATTTCAAGAAACAAACACTTTGTACTGTTGAATTAGCAAAAAAACTTATTCCTGAACAAGAATCGTATAGTTTAGGAAAATTAGTAAGAGCATTAGGAATTCCTATGGCAGATCGTCATAGAGCAAGCGGAGATGCTATGGCAACTGTGAAGTTGTTTAAAATGCTAATGGCTAAAGACGTTGAAAAAGAAATCGTAAAAAGCTTTATCAAAACCGAAATCAAATCAGGAATTTCACCTAAGTTATTGGATATTGTAGAAAGTTTACCTTCAAAAACGGGCATCTACTATATTCACAATGAAAAAGGTGATTTAATCTACATCGGAAAAAGTAAAAACATTAAAAAACGTGTTAATCAGCATTTTACTGGAACTTCGAGTAAAAGTAAAAAGATACAGCGAGATGTTTTTGCTGTTTCGGTTGAAGAAACTGGTAGCGAATTGATTGCGCTTTTAAAAGAAAGTGAAGAAATCAAAATCAACAAACCGATTTACAATAGAGCGCAACGAAAAAGTATTTTTCAATATGCTTTGTACATGCATAAAGATGCCAATGGTTATTTAGCATTACATGTTGAAAAAGCAGATGGTCGTAAAAAAGAAATTACTTCATTTACAACGCTTCAAGAAGGAAGAAATGCTTTGTTTAAGATTACTGAAAAATACAATTTGTGTCAAAAAATAAATGGTTTATTCAACACCAACAACGATTGTTTTCAATATAAAATAAAAGAATGCAACGGTGCTTGTATTGGCGAAGAATCTCCAGAAGAATACAACGACAGAGTCAATGAATTTCTTGAAGAAAATTCGTTTGAAAACAACAATATGGTTATCATCGATCGTGGTAGAAACTTTGATGAAAGAAGCGCTATATTAATTGAAAACGGAATTTATAAAGGCTACTGTTTTTATGATTTAAACTATCAGGTAAACAATATTGAAATCCTAAAAAACATCATTATTCCGATGCAACATAATCGTGATACAAAAACGATTATTCAAACCTATTTGCGTAAAAACAAAGTTTACAAAGTAATTAAATTTTAATTGCTTAATTTTGTTACTATGAGCGAAATTAAGTCGAAATACGAAGTTTTTAAGCAAAAAACACACATAATCATTTACGGAACAAATACGGTTGCTGGCCGACTTTTCGATTTGTTTTTATTGGGATTAATTGTCTTAAGTGTTCTTGTTGTAATGTTGGAAACCGTAAAAAGTTTTGACGCAAAATATCACTCCTATTTGGTTCTTTTAGAATGGATTATCACTATTTGTTTTACAATTGAATACATTCTAAGAATTATCACTATAAAAAAACCAATAAATTACATTTTGAGTTTTTATGGCATTATCGATTTAATTGCTGTTTTACCCATGTATTTATCCTTTTTTATATCAGGAACAAGTGTGTTTGCCGTTATTAGAGCATTACGATTATTGCGATTATTCAAAATAGTAAACCATCCACAATTCAATCATCATTCATTACATTTAAAAGAATCTTTAATTGCTAGCAAAGGAAAAATTCTGATATTCATGTATTTCATGTTTATTAGTACCATTATCATAGGTTCTGTAATGTATGTTATTGAAGGCGAAGAAAGCGGTTTTACTAGTATTCCAACTGGAATTTATTGGGCAATTGTAACATTAACAACTGTTGGTTATGGCGACATTTCTCCTGTAACTCCATTGGGTCAATTTTTAGCATCTTTTGTAATGATTATGGGTTACGGAATAATTGCTGTTCCTACCGGAATTGTTTCTGCAGAATTTGCTAAAAACAAACCTCAAATAAAAGAAAGCGAAACCAAAGTTTGTCAAAATTGCGGAAGTCACGAACATTATGCAAAAGCCAAATTTTGTCAAGATTGTGGACACAAATTATAAAATGAATTACTTAATAACTATCATAGGTCCTACTGCAATTGGAAAAACAGCCTTAAGTATTGCTTTAGCAAAACACTTTGGTTGCGATATTATTTCTTGTGATAGCCGACAATTTTTCAAAGAAATGAAAATTGGTACTGCTGTTCCAAGTGATGAAGAACTAGCTGCTGCAACACATCATTTTATTCAGAATAAATCGATTTTTGAATCGTATTCTGTTGGTGATTTTGAACAAGAAGCATTAGCCAAACTGGATGAATTATTTGAGAAAAATAACGTTCAAATTATGGTTGGTGGATCAGGATTATATGTAGATGCCGTTTTAAAAGGATTTGATGATTTTCCTGATATTGATGATTCAGTTAGAGAAGAAATTAATGCTAAATATGATGAACTAGGAATTTCCTATTTACAAGAACAATTACAAGAATTAGATTCGGAATATTTTAACAAACTTTCAAACGAAAACCCGCAGACTTTACAAAATCCGCAACGCATGAAACGCTTTGTAGAAGTTTGCCTGGGAACTGGAAAACCCTATTCGAGTTTCATTGGAAAACGAAAAAATGAAAGAAACTTTACTTCGATAGTGATTGGTTTAGAAGCAGATAGAGAAGTCATGTATGACAGAATCAATCAGCGAGTTGCTATTATGATCAATGAAGGACTTTTGGCTGAAGCTGAAGCACTTTATCCAAACAAAGATTTAAATGCATTACAAACGGTAGGTTACCGAGAATTATTCGATTATTTTGATGGAAAAACAACATTAGATTTCGCCATCGAACAAATCAAAATGAATACAAGACGTTTTGCTAAACGACAAATCACTTGGTTTAAAAGAACTGAAAATGTGAGTTGGTTTAATTATCAAGCTGATAGAAAAGAGATTATTCGATTTATTGAAAAAATAACGACTACTTAACGCAACCTTATAAGATTTTTCTCATCTTAGCTAAAAATTGAATAATGAAAAAGTTACTTTTACTATTGATTTTATCACCATTATTTATGGCTTTTCAATGTGAGACTGAAAACGAATGCTTTGCAGATATTACAAAAAAAGAAAAACCAAATTTAATTACAATTGAAAATCTTCAAACTAGTTATAATGTTGGAGATATAATTTGGTTTAATTCAACTTTAGAGAGAATCCAAAATTTTGAAAACCAGACTGAGACTATTGATTTATTCAGTTTCCCTCTAGACTATGGTTTTGGCATTCAATTTTATAAATCATCCATTTATAACCCCGAAATATTTCTTTGCTTAAATAATACTACTACAGAAATAACCTATGGTAGTCTAAATCAAACATTGGGTTGTAATTTATTTGTATATGAAAAAATTGGAAATGAATTAAAATGTAGGATTGGTGTTAAACTTTTAGAACCTGGAAACTATAAACTATCAATATATAATATTTCTACTTTTAGAGAAACTGGTTTAAATTGTGGAGATAAAGGATTAGATATTAATACAACATTTAGCAATAATAATCAACAAGAAATTAATTTTACAGTTCAATAATAAAGTTTAATTCTTAATTCTTAATTCTTAATTCTTAATTCTTAATTCTTAATTCTTAATTCTTAATTCTTAATTCTTAATTCTTAATTCTTAATTCTTAATTCTTTTTATGCCCATCTCTCCCAACTTTACTTCCATTTTAGAACTAGAATACGAAATCAATTTTCTGCAATGTTATCCAAACGGTTTGTTGAAATATAATGAGTTATGTAATATTTTTCAAATCACAGCCGGAATTCATGCCGATTTAGGCGGAATTAGTTTTAGCGATATGCAAGAACATCATCAAGCATGGGTAATGAGTAAAATGCGTTTGGAAATTATCAACTTGCCGAAATGGAAAGAAAAAGTAACGGTAAAAACGTGGATAAAATCGTTAGAAAATTCACGTTCGACACGTTGCTTAGAATTGTATCGTGGAGATGAAAAATTAGCTGGTTGCGAAACGTATTGGGCCGTTTTAAACACTCAAATAAGAAGACCTGAAAATTTGGCTTTGCCTCACGAACATTTTATCAAATATCCAGAACATAGCGCTACTGAAAAATCGGTTCAGCGCATTAATTTAGATGTTCCGTTTGAGAAAGTGTGGGATTATAAAGTACAATTATCCGATTTAGATATCGTAAACCATGCTAATAACGTGAAATACTTGGAATGGTGTCTGAATACTATGGATAGAAAACTCGTTTTAAAACAACACATAAAAGGTTTTGAAATGAATTTCTTAAAAGAATTGAATTGGAATGATGAAGCAATAATTTCTAAAAATGAAAATAAGTACATTATTTCTAAAGAAGATAAGATTTGTTATGCTTTAGAAATTATTGAATAAAAAAGTCCTGAATTATTTCAGGACTTTTTATTATTTTTTGATTACCAATCTAAAACCTTCTCCGTGAATGTTTAAGATTTCTACGTTTTCATCTTGCTTTAAGAATTTTCTCAATTTAGCAATGTAAACGTCCATACTTCTTGATGTAAAGTAATTGTCGTCTCTCCAAATTTTTGTTAATGCTAATTCTCTTGGCATTAAATCATTTTCGTGAAGTGCTAACATTTTTAATAATTCGCACTCTTTTGGAGATAATTTAATTGGTTCTTGACCTGGATAAGTTAAGAAACGTAATTTTGAATTTAAATGGAATTTACCAATCTCGAATTCAAATTTAGTTGTATCTGGTTTAACCTCTGATGCTTTTCTTTGAATAATAGCTTTTATCTTCATTAATAAAACTTCAGAATCAAAAGGCTTATTCAAATAATCATCTGCTCCTACTTTGTAACCTTTTAAAACATCTTCTTTTAATGTTTTAGCCGTTAAAAAGATAATTGGCACATCTTGATTTTTCTCACGGATTTCTCTTGCTAAAGTATATCCGTCTTTATATGGCATCATAACATCTAAGATGCACAAATCGTAAGTATCTTTTTTAAATTTTTCAAATCCTTCCATTCCGTTTTTAGCCAACGTAACATCAAAATCATTTATCATTAAATAATCTTTTAATACGGCACCAAAGTTTGGATCGTCTTCAACTAATAATATTTTCTTTGCTTCCATAGTAATTGTATGTATATTTTTTAATTTATTAATGGCATTTTAATAATAAAGGTACTTCCTTTACCTTTTTCACTCTCAACAAATATTTGACCGTTATGATCTTCTACAATTTGTTTCACGTAGGCTAATCCTAACCCATGACCTTTTACATTATGTAAATCTCCCGTATGTTCACGGTAGAATTTTTCAAAAACTCTTTTTTGTGCTACTTTAGACATTCCGGCACCTTGATCTTGTATTTTTATCAAAATAAAATCTTTAATATTTTCTGTAAAAACATTAATTACAGGTGCATTTGGTGAATATTTTATGGCGTTGTCTAATACATTAACCAAAACATTGGTGAAATGAACTTCATTTAAAAGAATGGTTGTTCGTTGAGCATTAAAATGTTGGTGAACAACTCCTTCTCTATCTTCAACTATTAAACTAACGTGTTCAATTGCATCTTCAATAATTTCGGTAACATCTCTAGGTTCTTTAGAAATATCCAATTCATTTTTCTCCAACTTAGATATTCGCAATACGTTTTCAACCTGAGCATGCATACGCTTATTTTCTTCTTTAATCATTTGAAGATAACGTTGTACTTTTTCTTTATCTTCAATAATCTTCGGATTTTTTATCGCATCTAAAGCTAAATTAATAGTAGCGATAGGTGTTTTAAATTCGTGTGTCATGTTATTAATGAAATCGGTTTTGATTTCAGAAATTTGTTTTTGTTTGATTAACTGATTTAACGCACTTGAATAGGTTAACACAATTACCAAAGTAAACAGTAATGACAAACTTGAAATTCCTATTAAAGATGAAAAAACGAATTTGTTCTTTTGTGGAAAGCTAACTAATAATTGATATTTAGATAGTCCCTCATTATCTTGAAAAACTGGAATTCCGTAAGTTGAATTGATATCGTATTTAAAATTCTCTGAACGAACTTTAGTTGCTAATCCATTACTGTAAATCCCGAACTCAAATGGTGTTTTAACTCCATATTTTTCAAGTTCCGTTTTTAAACATTTTCCAAGTTGATCTGTTGAAACTCTTTCTTGCAATGGTTTTAACGAAACAACATCTTTAAAAGCGACTTCAAAATTGGCTTTATCCAAACTTGAAACACTTCCTGATTTATTTATGGTAACATCAGGAAAAGAACGCATTTTTAAAGTTCCATCATTTAGCGTATTTCCGTTAAAAATTTCTGTTTTTCTTTTTGAAACTAAATTTCCAAAATTGACTGAATTTGCATTTTTATCAAAGAACGAACCGTTAATACCGTAGTTTTCTGCAACTAAAGTATTGGTATAAATTATGGTTTCATTAGTTTTCTTATCACGCTCATAAAAGTAAATCTCTTTTAACTCTTCTTCTTTAGGGATTTTTCCAGTACTATCAATAATTTTATTGTAATAATTGTAAAAAGAAACTAGCTCTTTTTCTTTTATAGTATTTGAAACATTTCCTAAAACTTGTTGAACGTGGTATTTGAATTCCTCTTCATTTTTATCTAAAGAAGTAGAAATCCAATACAATTGAACTAAAATGATTCCAATTAATGATAAACTCATTAAAAAGACCAATAATCTAAACCTTGTCTTATTCATCGAAACAAATTTAACATTTTAACATTTATTGTTAAAATGTATTAACCAAAGATTAACATAAAAACCTTTTTTTAGGATTTCGCTAAAATTTTAAGAATTTCGTCGATTTTTAAGAAAGTATCATTTAAATCAACATTTTCTACAACGAAATCGCTTAATTCTTTCTTTTTTGAATCAGGAAGTTGAGTGTTAATTCTAACTAAAACATCCTTTTTTGTTAAATTATCACGTTTCATAGCTCTTTGTATTCTAAGTTCTTCTGGAGCTGTGATTAAAATGACTTTATCGCATTGTTTATTACCACCTGTTTCAAAAAGTATCGCTACTTCTTTTATGATAAAAGAGTATTCTTTATGCTTAAATAACCATTCTTTAAAATGATTTTGTACTTCTGGATGAACAATCGCATTCAATTCCTTCAATTTATCAGGAAAACCAAATACTAGTTCGGCAATTTTTTTTCTATTTAAAGTACCATTATCATTTAAAACACTTTGAGAAAATAGCTTTTGGATTCTTTGCTTAACAGTTGCATCTTCCATTATTTTTTTTGCTTCATCATCAGCAATGTAAACAGGAATACCTTTTGAAGCAATATAATTAACAACCGTAGATTTTCCACTACCAATTCCTCCAGTTAAACCAATTATTTTTGTCATAATTTATTTTTTAAAAAATAATTCAGGAAAAGCTCGTTTAGGATCTTGCTTTAAAATTGAAATCTTATAAAATGAAAGTAAAAATCCATTTCCGTAACCATAAAATTGAATAATGGTCGACCATATAGAATATAACGCAATTTTCAAATTTTTATTGACTACTACAGAACTAATAAAAAGTATTGAAAAGTAAATTCCATAAAAAGCTATAAAATATTCTATTCCAAAAAATGCCATTAAAACCGAAAACAAAAAACCGATTAAAAACAGACTTGGAAACCAATACGTAATTTTTGAATGTTCTGGATACCATGAATTTAAAATAGGTCGAGCCTTTCCAAATTTATTAACTTGAATTTGAAATTTTTCCCAGCTAATTCTTCTTTTGTGATACACAAATGCGTTTTTAATTAGCTTCGTTTTAAATCCTAAATTCCATAATCGAATAGACAAATCTGGATCTTCACCAGGATGAATATTGCCAAATCCATTAGAAGCTTCGAATGCTTTTTTAGACAATCCCATATTAAAGCTTCTTGGTTGAAATTTATCAACTTTTTCACTTCCTCCACGTATTCCACCAGTAGTTAAAAAAGACGTCATCGTAAAGTTAATTGCTTTTTGAATATCTGAAAAAGAATCTAATGCAGCATCAGGTCCGCCAAAACAATCTACATATTCTTCATCTAAACTTTTTTGAACATTCGTTAAATAATCTTCAGGAATTATACAATCTGAATCTAAGATGATAAAATAGTCGCCGATTGCAACTTTCATTCCATAGTTTCGAGAATCACCAGGACCAGAATTTGGTTTGAAGAAATAGGAAATAGTTAATTTGTCAATATACTTTTCAATTATATTCTGACAAGAAATAGTTGAACCATCTTCAACAATTACAACTTCAAAAGGAATAGTTGATGTAAACTTAGTTAAGCTTTCAAGCAATTCATCAATTTCATCTGGTCGGTTATACACCGGAACTATAAAAGAAAAATGCATCTTAATTTTTTTTACAAACCTACATATTTTTTTAAGGATATTAACTAGTGATCTCCCAAATTATATAGGTTCATTCATTCTTAAATGAAAATAAAACATAAAAAAAGTCCCGATAAATCGGGACTTTAATCATTAACTTAATTTATTTATTATTGCTTAACTACTTTTAAAGTTTTAACTGCATCACCTACAGTTACATTAACAATGTATGTACCAGCACTTAATTGAGACATATCAACCTGTCCTGAAGTTGCATTCAAGTTTTTAGAAATTACTTCTTGACCTATCATATTGATAACTCTTACTGAAGAAATTTCAGAACTGTAAGAAACATTTAAGAAATCTTTCACTGGATTTGGATAAGCTACAAAATTAGCATTATCAAATGATCCAGAAGATAAAGAAGCATCATAAGCAGAAACTTGGAATGTTCCATTTGTTGCACTAGACCATCTCCAAACACCAATGTATAATGTTGTTCCAGCCGGTTGTGTTAAATTAACAATTGAGAAAGCACCAACTCCATTATCATCATCACAACCAACTTCAACTAAAGCTCCACATGTTCCAGAAAACACGCTTAAAACTGTATCTGTTAATGCAGACCCCCCATTAGCTTGCGTTTCAATAGTTATAGTACCAGAAGCAGGAACAACAACACTATACCAAACATCATTTGCTCTATTTGTTTGACAAGCATAAGTTAAACCTGTCACAGTAGTTGCATTAACAGTTGTTCCAACAACAGGATAATCAGCAAAAACACCTCCAGGAGTTAAAGCAATTGCATTAACGCAATCATCATTTGCTGGTGGACAAGCATAATTGAAAGAACCTAAAGGTAAATTACAAGTAGCATCCGAACCATGTAATAAAGTTAAAGTAACTGAAGATCCACTAGCAAATGGACCAACATTTACTACTCCAATAGCTGAAACTGGCCATGTAGTTGTTCCATCTGTGATAGAAGGTGTACCACTTCCTAAAGCAGTTACATCTACATCTATAGAATATTGAGAAGCACCACAAGCTGGAACTAAAGTAGTTGTTGCAGCTGGTGGAGTACAAGATGCTGCAACAATATTAACTGTAAAATCAGCAGTTTCACCAAAAGTACCTGAATAACATGGGTTAGCAGGAGTTTGCAAAGCATCAGTAGCTACTATTCTCATTCTATGTTGACCTAAAGGCATTGTTGCAGGCATCACAAAAGAAGCATTTAGTAATGTTGGAGCTACTGCTGTTGAAGAAAGCCCTGTATAAACAATCTCTGACGCATCTAAAACATAATCATCATTCGCATCAATCCAAATTACAGTATTATAATCATATGAAGCACCAAATGAAGGTACATTGAAAGAAATTTGAACATTATTGTTAACTCCTTGAGACATAGTAACAGGCGTTGTTGTATGATCATTGTAAACTGGAGAAGTTGAAACTGTATTTGGAAAATCTGTTGATACAATTTGAACATTAGTAATACCTGAACCATCAACAGAAGTTGGAGCAGAAACACAATAACATCCATTTGCATTAGTTACAAATGATAATTCAGAACATCCTGTTGCAGAACCATTAGCATTAAATGGAACAATCGTGTAAAAATATGTAGTATTAAAGTTACCAGTAAAGTTATAAGAAGTACCCGAAACTGGAATCGCATTTGCAATATTATTTCCACCAGTTGTTGTACCAATAGTAACATAATATCCATCAGCACCAGCAGTAGCATCCCATGTAATTGTATTAGCAAAATTACCACAAGTTGCATGAGGTGTTGCTACAATATTTGAAGCACAAGAAGGTGCAGTAGTAGGAGTTAACTCTAAAACATAATCATCAAAACCAACACTATAAGAAGACCAAGAAGAAGAAGTTCTTCCTTGAGCAATTATATAGAAAACACCTCCTGCATTGTAAGATAAAGGTACATCAACTGTATAATTGTACCATCCAGCTGATGCAACCGTAGGTGCTGATGTAATTGGTAATGGCACGTCTACTAACATCGTAGCTCCTGTTAAATTATTTGCAGTATTTGCATAAAAAGTTACTCTATCAGTAGCTAATCCATTAGCACTTCTATAAATCCAAACATTTAATCTTGCTTGATCAGTTGCGTAAGCAGATAAATCATATGGAGGACTAATTAACAATGCATTGTCGTCTCCTAACCAAGATTTCCCAGCAAAACGGGTTCCAGTTCTTGGAGCTGGCACACCATCATTGTTGGTAGTTGGAGCCCAATTTGTAGAACCTGAAATTAAAGCTGTAGACCAACAAGATGGAAGTGCTGCAGCATCGAAGCTTTCAGAATGAGGTAATGAAGTAATAGAATTACATAGTGTTCTAAAAGTTATTGGACCAGACCATGTACTAAAATCAGAACCACCATTACAAACTGCTCTTACATATACTTCGTAAAGCGTATCAGGTGTAAGTGGATTTCCATCAATATCAAAACCTTCACCTACAACAGCTACATCACCAATTGGAGCACCAGGTCCTGTAGGCTCCCCTGTTCCAGGTGCTTGAATAACATATTCGTAATCAAATTGTAAACCTCCTGAACCGTCAGTCCAAGATAAATCAACTGAATTTGATGTGATATTTGAAGCAATAATTGTATTTGGATTTAAACATGAAGGTGATTCAGTAATAGAAATATCATCTAATGAAATATAAAATGGATTGCCATTCATATATCCTTTAATACCTACATAATAAGTTCCTGAAGTCGCAGGAGTAAAATCTCCAACAATTTCTTGATAATTACCATTAATAATACCTGTTGCAGCCACAATTGAATTTGTCATACCTGCTACACTACTTGAAGTACCATAACTGATTGCAATATTTGAATCAGTAGCTGCTGCACCATCTTGACGAGCATATAATGAAACTCTATAACTTGTTCCTCCAATTAAATCAATTGGAATAAACATCCAATCTTCATTACTCCACTGTAAAAAAGCATTAAAAGCTCCAGTTCTTGGAGTTCTATTACGATCTGTAAAAGTACTGTTAGCAGTCCAAACAGCGGTTCCTGTAACAGAAGCTTGAGAAATACAACCAGCTACAACAGTATTGTGAGTATATCCTGATTCAAAACCTTCAAAATAAGGAACTGTAAAAGCAGGACAAGTTGTAAAATTCCCTGTATTTGTTCCTGTAGTCACATTATAATAATAATCGTATGGTCCAGAACCACAACGAACATATTCATAAGCTTTAATATAATATTGTGTTCCTGGCATTAATCCAGTTACTGTAACAGTAGCTGCAGTACCATCAAAAATAATTTGTTGTCCAGATCCAGAATAAACATTATTTGCTACTAAAGCAGGAGCATTTCCATCTACTGGATCAGTAAAAGTAGCTGAATCACTAACATAAACTACTCTTCTACCACCATTTCCATTTGTCCAGTTAACTACTGCTTGACCGGCACCTACTGTAGCAGCAGGAATAGTTAGAGCTGTTATTTGATTAGTTGGGGTAATTGGAACTGTTACTAAAACTGACGCTGTTTGAGCAGAAGTTGTTGAATTTGTACATGTAACATTTAATCTGTAATATATAGGTGTTCCCGAAAAAGCAGGTGGAGTATAAGTCGCTGTTGTAGCTCCTGTACCTCCTACTACTGGTGCCCATGCATCTGTTGCACCGTCATCATTAGATTCTTCCCATTGAAAAGTTAAACCTGTTACCCCCGAAGAAAAACCAGTTGCAACTAAATTGGCAGGCGTAGTTCCTGAACATATATTTTGTAAAGCTGGAGTAACACTTCCTGCAACTGGAGCACCTGAACAAGGAACTGGAGGTGACCAAGTAAAAGTTAATCCTGAAGATGGAAAAGCAGCTGGAGATGTATTAGTAAATCTTACGTTATGCGCATTTGAAGTTGCCGCAGCAGTATCATTCCATGAAGGTGTAGCATCTGGAACAGATGTAGTAAGCCTTCTAGCATTATAATCCGTATTTGCTGTACCTCTTAATCCAACTTGTGGAATTCTAGTTTCACTAGCGACAACAGTAGTTGGAGCGTCATATACAATATTAATTTGGCCATTAGAGGTGTTTAACCTAATTTGAAAATTTATACTTTCTGGTGTAGCTAAATATCTTCTAAACTCTTTCCATTGAAAAATGATTTCATTTCCTATTTGCTCCCATCTTAACTCAGAGGTAGCCGCATTAGAAACTAAATCCATTCCAAGTCCAGAAATAACACCATTAGATGTAGCAGTACTTGATAATGGAGTATAACCATGAGTTGTAGTATTACCCATGATCAAATAACCATTGGGACTAAAGCCAACTGTAGTAATACTATTACCATTGTAAGCAAAAGCTGTTGGTAAAGTAACACTCAGAATAGTGTCATCGAGAGATGCTCCAGACGCAGCTAATGTGCCGCCCGTTATTGGTGTGTAAGTACCACTACTTTGACTAAAAGCATAGGAACTTACTTGGGCATTTATTTGCCAGCACGTAAAGAGCGCAAATAAAAATAAAGTAATTTTTTTCATGTATTTATAATTTTTTGTTAAGCAACTACAAATTTAACTATTAAATAAATATATTAATCACTAAAAACACTACGTAAAGATAACTTTCTCTTAATATCGACGAAAAGCAATAAAACATCGATAAAAAACAAAAAACTCTAGCTTAACTAGAGTTTTGTAACAATTTTTATGCAAAATGTTGTATTTTTATTTATTTGATACTCGGTACCATAACCATTTCATTAGTATCAGCTTGATAATCTACTCCATCAAACCCAAATCCAAATAAGTTTAAGAAATCTTGTTTATATCCTGCTAAATCTCCTAATTCTACTAACGTTTCTGTAGTTGATTCGCCCCATAATTTAGCAATTTTTTCCTGAACATCTGCTCTCATTTCCCAATCATCAATACGGATTCTACCTTTATCATCTGTAGGAACAGTATTGCCAGTATATAAACGATCAGCGTATAAACGTTGAATTTGTTCAATACATCCTTCATGAATTCCTTCCGCTTTCATAATCTTATATAATAAAGAAATATATAGAGGAATTACAGGGATTGCAGAACTTGCTTGTGTAACTAATGCTTTATTTACAGAAACATAAGCTTTACCATGTAAATCAGCAAGCTTATCAGTGATTTCAAAAGCTGTCGCTTCTAAATGGTCTTTTGCTCTACCGATAGTTCCTTTTCTGTAAACAGCCTCTGTAACTTCAGGTCCTATGTAAGAATAAGCAACTGTAGTAGCACCTTCAGCTAAAACACCTGCATCTTTTAAAGCGTCCATCCACATTGACCAATCTTCACCACCCATAACCACAACTGTATTTGCGATATCATCTTCATTTGCTGGTTCGATAGATACTTGACTTACATTTCCTGTGTGAAAATCAACTGTTTTATTTGTGAAAGTAGTTCCAATAGGTTTTAATGTAGAACGGTGTAAAACACCTGTTACTGGATGCTGACGTACTGGAGAAGCCAAACTATAAATAATTAAATCAACCTGACCTAAATCAGCTTTAATCATATCGATAGTTTGTTGTTTTACTTCATTAGAAAAAGCATCACCATTAATACTTTTTGCATATAATCCAGCTTTTTCAGCTTCTACTTCAAAGGCAGCAGAGTTATACCAACCTGGAGATGCTGTTTTTCCTTCTGATGGTGCTTTTTCAAAAAACACACCAATTGTTGCAGCATCTGAACCAAAAGCACTTGTAATTCTTGAAGCCAAACCAAAACCTGTTGAAGCTCCAATTACTAATACTCTTTTTGGTCCGTTTATTTTTCCTTTAGATTTTACGTACTCAATTTGATTCTTTACATTTTGTTCACAACCCTTTGGGTGAGCTGTTAAACAAATAAAACCTCTCATTCTTGGTTCAATAATCATCTTTTCTTTATTTTATAATTGGTTAGTTGTTCATTTATTAAGTAGACAAAAGTACTTCAAAAAATTAATTCAACAAAGCTTTTGCATGTTGTAAAGCCGATTCGGTAATATCTTTACCTGATAACATTTCAGCAATTTGCAATACTCTTTCTTCTGAATTTAATAGATTTAATTCTGAAACCGTTGTGTCTCCTTGATTGCGTTTTGAAACTTTATAATGCGAATTTCCTTTAGCTGCAATTTGAGGCAAATGAGTGATGGCGAAAACTTGCATAGAAGCACTCATTTCTTTCATGATTTCTCCCATTTTAATTGCAATTTCACCTGAAACCCCAGTATCAATTTCATCAAAAATAATCGTGGGCAATTTTGAATAATTGGCCAAAACAGCTTTTATTGCCAACATAATACGCGACATTTCACCTCCAGAAGCTACTTTTTTCAACAAGCCAAAACTTGTTCCTTTATTTGCCGAAAACAACAAAATAACTTCATCTTTACCTTTTGTAAAGAATGATTCAGTATGATTGATTTCGAATTGAAAATTAGCTTCAACCATTCCTAATTGAGATAAAATAGCTTTTATCTTATCAATAAGAATTGGAGCTGTTTTCTTTCTGTTTTCAAAAATTGATTTAGCTATTTCATCAACTTTATCTTGTTTTGAATTTAAATCAGCCTGTAATTTGTGAATTACATTATCTAAATCATCTACACGAATTACTTTTGCATCCAATTCATTCTGAATCACTAATAATTCAGTTATAGTTTGAACTTGATGTTTCTTTTGTAAATTGTAAATGGTTTGTAATTTGGTATTCACCAATTCTAAACGTTCTGGATCAGCAATTATCTTTTCGTTGTTTTGCTCACATTCTGAAATTATATCTTCAACTTCTAGTAAACTACTCGTTAAGCGTTCTAATAATTGTGAATTTTGAGTTGAAAAACCAGATACTTTTTGAAGTGCTATTTTAATTTCTTTTAAATTTATTAAAGCGCCAACTTGTTCTTCATTTGCAATAGCTAAAATTCGATCAAAATTTTCTTTAATAAATTCAACATTGCTTAATTGTTCTAATTCTTGCTCTAACTCTTCTTGTTCGCCATCTACTAAATTGGCAGTTAAAAGTTCGTTTAGCAAATATGAATTGTATTCGTACTCTTTGATAAGATTTTCTTTTTCAGCCAACAAAGTCTTCAATTCCTTTTGAGTAGCTTTAAAAGCATTTAATGCATTTTTATACGAATTTACTAAATCGCCATTATTAGCAACAGCATCTAAAATATCTATTTGATAATTTTCTTCGGTTAATTCTCGAGTTTGATGTTGGGAATGAATATCCAACAACATTGCGCCTAACTCTTGTAATTCTTGCAGATTTACAGGACTATCGTTTACAAATGCACGAGATTTTCCAGAAGGAAGAATTTCCCTTCTAATAATAGTTTTGTCATCATAATCCATATCATTTTCATCAAAAAAAGATTGAAGATTATAATTAGCTATTGAAAACTGCGCTTCAATAATACATTTTTGCTCTTTGTCTTTTAGAGAAGTCAAATCGGCTCTGTTTCCTAAAACCAAACCAAGTGCTCCTAAAAGAATTGATTTTCCTGCTCCAGTTTCTCCTGTAATAACAGAAAACTGATTCGAAAAATCAGTTTCAAGCGATTCAATTAGCGCGTAATTTTTTATAGAAAGCGAAAGTAGCATAGTAATATTCGTTGAGTAAAATAATTATCTTATTTTATTCCACTTTTGAGAGTTAAGAGGAGAAATTCTGTTTAACGTTTCTAATAACGGAACGATATCAACTTTTGGTCCTCCACTAAATATTGAGACAATCTCGTCTGCTTTTGCGTCAAAGAAAGTTCTTGTTAATAGTGCATTTGGTCTTGTTTTCTGAATTTCAGATAAAACAGTAATTCCAGTAGCAACACCTTCTTTTCCTTTCTTAACATCACTTTCCATAATATCTAAACCAAGTCTATGGTATTGATACAATGATTTTCTGAAAGGAGCGAAAGTAGTTGATAACATATCTGAAATTAAGAAATTTCTATTGTTATTATTTCCTTCTGATTGATTCCATCCTTTGTAACCACTTGTTTGAGCTACATTTACAATATTTGATGCAATCTGAAGATATTCAGTTCCTCCTAATTCTGTAAAAGAATCTTGATCTATACCAATAATCAAATTAGAGTAAAATGCTAATACCGAAACTAGGTTAGAATTAAATGAATTTTGATCGTAAATTAAATTCTCGAACTCGATGAAACGAAATGAAAAATTTTTGTCATTGATATTCAAAATCGGTGACGAAAGCGTTGAATTATAAATAGGTCTTGATGATTGTACTTGTAATGTTGCTTCAAAATTATTTGCTCCGTAAGTAGTGATATTGATGAAAAAATTACATTCAATTTTTTCAACATCATTAAATTCTTTAGTAGTCCATTTTGTCGTATTTAAAAACTCTTTTACTTGAGTTTCTAAATTTTTAAATAGTTGTGGATTTCCGTTAGCTACTTGTTGATAGTTAACAGAAACTGTCGCATTAAGCTCTTGTGAAAACACATTACCTAATGAAAACAAGAAAATAAATACTACTACTATTTTACGCATCATAAAATTGAATTACTTTATTAATGATATCTTTAGCTACCGCTTCTTTTGATTTTAATTCCTTAGGTTCAATTGTAAAATCTTTAGATATAAAAGTTACTTTATTAGTAGCTTTACCAAAACCAGCTCCTTCATCGTTTAAAGAATTTAAAACTATCAAATCTAAGTTTTTTTTCTGGATTTTTTGCTTTGCGTGTTCAATTTCATTTTCAGTTTCTAACGCAAATCCAATTAAGAATTGATTTTTCTTTTGTTCGCCAAGCGAAGCTAAAATATCTTTTGTTTTTTCTAATTCTATAGAGAACGTTGCATCGTTCTTTTTTATTTTCTGGTTAGCTACATTTTTTGGTCGATAATCTGCAACAGCTGCTGCAGCAATAGCGACATCAACACTATTATAAAATTCATGGCAAGCATCGTACATTTCTTGTGCCGATATTACTCGAATTAATTTAATAGCTGAATTTTGTACATTCAGATGTGTTGGTCCAGTTACTAGAATTACTTCTGCTCCTTTGTTAGCAGCTTCATTAGCAATATCAAATCCCATTTTACCTGAAGAATGATTTCCTATAAAACGCACCGGGTCAATAGCTTCATATGTTGGACCAGCGGTAATTAAAATTTTCTTTCCTTTAAGTGGTAATTTTTCTAGTAAATCACGTTCCAGAAACGAAACAATACTTTCAGGCTCAGCCATTCTACCTTCACCTAATAAACCACTTGCTAATTCGCCACTTTCGGCAGGAATTATAATATTTCCAAAGGATTTTAATTTATGAAAACTATCTAAAGTTGATGGATGTTTGTACATATCCAAATCCATTGCAGGTGCAAAATAAACGGGACATTTAGCAGAAAGGTAAGTTGCAATTAATAAATTATCGCAATTCCCATTTGCCATTTTAGAAAGGGTGTTTGCTGTAGCTGGAGCCACAAGCATTAAATCAGCCCATAATCCTAATTCTACGTGGTTATTCCATTCTCCATTTCCTTCTTCTTCGTTGTAGAAAGTAGAATAAACTGGATTCTTGGAAAGGGTTGCCAAAGTAAGTGGCGTAACAAAATGCAAAGAAGCAGGCGACATTACAACTTGTACTTGTGCACCTGCTTTTATAAATAGTCTAACCAAGTTGGCTGTTTTGTAAGCAGCTATACCACCAGATACACCTAGCAAGATTTTTTTACCGCTTAAAACAGACATATTGATTTATTTAGCTTCTCTGTAATAGATTTTACCTTCTTCCCACTCTTGTACTGCTAAAGCATGTGGTTTCGGTAATTTTTCATAGAATTTTGAAACTTCAATTTGCTCTTTGTTTTCAAAAACTTCCTCTAAACTATCATTGTAAGTAGCAAACTCTTCTAATTTCTCAATCAATTCTTTTTTGATTTCAGTATTGATTTGATTAGCACGTTTTGCCATGATAGTAATCGCTTCATAAATGTTTCCGGTAGGCTCTTCTAATTTACTTTTGTTGTAAGTAATCGTATTTACAGGAGCATTTGTTTTCTTTAAATCCATGATTTACTTTTATTTAGAAAATTGTTTTAATTCTTGTTCAATTTCAGCTAACATTTTATCAGCTTCTTCTTTATATTCTGTTGCAGCATTGAATTTAATCAAATTTGCATAAGTTGTTTTGGCGTAATTTAAACGCTCTTGTTTTTTTGATTCAATACTATTGATAGCCAACCTATACGCTGAATCCAATCTATAATACAAAGCTTTTTCTTTATATGGTGTTCCAGGAAAATCTAAAATAAAGTTATCAAATGCTTTTAGAGCTCCTTTAAAATCTGAAATAGAATTATATTGTTTTGCTATTTCAAATGCTTTCTTTTCTTGTTTTTCTCTTAACTCTTTAACGTATTTATTAGCTTCAGCCAAATAACTTGATTCAGGATAAACATCAATAAATCGTTGCATTTTATCTAGTGCTTTCTGAGTATCTGTTTGATCTAAACTGTATGCAGGAGATAATTTATAAAAACATTCAGCAGCCAAAAATGTAGCCTCTTCTCTTTTTTCACTTCTAGGATAAGTAGCAACAAAATTTTCAAATTGATACCCTGCTAAATAAAATTGATTCGTATTATAAAGTGATTTAGAATATAAATAAAACATTCGTTCAGCATTGGGCTTACCTTTATAAACTGGTGCAATTTGTTCATATAATCTGATTGCTTTATCATATTTCCCTTTATCATACATTGCATTTGCAACTTCGCTTTTAACGGCAACATCATCCGACTTCAAAGCCTTTTGATAAGGACTACATGACACCAATAAAATGGTAAGAATAAGGAAACTAAAAAATTTATTCATTTGGCTTTATATTTTTTCTTTATAAACATCAATAAGATGTCACCTAAAAAAGCAACTGCAAATTTAGGCATTATTTAATTACTATAAAAATCTTTTTTTTAACTTAATTTTCTTGTGAAATTATGCAATCTTGTAGCTAAATCTTCATTTACATTTACAAGTGGCAATCGAACTGTATTCTCCGATAATCCTAATGCTTTAAAGACTTCTTTAATTCCTCCAGGATTTCCTTGTTCGAAAATCATATCGATACTATTCGCTAAAAGGTAATGTAATTTATACGCTTCATCTACTTTTCTTTGCAGACCTAAACGTACCATTTCAGAGAATTCCTTCGGAAAACCTTCACCAATCACCGAAATCACTCCTGCTCCACCCGCTAAAACCATTGGTAACGTAATCATGTCATCTCCAGAAATTACTAAAAATCCTTCTGGTTTTATTTGGATTAATTTCATTGCTTGAACGATATCGCCAGCCGCTTCTTTAATTCCGATTACATTTTTGAAATCATTTGCAATTCGGATAACCGTTGATGGCAACATATTACTTGCTGTTCTTCCTGGTACATTATATAAGATTACTGGAATTGGAGACGCTTCAGCAACTGCTTTAAAATGTTGGTAAATACCTTCTTGCGTAGGTTTATTATAATAAGGCGAAACCGATAAAATCGCTGAGAAATGAGAAAAATCTCTAGTTTTCAATTCTTCAACAACTTTGTGCGTATTGTTTCCTCCAACTCCTAAAACCAAAGGCAATCTTTCTGCATTTGCTTTAATTATTGTATCGATAACTAATTCTTTTTCGTCTTGTGATAACGTTGCCGATTCTGCTGTAGTACCTAAAACTACTAAGTACTCTACTCCACCTTCAATTACATAATTCACTATTCGAGTTAAAGCCTCTACATCAACCGAAAAATCTTTTTTAAATGGCGTAACTAAAGCAACACCTGTACCAATAAATGATTGCATTTTTTATATTTTATTTAAAATTTTCAAATACTTAAACAGTTCTAAAACAAACTCATTAAAATTTTCAACGACTGTTTTTATGATAAAATGATTGACTCTTTTGTCAACCGTGTCAAATCCTACTTTAAATTTGGCTTTTGATTTGGTTGACAATAACAAAAGACCGCTTTTATTAACATCGTAATAATTGATTAACAAATCAAAAGGAGTTTCGACAAAATCGTTTACTTCTTTTTTATTGATTTCTCCTGAAATCGAAATGTTTTTTAACGACAAAAAGGGTTCGTTTATTACTTCTTTCTTTTTAATTTTATCTTTATAAACTAAGATAGAAATATTACTTTCTTGAATTCCCTGAGAAAAAATTCGCTCCACTAATTGACTAGTTTCATTGAAATATGTTTCGTCTACTAAAACTCCAACCGTCAACACTTTATCGTTTGAACCAGACGAATTTTGAGTTGCTAATCGTTTAGTAACATTTTTTTTAAGAAAAAAGTTCTTTATAATATTATAAAACATAGTATTTTTACCTATTCGACAAAATTAAAAATTTAAGCTTTTGTTATGCTTGTAAATGTAAAAAAGAATACGATATCTTTTGGATTTTTTGTTATATTATTAACATTTAATCTCTTTATATCTTGTAAATCAACTTCTACCTATCAAACTACTAAAATTGAAGGAAAAAAAATAGGTGTTACCAATGAAAAAGGTGAAAACGAAGCTATTGTAACTTACGTAAAACCTTACAGTGATAATATCAATAAAGATTTAAATAGCGTTTTAGCTTATTGTCCGGAAACACAAGACAAAAGCAAGGGAACATGGCAATCGAATATCGGGAATTTATTAGCAGAAATCACTTTTGAACTTGGAAATCCGGTTTTTCAAAAAAGAGAAAACAAAACGATTGATATTTGTTTACTTAATCACGGCGGTATCAGAGCTGTAATTCCAAAAGGTGATGTAACTACAAGAACTGCTTTTGAAGTGATGCCTTTTGAAAATAGTTTGTTCATTGTGGGATTAACTGGAAAAGAAATTAAAACGTTAGCCGAATATATCATAAAAGAAAAGAAACCACATCCTTTATACGGAATGAAAATTTATATTGATAAGTCAACTTCAGTAATAAATAAGATTGAAATTAACAATGAACCTTTAGATGAAAATCGAATTTATTATGTGGGAACTTCCGATTATTTAGCCAATGGAGGCGACAATATGACGTTTTTTAAAGAAAGTAAAATCAAATTTGACATGGAATATAAACTTAGAAATATGATGATTGATTATTTCAAGAAAGTAGATACAATTCCAAACCTAACCACCGAAAAAATAATTTTAGAATAATACTTAGAGCAATGAAGAGAAGAGATTTCATCCAAAAAACAGCTGCGAGTTCGGTTTTACTTGGCTTATCAGGCATGAGTTTAAGTAGTTTTTCTACTATTGATACCAAAAAGATTACTATTTTACATACGAATGACACGCACAGTCATATCGATCCATTTCCTGCCGATCATCCAAAAAATCCAAATATGGGTGGCGCTGCCAGAAGAGCTGCTATCATTGAAAGCATCCGAAAAGAAGAAAAAAATGTGCTTTTATTAGATGCTGGCGATATTTTTCAAGGAACTCCTTACTTTAATTATTATGGTGGCGAATTGGAATTCAAATTAATGAGCATGATGCAATACGATGTGGCCACTATGGGAAATCACGATTTTGACAACGGAATTGATGGTTTTTATGCGCAATTACCACATGCAAAGTTCGATTTTGTATCAGCTAATTATGACTTTAAAAATACGGTTTTGAATGATATTGTAAAACCTTATAAAATCATCACTAAAGACGGAATCAAGATTGGAATTTTCGGATTAGGCGTTCAATTAGACGGACTTGTAGACAAAAAACTTTACAAAGAAACGATTTACAACAATCCAATTGAGATCGCACAAGACATGACGCGAATTCTAAAAGAAGAAAAGAAATGTGATTTGGTGATTTGTTTGTCGCATTTAGGATTTAAATACAAAGACGAACCTGAAAAACCTAGTGATATTGTTTTAGCTCAAAAAACAAAAAATATTGATTTGATTATTGGCGGACACACGCACACTTTTTTAGACAAACCCGTTATTGAAAAAAATAGCGAAGGAAAAGAAGTTTTGATTAATCAAGTAGGCTGTTTCGGAGTGAATTTGGGTAGAATTGATTTTTATTTATCTAACGACAAACTCTATAATAATCAATCAAAAAACATTATTGTGTAACTATTTTTCTCTGTAAAGTAAATATTTCAAAAGAAAATAATATACCGGTATTTCAATCAAACAAGCGATATAGATTAATATATCATTTTTTGAATAATACTTATTCAAAGCAACTAAAACATCTGAAAAAAACAAGCAGAGTATCGTTAACAACAAAAATCTAAATGCAATTGATTTAAATCGTAAGGCATTATAAATACTTAGTAATAAAACCATCAAAAACATTACAACGTAACCAATAACTACAAAAATTTCTTTAAACTCCATATTTAAAGTCAAACTTGCAATCTTATAAAAGATGACCAACGACAAATAAGAAATTATAAAATAATTGAAATTGTTTTTTAAAAAGAGGTTTCTTTTGAAGATTTTTGAATCTGTAACTACATAACTAAATAAAACACCTATAGCTATTAGATACAAATAGGTCGAAAATACTTTAATATCTCTTCCCTCTATCAAAATCAAATTATCAGCAAAAAAGATTACTAAAAACAAAAATAAATTCAAATATATTTTTGTTGCTTTACTTATAAAAAAGTAAGCAAAAGCGATACTTGGAACTATAATGGGTTTAAAAATCAAAGCAATGTCTAAATCGCCATAAACCCTGTAAAAAAACAAATAACACAAATAGGAAATAAAATAGATGTACAAAGCTCCACTAGCTCGGCTATCTATATTTTTATCAATCTTGAATATCTCTCTTACCATAAAGTTTAAATTTAGTTCTGTAAACAAAATAACTTATGTAACAAAAAAACGATAACTCTTGAGTTGTAACATTAATCATCTTCAAGGCTAATAAATCGGGGATTTTTTTTGAAAAAACAAAAAACAAATCGGATAATAAAAAACAACCAACCATAAAACCCGTATACAAAATTGTTCTATTATTGTAGTTAATTAGCATTACAAAGGCTAAAATTCCCATTAACAACAATAATATTCCGTACAAAGAATAAATAAAAAATTCAAAGCTATTTTCTTCTATCATCATCATTAGCACATTAAAAAACAAATACACTAAAAGCATTACGATAATATAGAAAGAAAATGTGTTCAGGTTAATTTTTTTCTTTTTCAAATAATAGATTAAATCTTGAAAAATAAAAAACAATATAATGAAATATGGAATTAATAAAAATATAAGCCCCGAAACATTAAACTCTTCTCTACTAATTAGATGTAAAATTTCACCAATAAAGAAAGATAAAACCGAAAAAGAAAACAAATAATCAATCTTACCTCTAACACTAATATAATAGAAATAATAAATCGACGGAATGATAATAGGCTTACTAAAAAGCTCCAAATTATCACTTCCAATTAAAACAGCAAATACATATAAAATAAAAGCCGTGAAATATAATATTAAAGCCGAATTTACTTTAAGCATCTATCATTTGTTTGAAGTCTAATTCTGATATAATTGCAATTTTTAATTGATTTGCTTTTTCTAGTTTGGATGGTCCCATATTATCTCCAGCAATTACATAATCGGTTTTTGATGAAATAGAACTTCCTACTTTTCCTCCGTTATCTTCAATAGCTTTTTTGAGTTCGTCTCTTGAATAAATTTCAAAAACACCTGATACAACGAATGTTTTTCCTTTTAATTTTTCCGAAAGTAAAACATCATCTTCACCCGATTCTAATTGAACTCCAAAACTCTTAAGCCTATCAATAATACGAATATTTTCTTGATTTTCAAAGAATTGAACAACACTTTGAGCAATTTTATCGCCAATTTCATCTACCAAAATCAAATCCATGATACTTGCTTGCGCAATTGCATCAATAGATTTGTAATGTTTCGCTAATTTTTTTGCAACCGTTTCACCTACATAACGAATTCCCAACGCATACAAAACACGCTCAAAAGGAATGGTTTTCGATTTTTCAATTCCGTTGATTAAGTTTTCTGCTGATTTTTCAGCCATTCTTTCTAATGGAATGATTTGCTCCTTTTTTAGTTCGTACAAATCAGCATAATTGGTTACCAAACCAGCATTGAATAATAAAGCAACTGTTTCTCCACCTAAACCATCAATATCCATGGCTTTTCGGGTAATAAAATGCTGAATTCTTCCAATAATCTGAGGTGGGCAACCATAGAAATTTGGACAAAAATGATTCGCTTCGCCTTCGCTTCTTACTAATTCTGTTTGACATTCTGGACAATGCGTGATGTACTTTGTTGGTTCTTCTTGATTTCCTCTTTTGGCAACTGCTATAATTTTTGGAATGATTTCTCCACCTTTTTCTACGAAAACTTCATCACCAATTCGAATATCTAGTTTTTTAATTTGATCAGCGTTGTGTAACGAAGCACGTTTTACAATCGTTCCCGCCAATTGAACAGGTTCTAAATTAGCAACTGGCGTAATAGCTCCAGTACGCCCAACTTGGTACGAAATCGAATTTAATTTCGTAGTTACTTGTTCGGCTTTGAACTTATATGCCATTGCCCAACGTGGCGATTTTGCTGTAAAACCTAACTCTTCCTGATGTTGTATATTATTAACTTTAATAACTACCCCATCCGTTTCATAAGGCAATTCGTGACGGTGTTTATCCCAATAATTGATGTATTCAAAAACTTCATTAAGGTTTTTTGCCAATTTAGATTGAACAGGCACTTTAAAACCCCAATCTCTGGCTTTTTGCAAACCTTCAAATTGCGTTTTAAAAGGCAAATTATGACCTATTACAAAGTACAATAAACAATCCAACGGACGTTTTGCTACTTCAGCACTGTCTTGCAATTTCAAACTTCCTGAAGCCGTATTTCTTGGATTGGAATAAGGTGTTTCTCCAATTTCAATTAATTCTTGATTCATTTTTTCAAATCCGGCAAACGGAAGAATAATTTCTCCACGGATGTCAAATTTTGCAGGAAAATCTCCTTTTAAATGAATAGGAACAGCCTTTATAGTTTTGATATTATTCGTTACATCATCGCCTTGAAAACCATCGCCACGTGTTACAGCACGTACTAAACGACCATTTTCATAACTGATGCTAATGGATGCTCCATCGTATTTTAATTCGCAAGTATATTCCAATGGAACATTACCTAAAACCTTTTGAATTCGGGTTTCCCAATCTTGTAAATCTTCTATGGAATACGAATTATCCAACGAATACATTCGATATTCATGTTTCACTGTTTCAAAATTCTTCGTAATCATTCCTCCTACTCTTTGAGTTGGCGAATTTTCATCGAAAAACTCAGGATGTTGCGCTTCTAAATCTTGTAATTGTTTTAGTTTTTGATCAAATTCAAAATCAGAAATGGTCGGTTTATCTAAAACATAATAGTTATAATTATGTTGATTTAATTCTTCTCTCAAACTTTTAATAGTATCTAAAACGCTCATAAATTAGGGATTGATTAGGCTGTCTAATTTGGTAAATAATTCTCCTTTGCTGATAATTCCACCTTGCTTGATAATCTCAAACAACGATTCATTTCGATTAGACGAAATATCTTTTCTTCCTCTGGTAATTTCCACATCGTCAGAGAAAAGATTTTCTGATAACCAGTGAATTCCATCTGCAGAAACGAAATCAATTTCTGGGTTATTTGTTTTAATCACAAAGGAATACACAACATCAGGCAAACATTTGAAAAGAAAAATGTAGTTTTTAGAAAAATGATCTAAATGAGTAACATTAGTCAATGCTTTTTCCCAAATCATATCGGAGAAAACATCAATCTCTTGTTCGGCCACATGAGGACGATTTTTTTTAATATCATCCCACTCGATTTTATCAATAGATTGTGTTGCCAAAAAATTAATAAATTCGGGATGTAATTCTTCTAACTGTTCTTTCGTTAATCTTGCGTATTTCATAAAGTAAAGATAAAAAAAAAGCCCCGATAAAATCGGAGCTAATTTATATTTTGAGAAAAATTATGCTTTTTCACCTACGATTTCGTATGGTAACTCAACGATAACATCTCTATGTAATCTAACTGATGCAGTATATTTACCTACACGTTTTACCACACCGCTAGTGATGAATTTTTTCTCAATTGAATGACCGTTAGCTTCTAATGCTTCCACGATGTTAGCACTAGTAACTGAACCAAACAATTTATCACCACCTGCTTTAGCAGTAATTTTAATTTCTAAAGCTTTTAAAGCTTCAGCTAAAGCTTTTGCATCAGCAACAAGTTTAGCCTCTTTGTGCGCTTTTTGCTTTAAGTTTTCAGCTAAAACTTTTTTAGCAGATGGAGTTGCTAAAATAGCAAAACCTTGAGGAATTAAATAGTTACGACCGTATCCGTTTTTCACAGTTACTACATCGTCTTTAAATCCTAAATTTTGAACGTCTTGTTTTAAGATAAGTTCCATGTTGTTGTCCTTTTAATTAGAAGTTAGCTCACCTACGGCGAAGCAACAACTATTTGTTAAATATTATTTTAATAAATCGGCCACGTATGGCATTAAAGCTAAGTGACGAGCTCTTTTAACAGCTACAGAAACTTTTCTTTGGTATTTTAATGAAGTACCTGTTAAACGTCTTGGTAAAATTTTACCTTGCTCGTTAACAAATTTCAATAAAAAGTCTGCGTCTTTATAATCGATATATTTAATACCTGATTTTTTGAAACGACAGTATTTTTTAGTTTTGTTTGTATCTATGTTTAAAGGCGTAAGATATCTGATATCTCCGTCTTTTTTCCCTTTTGCAGATTGCTCTAATGTAGACATGATTAGTTTGTTTTAGATTTTAATTTTGCTCTTCTTCTTTCTGCCCAAGAAATTGCATGTTTGTCTAAAGACACCGTTAAGAAACGCATAACACGCTCGTCACGACGGAATTCAGTTTCAAATGCAAGAATAATTTCAGCTGGCGCTTTGAATTCGAATAAGTGGTAAAATCCACTTTTTTTGTGTTGAATTTCGTAAGCTAATTTTTTTAAGCCCCAATCTTCTTTCGATACCATCTCAGACCCTTTAGAAGTAAGAAAATCTTCAAACTTGCTTACTGTTTCCTTTACCTGTTGCTCAGATAAAACGGGATTCAAGATGAAAACAGTTTCATAATGATTCATAATCTTTATATTTATTGTTATAAAATTGGGTGCAAAAATAATACTTTTATTTGAAATAACAAGTATAACACATTATTAATTTTTATTAAAAAAACTTGTGTATTTGTAATAATAGTTCTACTTTTAACAAACTATAAAAAATATATGCCCATGAAGTTGAATTGTATCGTTGTAGATGATAGTGCTATTCAAAGAATTACCATCACGAAATTAGTTAACGAATCAACATTATTAAACTTAGTAGGAGATTTTGCTAATGCTCTTGAGGCAAAGAATTGTATCAACAACAATACTATTGATTTAATCTTCTTAGACATTGAGATGCCGTTAATAAACGGTTTCGACTTATTAGACGGACTAAAAACAAAACCACAAATCATATTTATTACTTCAAAAGCTGATTATGCAGTTAAAGCTTTTGATTATGAAGCAACTGATTTTCTTCAAAAACCTATTTCTAAAGAACGCTTCAATAAAGCTGTTAAAAAAGCAACGGAACTTCATGCTTTGCGTTACGAAAACCATGAAGATCATGGCGAAAGTATCGTAATTAAAAGTAATTTAAAGAAATTAAAAGTATATGTTTCTAAAATCAAATGGATTGAAGCCTATGGCGATTACATCAAAGTAGTTACCGATGATGAAAGTCATTTAGTATTATCAACCATGAAAGGTTTTGAAAAAGAACTTCCAGAAGGTAAATTCATTCGCGTTCATAAATCGTATATTATCAATTTAGATAGAGTCGAGAAATTCAATAGTAAGTTTGCTGAAATTGGAAATACTAAAATACCATTAAGTCGTAACAAGAAAGAAGAAATTGTAAAAGCTATCGAAAACGCTTAATACACATCGACATCTACTTTTACCTTAATAGCACGATATTGCGGAACTGCTTCAAAACTCATGAGCACTTTCGCAATATTTTTTTTGGTATTTCCCAAATGCTTCTGAACCGGAATTTTAACCATAATCGTTCGAATATATTCATTACGAATTCTATTTATAGCTGGCTCTTCTGGGCCCAAAACAGGCATATCTAAATTTTGAGATAATACATTATACAACCACATCGAACCTTCTTTCAATTTATCAAAATCGCGATGTTTCATTGTAAGTTTTACTAATCTAAAGAAAGGCGGATATTTAAAGTTCTGGCGTTCGTAAATTTGCTCTTTATACATTCCTGCATAATCATTACCCAAAACTTGTTGAATCGTATTGTGATATGGATTATACGTCTGAATAACGACTTTTCCTTTTTTTTCTGAACGTCCTGCCCTACCCGAAACTTGCATCATCATTTGATACGCTCTTTCGTAGGCTCTGAAATTAGGTTGGTTCAATAAATTATCGGCGTTTAAAATCCCAACTAAAGTCACATTATCAAAATCCAAACCTTTGGCTAGCATTTGTGTTCCTACCAAAACATCAATTTCTCTATTTTTGAAGGAATCGATAATTTTCTCGAAGCCAAACTTTCCTCGAGTCGTATCTTGATCCATTCTTCCAACGTTTTTTTCTGGAAAAAGAGTTTTCAATTCCATTTCAATTTGTTCCGTTCCGAAACCTTTTGAAGTAACATCAACCGATTGACAACTATGACAGTGTATTGGATTTGCAATCGAATGCCCACAATAATGACAACGCAATTGATTTTTAAATTTGTAATACGTCAAACTCACATCGCAACTTGGGCAATGCGGCACATGACCACACGTCATACATTCCACATAAGGCGAAAATCCTCTACGGTTTTGAAATAAAATAACTTGTTCACCTTTCGATAAGGTTTCGGTGATTTCCTCCAACAATTCATCAGAAAAATGGCCAGACATTTTCTTTCTGAAATACTTATCTTTTAAATCTACTAATTGAATTTCGGGTAACACTACATTTCCGTAGCGCACTTTTAATTCTGTTAAACCGTATTTATTGGATTGCACATTATAATAGGTTTCCAAAGATGGAGTCGCACTTCCTAAAACCACTTTTGCTCCGTGTTGCTTCGCTAAAACTATCGCAGCATCACGTGCATGGTATCTTGGCGCTGGATCATGCTGTTTGAAGGTTTGCTCGTGTTCTTCATCTACAATAATACATCCTAAATTGGAAAAAGGAAGAAACAAAGCGCTTCGAACTCCAATAACCACTTTTGCTTTAGGTGAATTTTCCAAAACTTGATTCCAGACTTCTATTCGCTCATTATTGGTATATTTAGAATGAAAAACGGCTACTTCATTTCCGAAATAAGCTGTTAATCGTTGCACTAATTGTGTGGTTAAGGCAATTTCAGGTAACAAAAACAAAACTTGTTTTCCTTCCTTAATATATTGTTCTAAAAGTTTGATATAAATTTCTGTTTTCCCAGAAGCTGTAACGCCGTGTAATAAATTGACATCAAAGGTTTTGAAATTTTCTTGAATGCTATCAAAAGCTATTTGTTGCGCTTCACTTAACGTGAATTGACTATCGTCTTCTTTATCAAACGAAACTCTATCTTGAGCAATGAAATACTCTTCGAAAATCGTTTTATCTACCAAAGATTTTACTATAGCCGAAGTACTTCCAGAAGTTTCAATTAGTTTTTTTACTGAAATGGGTGCTTTTTCTCGTGCTTGTAATTGGAAATAATGCAAAACCAATTCGCGTTGTTTTTTGGCTTTGGATAACACTTCTAATAATTCGGCTAATTGTTCTTGTTGTAAAAAAGATTCATGTAATTTGATATAACGAACTAACTTCGGTTTATATTGTTCCGAAATTTCTTCTTGTAAAACCAATGCGCCTTTAGCTAATAATCGATTAATGATTGGAAAAACGGTTTTCTTGCCTAAAATTTTAATCACATCTTGAACCGTAATCGAAGATTGACTTTTTAAAGCTTCTAAAATTAGAAATTCATCATCTTTAAGTTCATCCGAATCGATTTCGGCATTTTCTTTAGCTGAAATAATGGTTTCACTTTCCAAAATATATCCAGAAGGCAAAGCACTTCGAAACACTTCACCTAGCGAACACATATAGTAAGAAGCAATCCATTTCCAATGTTCTATTTGATTTTGATTTACAACAGGTTTTTCATCTAAAATTTGATGAATCTCTTTTGCTTCGTATAATTGAGGAGGATTGTTATTTTTATCAATAACTAAGGCTGTATAAATCTTTGTTTTACCAAAAGGTACCGCAACTCGCATTCCTATTTGAATGTAACGAAACTCTGCTTCGGAAACCTGATAAGTAAAGGTTTTAGAAACAGCTAAAGGCAAAACAACTTCTATAAAAAACAGCATAGAACAAATATAGTTTGAAAAAAGAGAATAGAAAAAAGAGAATAGAAAAAAGATAAATTCATGAATAAAAAAAAGCGCCCTCAATTGAGAACGCTTCCTTATCTATTTAATAGAAATTATTTTCCTAACATATCATTTTTTAAATCTTTGTCAGCTGGTTTATCACATAACCAAATTCCGAACAAAGCTTTTTTGAAGTCATGTCCATCAACACTTCCTTTTTTTACTCCATTTTTGTAAACCACCACACCTTCATTTGGCACATTAATAATTACAAAAAAATCGCCTTTTTTAATTTCTTCTTTAAAGAAACTTTTGAATTTATCAATTTTAGCTTTTAAAGGAGCTGTTTTCTTTCCTGTAGAATTCTCAAAACCTTCGTTAATTGCTGAAATCATTTTATCAGAGCTAATTAAACCAGAAACGATATTTAATTTAATAGCCGCACCTTCTTTACTATTCATAATTTCGGCAGCATTTGAACTTTTTTTCTCTAAATACAAAGCACCAACATACATGTCCATGAATAACTTAACACGAGTTCCTGCTCCATTAAGAACTAAATTTTGCCCTTCTAAACTCAATTTTGAGTCTACTTTTACTCCAGCAATTGTTTGTTGCGCATTAACAGTAAATACTGTTGCAATAATCATAAATAATGCAATAAATTGTTTTTTCATAATTAGATTTTTTTTGTTTTGTTAAATATATAAATTTTTTCTTTTTAATTTAGAAATAGTTGCATTTAGTTCGAAACCTAACAATAAAACCATGCAGTTTATCCAAATATAAAACATCAATACAAGAAGCGTACCAATTGAACCATAAAGCTCGTTGTATTTAGCAAACTTGGTTACGTAAATACCAAAAATATACGACGAAAGAATGATTAATATTGTTGTGAAAACAGCGCCATAACTAATAAATGACAAGCTTGATGTTTCTTTTGTACCAAACTTATACAAGATAGAAGTTGTAATTAAAATCATCAATAAAATAAAACCGTATCTACTCCATTCTATCAAATAAATATCTTCAATAAATCCTTTTGCATTAATTTTTTGAATAAAAACTTCCGCTATTACGATTGCAGCTACTGTAATTATCAAAATAAATGAAAGCGCAAGTGAAATTGCCATCGAAATAAAGTATTGTCTAAAAAAACCTCTAGTAATGGTAATATGAGTCGACATTTCAAAACCTCCTAAAATGGCATTAACTCCATTTGTCATTAAAAAAATGGAAAGAATAAAACCCGAGGATAATAAACTTTTATAACTGGTACCCATGATATCTTTTAAAATAGCTTCAATAGCATCATAGGTGTTTGGTGGAACTCCATTTTCAACAAATCGCAAAAAATCTGCTTGAAAATTATCTAATGGTATGTAAGGAATTAAATTCAGAATGAAAAGTGCAAAAGGAAACAAAGCCATAAAGAAACTAAACGCAATGGCACTAGCACGATACGAAAAGGCTCCTTTAAAAATCCCAAGAATATACATCTCAATGATATCATAAAGCGTAAGTCCTTCTAAAGATTTTAACTTAAAAGCCTTTAAAACAACAATTAATTGTTTGACTACAGGAATCTTATTGAGTTTGTTTTCGATTTCTTCTGACATATTAAATAGCCTTTAGACTTAAATCCATATTATAAACAGAATGAGTAAGCGCACCTGAAGAAATATAATTAACACCACATTCAGCGTAATTACGAATGGTTTTTTCATTGATATTACCTGATGATTCCGTTAAACTTTGATTCCCAATTATTTCTACCGCTTTCTTAGTAGTTTCGTAATCAAAATTATCCAAAAGAATTCTATAAACTCCTCCAGCTTTTAATATTTGCTGAACTTCATTTAAATCTCTTGCTTCAACAATAATCTTCAAATCTTTATTGTTGTCCAATAAATATTGTTTTGTTTTAGCTATAGCTTGCGGAATTCCTCCTGCAAAATCAATATGATTGTCCTTTAGCATAATCATATCGTATAAAGCAAATCGATGATTTTCACCACCACCGATTTTTACAGCCCATTTTTCGATTGCTCTAATACCCGGAGTTGTCTTTCTTGTATCTAAAATTTTGGTTGAAGTTCCTTCTAATAAATCTACAAATTGTTTTGTTTTTGTAGCAATTGCGCTCATTCTTTGCATAGAATTTAGCACTAATCGTTCTGCTTTTAAAATAGATTGTGAGCGTCCAGAAACATGAAAAACAATATCACCATGTTTTACGTGAGCACCATCTTCTATAAAAGTTTCAACTATCATATCCTTATCAACATAGTCGAAAATCATCTTTGCAAATTCAACACCAGCGATAATTCCTTCATCTTTAACTAATAATTTAGCTTTTCCTTGAGCATTAGCCGGAATACAAGCTAACGAACTATGATCACCATCACCAACATCTTCTCTAATGGCATTACTAATAATAATTTCTAATTCTTTTTGAAATAGCGCTTCTGAAATCATGATATTTTAATTGATAGGCTAATGTAAGAAATACTCTGTTGTTTTGAAAATATTTAGCTTGTAAAAACAAAAAACTCCTAGACATAATCTAGGAGTTTTTCTATATAATTTTTTTATCTTATTAAGATAAAGCTGCTTTAACTTGGTCAGCTGCTTCTTGGAATTGAACAGCAGATAAAATTGGCATACCAGAATTATCAATTAATTCTTTAGCAATTTCTGCGTTAGTTCCTTGTAAACGAACGATGATTGGCACTTTGATTGCATCACCCATGTTTTTGTAAGCATCTACAACACCTTGAGCAACACGGTCACAACGAACGATACCACCAAAAATGTTAATTAAGATAGCTTTTACGTTTGGATCTTTTAAGATGATACGGAAAGCTGTTTCGACACGTTTAGCATCAGCAGTTCCTCCTACGTCTAAGAAGTTAGCTGGTTCAAAACCTGCGTATTTAATTAAATCCATAGTAGCCATTGCTAAACCAGCACCGTTTACCATACATCCAACAGTTCCATCTAAATCAACGTAGTTTAATCCTACTTCTTTAGCTTCAACTTCGATTGGATTTTCTTCTCTAATGTCACGCATTTCAGCATATTTTGCTTGTCTGAATAAAGCGTTATCGTCGATATTTACTTTAGCATCAACTGCTAATATTTTGTTGTCAGATGTTTTTAATACTGGGTTGATTTCAAACATAGATGAATCAGAGCCGATATACGCTTTGTATAAAGCATCGATAAATTTCACCATTTCTTTAAAAGCCTCACCAGATAAACCTAAATTAAAAGCAATTTTTCTAGCTTGGAAACCTTGTAATCCATAAGCAGGATCGATTTCTTCAGTAAAGATTAAATGTGGTGTATGCTCAGCAACTTCTTCAATATCCATTCCACCTTCAGTAGAATACATAATCATGTTACGTCCTGTAGCTCTGTTTAATAATACAGAAACATAAAACTCAGAAGTTTCACTTTCACCAGGATAATAAACATCTTCAGCAATTAATACTTTGTGAACTGTTTTTCCTTCAGGTGGTGTTTGAGGTGTAATTAATTGCATTCCGATGATTTGTTCAGAAAGCTCAGTAACTTGATCTAAGTTTTTAGCTAACTTAACTCCTCCACCTTTTCCTCTACCTCCAGCATGGATTTGTGCTTTTACTACGTACCAACTTGTACCTGTTTCAGCAGTCAATTGTTTAGCTGCAGCAACCGCCTCAACTGGATTGTTTGCTACAATTCCGCGTTGTACGCGTACTCCATAACTAGCTAGGATTTCTTTACCCTGATATTCGTGTATGTTCATAATTGTTATGCGTTTATCTTGTTTAAAAAAGTGCCACAAAAATAACAAAGTAATTTTTAATGGACTAACTTTTTTTAGTTTTATTTGGGAATTTGATATACATATTCTTACTCCTATAATACTGAACAAAAACAACATTTGTTACAAATAAAACATTTTGTTATTTTTTGTTAATAATTGTTTTAAAAATTGCATCTGAACTAAATTGATTTACTTTTGCATCAAAATAATTTAAAATGAAACCAGAAGTATTACAACAATTAGCAACAGAATTTGGAAGTCCGTTATATGTTTATGATGCGGAAAAAATAGCTTTTCAATACAATCGTTTACAAACTGCTTTTAGCAAGGTGGAACGTTTTAAGGTACACTATGCAGTGAAAGCTTTATCTAATGTTTCTGTTTTGAAGTACCTAAAAAGTTTAGGTTCTGGTTTGGATACGGTTTCTATTCAAGAAGTACAACTTGGATTACTTGCTGGTGTAGATCCTAAAGATATTATTTATACACCAAACGGAGTTTCTATGGAAGAAATAGAAAACGTTGCAGCATTAGGAGTTCAAATCAATATTGACAACTTGTCTATTTTAGAGCAATTTGGTACAAAACACCCTACTATTCCAGTTTGTATTCGTATTAATCCTCACGTAATGGCTGGAGGAAATGCTAATATTTCTGTAGGACATATTGATAGTAAATTTGGAATTTCAATTCATCAATTACCACATATTTTAAGAATTATTGAAAACACTAAAATGCATATCAACGGAATTCATATGCATACCGGTTCTGACATTTTAGATGTAGAAGTGTTTTTATATGCAGCTGAAATCTTATTTGAAACCGCTAAAAATTTCCCAGAATTGGATTTCATCGATTTTGGAAGTGGATTTAAAGTACCATACAAAAAAGGTGATATTGAAACTAATGTTGAAGAATTTGGAAGAAAATTAACGAAACGCTTTTTAGCATTCGAAAAAGAATATGGAAGACCGTTAACACTAGCTTTTGAACCAGGGAAATTTTTGGTAAGTGAAGCTGGATATTTCTTAGCAAAAGTAAATGTTGTAAAACAAACTACTTCAACAGTTTTTGCTGGAATTGATTCGGGATTCAACCATTTAATCAGACCTATGTTATATGGGTCGCAACATCATATTGAAAATATTTCTAATCCTAAAGGTAAAGAACGCTATTATTCGGTAGTAGGATACATTTGTGAAACGGACACATTTGCTAGCAACCGAAGAATTACTGAAATACACGAAGGTGATATTTTATGCTTTAGAAACGCAGGCGCTTATTGCTTTTCAATGGCATCTAACTACAACTCACGACTAAAACCAGCCGAAGTTTTATGGAAAGACGGAACGGCTCACTTAATCAGAGAGCGTGAAACGTTTGACGATATTTTGAAAAATCAAGTTATTATTGAAATTTAGTTTTTGGTTAAGAAAAAATCCCGGATTATTAATTTAATTCGGGATTTTTGATTTTATTTATTTTTCAATGGTTTAATACCAAACTCATAAATAGATATTCCAGTTCTGGTTAATCTAAATCTATCCTCATATTTCGTACCTATTCCAGAAGCTAATAGAAACGCTTCGCCTTCAACTAATTCGATCATACTTTTGGATGAATTAGATTCAAAATATTTAGTCATAAAATCAAAACTTGATGGGTTTAGTGTGTTTAAAATAAAAGTCATCTTTTGAAATTCTTCCCATGATAAATTTTCGTTTATATAAGCAATAAAAAGATTTGCTAAAATTTTAGACTTTTTTACATCTGTAAATCTTTCAATATAAATTAATACCGTTTCCAAAACTTCATTTCGATAATTCAAATCTTTATTAAATTGTTTTTTAAACTTTTTAATTTTATCATCTTCAATTCTATGAGAATGAAACTCTTGAAGAAAAACTAATATTTTTTTCACATTATGTTGAGCAATAATTGATGATGTAATATTATAAAATGTAAAAAGTGTTTTAACTATTGGCAATTCTTTCAATAACCCATCTTCAAAAATCAAATCTAAAGACACTTCAGCATAGTCTGTGCTTAAATCCAAACTTTTATTAAAAATCTCATTCTCAAAATCATCTGAAAAATTTATTTTCATAACAGCCAATATTTTATTTATTCAAAACCTCTAATAACACCTTACCATCAGAACTGTTTGGCATAGTTATTTTTAGCATTTGTGTAATGGTTGGTGCAATTTGTGTAATTTCTTTTCTATCGTGAGTTGCTCCTTTTTTAATATTCCATCCATAAAATAATAATGGAACATGTGTATCATACGAATAAGGCGAACCATGAGTTGTTCCGGTTGCAGAATATTCTACATAACCTGGTTTAAAAATAACAACTAACTCACCATTCTGTGTTGGATCGTAACCTTTAGCAACAAAATTCAAATAATAATCTGTTGCATTTGCATTCGCAACTTCTTCTTCTGTGTAAGCTCTTTTTAAATATTCTTGTTTTTGCAAATACTCTTTAAAAGTTTGCTTAACATCTTGTAAGTTCAACCCTTTTGATTTCACTTTATTCTTATCAAAAAACACATTGTAATTAGAATAATTTAAAAGTAAATCTTCACCATACGTTTTTTCAGAAAACTCTTTTAACTCTTTTTGAATGTTCTTATAATTGATGTTATCAACTTTGTATCGGTTATCTTTTAAATAAGTTACATTTTCGGCACCAGCATGATCAGCCGTTAAGAAAACCAAGTAATTTCCTTTTCCAACCGTTTTATCTAGATAAGTTAAGAAATCCGCAATAGTTTCGTCTAAACGTAAATAGGTATCTTGCAATTCAATAGATCTTGGTCCTAAAAGATGTCCAACATAATCAGTTGATGAGAAACTAACCGCTAAAAAGTCGGTAATATTATCTTTCCCTAAATTTTCACTTTCAATCGCTTTCTTAGCAAAATCGGCTAATAAATTATTTCCAAAAGGTGTAGAACGTAAAACTCCTGCATCATTTGCATCATACATATCTTTTAAATTGTATGGCATAAATGGCGCTTTTTTGTACAATTTTCCCTCGTAAGGATTATTGTCATTTAAACTTTCGTTGTACGTTTCTTTAGATTTCAATAATTCCCAATTCTTGCTTAAATATTTCAAATAATGTTTCTCTGAATTGAATTGGGTTGCCCAATCTGGTAATTTTTCACCATAGTACGTACTCGAAATAAAAGCTCCTGTTTTGCTGTACCAAAAAGCCCAATCTGCAAAATGTCCGGCTGGTAAAATAGCTCCTCTATCTTTGATACTGATTCCGATAACTTTTCCTTTAAAATTCGTTGACAACTTTAACTCATCTGTCATGGTTGAACTTTGCAAATTTCTTGGCGACATTTTTCCTTCTTTTTCAGAATCATCACCAATAGTACTCACCGATTCGTCATCGGTACAATACATTTCTTTGCCAGTAGCTTTATTGAACCATTCGTTTCCTACAATTCCGTGAACTGCTGGCGTAGTTCCTGTATAAATAGAAGCATGCCCAGGTGCGGTATAAGTTGGCATGTAATTGTAATGGGTATTATTAAAAGTGTATCCTTCTTTCATTAATCGCTTGAAACCATTTTCGGAAAAGTCGTTTGAAAAACGATATAAGTATTCCATTTTCATTTGGTCTACTACAATTCCTACTACTAATTTAGGTTTATCTTGTGCTGAGAGTAGCGAAGAAACAAGTAATACTGATACGGCTAAGGCTTTTTTCATTTTAAAACTATTTTATACAAAAGTACGTTTTTGATGTAAATGGAATGTTAATAAATACAAAAATGACTTTCTATTGCATTCAATAAAAAGTCATTTTAAATATAGTTTAGAATTATTTCTTTTTTGCGGGCTTATCTTCAAGAACCGTCATATTGTAAGCAATAATCATATCTTCATAGGTAATATATAATTGATTTCTTCCTCCTTGTTTTTTTCTAGTATAAATAGCCAAAACGCATTCTACTCCATTATTATCCACACAATTAAATTTAACTACATCGTCATCGCCAACCGTTTCTTGGTTTCCATATTTCATAATAGAAAACAATTGAAGTACTTCTGAATAAACCACAATTCTGTGACTTTCCATATCTAATAGCACCGTCATTTCAGATTTTTGCAATTTAGACCATTCGCTCCAATTTCCTTTTTTGTCTTTCTGGCTAACCATATATCCAGAAGTTTTGAAATTATATTTTTGAGCATAAGTAGTAACCGATGCAAAAAACAAAAACAATAGTATGTATTTTAAACTCTTCATTTCATTGTTATATTAAAATTCAAAGGTAGTTACCTCTTTTTTAGCAATGTTAAATTCGGTAATGATATTATCAACAATAGTTTCAACAGGCAAAATATCATTAATTAATCCGACAATTTGACCAATTTCTAATTCACCTTCTACTAAATCGCCTTCAAACATTCCTCTTTTAGCTCTTCTTTTTCCTAATAAAGTTTCTAAATCTTCTTTTGATGGACATTTAGAATATAATTCCTGAACATCGTTGTAAAATTTATTTTTTATTAATCTTACTGGAGCCAACTCTTTCAATGTTAATTGTGTATCGCCTTCACCCGTTTCAACAATTGTTCGCTTAAATTCATCATGAGCTGAACTTTCTGTTGAAGCAGCAAAACGACTTCCCATTTGAACTCCATCGGCACCTAAAGTCATTGCTGCTAACATTCCTCTTCCTGTTGCAATTCCACCAGCAGCAATTAAAGGAATCGAAACTTGCTCACGAACCATTGGAATTAAAGTTAGCGTTGTGGTTTCTTCTCTACCATTGTGCCCACCGGCTTCAAAACCTTCAGCTACGACAGCATCCACACCAGCTTCTTGTGCTTTTAATGCAAATTTTGAACTACTTACAACATGTACAACAGTTATGCCATTTTCTTTAAGAAAAGGCGTCCAAGTTTTTGGATTACCTGCAGAAGTAAAAACGATTTTAACTCCTTCTTCTTTTAAAATTTGCATAATTTCTTCAATGTTTGGATACAACATTGGGACATTAACACCAAAAGGTTTATCAGTTGCTTTTTTACATTTTTGGATGTGTTCTCTAAGCACTTCCGGATACATTGAACCAGCTCCTATTAAACCTAAACCACCAGCGTTACTTACCGCACTTGCTAATTTGTAACCACTGTTCCAAATCATTCCGCCTTGAATAATAGGATATTTTATGTTAAAGAGTTGGGTAATTTTATTCATTAATTATAATTTCAATAATTTTCCTTTTGCTGTTTTATTAGCAAATTCTACTTGGTAAAAGTACAAACCAGATGCCAAACTTTCTAAATAAATAGTAGAATTTGTTTCATTAATGACATAAGAATTTACTTGTTGACCAATATTGTTATATAACGTTAATTTAGCCGAAGTACCATCGTTTGGTAAGCTAACTAAAATTTTATCTTTTACTGGATTTGGATATAAAACAACTGAAGCAATTTCGTTTGAATTCAAAGAAAGAGCGTTTGAAAGTGCCAATTGAAAATCAGGGACACCATATCCTTTAAAAATTGTTGGATTGGCATATAAATCAGCTGATTGTTTTACAAATTGAACAACTTCTGCATTGGTCATATTTGGAACAGCAGACCAAAAAGAAGTTACCATTCCAGCCATAATAGGACTAGAAAATGAAGTTCCGTTTGCATTTACAATAGCTCCAGCAGTATTACTTACCGTTGCACTTAAACCTTTTGCACAAACATCGGGTTTTACTCTTCCATCAAAAGAAGGTCCGATAGAACTAAAAGAAACATAATCTTCCGTCGCATTCACTGCTCCAATAGTCAATGTGGTTATTGCATCAGCAGGTGTTGCGATATGTGGTTCAGAAGTGGCTCCTGAATTTCCAGCACTTGTAACACAAATCATTCCTTTTGAAAAAGCCATATCAGCACCTCTTGATATAAATGTTTTTGTCCCATTCATATCAGCATACGAATAACTGTAATTTGGAATATCATATTCAAAATAACCTAAAGATGTATTAATAACATCAACACCTAAGCTATCCGCCATTTCAGCAGCTTCTACCCAATACGATTCTTCAACCGGATTTTCTGAATTAATATCTTCTGTAATAAACAAATAATATTGTGCATCAGGTGCAGTTCCTACCAATTGATTATCTACGTATCCGCCCATACAAGACAAAACATTTGTTCCGTGCGAACCTCTTGTGTAAAAAGAAGTATTTCTATCTGGAAAATTATAACCACCTAAAATTAGATTGTTATCACGTAAACGTTGAAAAGGACTCGCTGTATCTACACCTGGAAAACCAGCATCCATAACTGCAATTATCTTTCCTTGACCAGTATAATTTTGTTGGTGTAACAAATGTCCATTTAACATTTGAATTTGATTTGAAGAACCTCCATAATTGTAATCTACCAAAACTTCAAGCTGTTTGTTTACATTTTGTATTTCCCTTACTCTATTAGTTGGAGCTGTTCTTGAATTCAAAGTTCGGTCAGCAAATTCAACTCGATTAACAAAAGTTAGATTAGTAAGCGTTTGAATATCGGATTGAGAACCTCTAATATGCAAAGCATTTAACCATTTTGATTTTGCCATTACTGTAATTCCAGTAGTATTTGTTACTTCGTCAATATACGTTTGAGAAATAGGCACATCGGTATCGTTTAACAAAATTCCTTGCGTTGTTCTTCTGTCCAAAGCTCGTTGGGATAACATTTGCAAAGGATTGCTCAAATAAAAAGCAGCATCAGGTTTATCATTAAAATACACCCAAGCATCCTCTTGAGCTTGAACTACATAACAAAAAAAGAAAGTAAAAAAGAAAAGTAATTTTCTATTCATTTTTGGTAAATGTTTGGTTACCAAATATAAAAATAAATTTATTACTGAATGGTAAAATAGATAAATACAATATAAGATACTACTAAAAGCGCTCCTTCTTTAAATGACAAACTGTTTCGTTTTGGTAGAAAAACCATTGGCAACAGAATAAATGCAAAGGCTAACAACCAATAAATATCGAAAGACAAAATTTTAGCATCTACATTTTCGATTGGTTTAATGATTGCTGTAAAACCTAAAACACTTAAAATATTGAAAATGTTAGATCCAATAATATTTCCAATTGAAATATCGTTTTCTTTCTTAATTGCCGCTATAATTGAAGATGCTAATTCTGGTACACTTGTTCCAATTGAAACAACAGTTATTGCAATTACACGTTTACTAACTCCTAATCCTTCAGCAAGACTAACAGCTCCATCAACTAATAATTCAGAGCCCAACCAAAGTGCAAAACCACCAATAGCTAATAATCCGAAAATTATCGAATAAGACATCTCGGTTTCTTTCTCTTCATTAATTTCAATTTCAACCGTTTTATTTTGCTTGATTAAATGAATTACAAAAGCAATTAAAAGTACAACAAAGATAATTCCTTCAGCTCGGCTAAGTTTCCCATCTAGTATTAAGAAGAAAAACAATAAAACTGAAGCAATCATTTTCATAGGCCAATCGGTCGTGTAGAAATTTGTTTCAACTTGAATAGCATTTATTAGCAAAACAATTCCTAAAACCAGACCAATATTACCAATGTTTGAACCTACAACATTTCCAACAGCTATATCAGGAAAACCATCTAAAGCAGCTTTTATACTTACAATCATTTCAGGTGCTGAAGTAGCAAACGAAACCACTGTTAATCCTACAATGATTTTAGAAATATTAAGTTTTAGTGATAAACCAACAGATGATTTTAAAAGCCAGTTTCCGCCTAGGACTAATAATACTAAGCCTAAAATAATGTAGATAAAGTTCATGAAAAATTGTATTTCTGCGAATATAATTGATTATTTATTTTTTAGCCTAATAATTGAATTATAAAGAACCAATGTTAAAATAGCTAATAAAAAGCCTTGTAAAAAATTAATTCCTAAATAATTTAAAAAAATATAATTGCTATTTGACCAACCAGATGGAGAATAATCTCTATGTAAATTTGACATTATTATCACATATCTTTCAAAATAAAAACCAATTTTAATGCAAAATGCTGCAATAAAAACGTACCAAAATTTATTTCTCAATTTTTTTGACAATAAGGAAAAAGGTAAAATTGCTGCACAGAAAAACATTAACCAATAAGACCACCAATATGGACCAGTAGCTCTATTATAAATTGCAACATTATCATAGTTAATTATAACTTCAATTACAAAACGAATCAAAATAATGACACTATAGTATATTATTATCCAGCCAATAATATTTAATGCATTTCTAGAATGATATTTTTCTTTGAAAATAGAATTTGTAATCCATAATGTCAAAATCAACGGAATCAAACACAAAATAATATTGGTATCAATACTATTGATAATTGTATCTATCAAATCCATTATTAAGCAATTACACCACTTCCTAAGATTTCATCATTTTGATGCCAAGCAACGAATTGCCCTTCTGTAATAGCAGATTGTGGATTTTCGAAAACCACATACATGCCATCTTTAAATTGATGTAAAGTTGCTTTTTGTAACGGCTGTCGATAACGAATTCGAGCCATTACTTCTAAAGTTTCACCTTCTTGTAAAGCTAAATCTTCTCTTATCCAATGTACTTCATCGTTTGCAATAAACAAGGCTTTTTTAAACAATCCTGGATGTTGATTACCTTGACCGGTATAGACAATATTTTTATCAACATCAGTTTCTATAATAAATAAAGGCTCTTTAGTTCCTCCAACATTCAAACCTTTACGCTGTCCTTTAGTAAAATAATGAGCACCTTGATGTTTTCCCATTACTTTTCCTGGAACTTTCAAATAGTCAATCCTTCTTGATTCGTAAGCAAAAGCTTCTTCCTCAGAATCAAATTGTGGTTTTTCTTGATTATAGATAGCTGCTTCAACTGGAATTTCAATAATTACACCTTCTTTTGGTTGTAATTTTTGTTGTAAAAATTCAGGTAAACGCACTTTTCCGATAAAACAAAGTCCTTGCGAATCTTTCTTTTCGGCAGTTATTAAATCTAATTTCGAGGCAATTTCACGAACTTCTGGCTTAGTTAATTCACCAATTGGGAATAAAGCTTTCGAAAGTTGGTCTTGCGATAATTGACATAAAAAGTACGATTGGTCTTTATTTCCATCTTTACCAGCTAATAATTGGTAAATTTCTTTTCCGTCTTTTTCGATAGTTCCTTTTCTACAATAATGTCCTGTTGCCACATAGTCTGCACCAAGTGACATAGCAATTTTCATAAAAACATCAAACTTAATTTCTCTATTACACAATACGTCAGGATTTGGAGTTCTTCCTTTTTCGTATTCGTTGAACATATAATCAACAATTTTTTCCTTGTATTGTTCTGATAAATCTACTGTTTGAAAAGGAATTCCTAATTTTTCTGCAACTAAAAGTGCATCATTACTATCTTCTAACCAAGGACATTCGTTAGAAATTGTAACAGAATCATCGTGCCAATTCTTCATGAATAACCCGATTACTTCATATCCTTGTTCTTTTAATAAATAAGCGGCAACACTCGAGTCTACTCCTCCCGAAAGTCCTACTACTACTCTTTTCATTTATTCTTGTCCTCCTTTTTCTTCTTTTAATTGCTCTAGTGTTTTTGACACTTCTTTAGTATTTCTTTGCTCGTATTGAATTAATTCCTGACTAAATTTAGCCGCCTTAACTTCTTTAATTACTTTATTTTTTTCAAAAAACTTCCAAGTTCCAACACGCTTTCCATTTACATAACTTCCTTCGTACATTTTATTTCCTAAACCATCGTAATAAGAAGCAATTCCATCATATTGACCGTTTTTGTAAATATGAGCATCGATTAACTGTCCTTTTTCAGAATAGGTTTTTGAATTTCCAACTTTAATTCCTGATTTATAAGATGTCTCTTCAGCTAAAACGCCATCTTTATAAAATACTTTACGAACGCCTTCTAATTTACCCTCTTTGTAAAATTCTTGAGACATTAACTGTTTCGATTCAAAATGATAATATTTCCATTCTCCTTCAGGAAGTTTGTTAACCAATTTTCCTTCGCTTACTTTATTACCTTTTTGATCATAAAAAACAGCATAACAAGAACCATCTCCTTTAGAGAAATCTCTAGTTGCAATTACAGTTCCTGCTTTAGTATCATCGAAATATTTAAATATTCCTGTTTCTTTTCCGTGATTGAAAGTTCCTTCGTAACGAACACGATTTGACTCCTTATGAGTTCCTCTCCACAAACCATGACGTTCACCTTTATCATCTAATTGATTGATTTTATCTTGTGCATTAGCGATAAAAGCTCCGAAAAGTAAAAACAAGAAAACTATTTTTTTCATTTTATATCTGTTGATTTTCTTTATAACTATTTTGTTGTACAATTATTATTCCAATTGCAAAATTAATCAAATTAAGAAGATAAGCCTTGCAACTTTAATATTGTTTTAAGAACTAAAATTACGCTCCTAATTCAATTGCTCTATTGTTTGCCGAATCTACACCGTTAATCACAATTTCCTGAAGCTTAAGTTGATTAAAAATTGACAATGCCGCTTCTGTTGTTCCTCCTTTAGAAGCTACTCGTTGAATCCAAGCCTCATTAGACAATTTACTTCTGTTTTGTAATTGAACCGAACCAGAGAAAGTTTGGCTAACCAAAAACTCCGCTTCAGATGCCGAAAAACCTAATTTTACAGCCGATTCTATCATAGCTTGCATAAAATAAAATACATAAGCAGGACCACTTCCTGAAACGGCAGTAGCTGCATTTAACATTTCTTCTCTATCAATATAAATTGATTTTCCCGTTGTGTTGATTAAATTCTGAACAATGAAAAGTTCTTTTCTATCCACCGCATTTGATGCGCAAAAGACAGTCATTCCTTCGCCAATTTGTGTTGGAATATTTGGCATAGAACGAACAATTTTAGTAATTCCTAATTCATTTTGCATGGTTTCAATTGAAATTCCAGCCATTACAGACAAAACTACATGCTCGTCATTTAAAAAAGGTTTTATTACAGAAGCTAATTGCTTAAAATCTTGTGGTTTTACAGCCAAAATTAAAATATCAGAACTAAAAATAGCCGCATTGGGTTCTGTATAAAAATTTATGGCATCAATTCCAAAACGGAATTTTTCATCTACTTCCCTTCTATTTAAAACTAAAATATCGGAAGCTCCAACAAATCCAGAACTCATAAAACTATTGGCATAGGTTTGTCCCATATTACCAAATCCTACAATGGCTATTTTCATATTTTGATAATTTGATATAAAAAAACCCTGTCGATGCAGACAGGGTTTACTATAAAGATAAAATTACTTTTTCTTTTGTTGTGCGGCTTTTTGAGCTTCTGCTTGCTCCATCATTTCGCGCATTTTTCTTTGGAATTTACTTTCCTTCTTCTCTTTTGTTTTATTCTCTTGAATTTGAGCATGAATCTTATCTTCTTTTACAATGTAATTTTTGATAACCAACATAATTCCAATAGTAATTAAGTTAGAAATGAAGTAGTACAAACTCAATCCAGAAGCATAGTTATTAAAGAAGAATAACATCATTAAGGGTGAAATATAAATCATCACTTTCATGATTTTACCCATATCTGGCATACCTTCTTGCGGTGGTGCACTCATTGCTTGATCTCCAGTAGTCATTTTCATGTAGAAGAAAATAGCAATAGAAGCTAAGATTGGGAATAAACTCACGTGACTTCCATAAAACGGAATATGGAAAGGTAGTTGATAAATACTGTCATAAGACGATAAGTCATCAGCCCATAAGAATGATTTTTGTCTTAAATCAAACATCGATGGGAAGAACTGAAACAAGGCATAGAAAATTGGCATTTGCATTAATGCTGGTAAACATCCTGCCATAGGATTAACACCTGCTTTAGAATACAATTTCATTGTTTCTTGTTGTTTCTTCATCGGGTTGTCTTTGAATTTTTCATTCAATTCAGCAATTTCAGGACGTAAAACCTTCATTTTTGCTTGTGACAAATACGATTTATAAGTTACTGGCGACATTACTATACGAACTAAAATCGTAAATAAAATAATAGCCAAACCGTAACCTAATCCAATGCTTGAAATTAATCCGAAAACTGGAATAAAGATGTAACGGTTAATCCATCCGAAAATTCCCCAACCTAATGGCATAATTTCATCAAGATTTCTATCGTAACCATTTAAAATTTGGTATTTTGAAGGACCATAATACCAATTCATATTATAGTTTACAGCTCCATTTTTAAATTCTAATGGAACTTGTGCTGTAAAATGTTTAGTAAATACTGTATCTACTTTTTCATCATCTACTAAGTTATCTGACTTAAATTTAGCCGTTTTAAATTTAGTATCTGTTAATAAAATAGAAGTAAATAAATGTTGCTTGAAAGCAATGTAAGAAACATCTTTTGCTTCGTCTTCAGAATCTCTAGCAGCATTTAAATAATCGTCTTTTCCATCTTCATATTCAAAAACGATTTCAGAATATCTGTTTTCATAAGAAACACTTTTTTCGTTTCTGTACGTTTTCATTTGCCATTCTAAATCCAATGGTTTTGAAGTATTCACTACTTTTTCTAACCCTTGAGAACGGATAGCAAAATCCAACATATATTCGTTAGGCTTTAACACATAACGATATTCTAAAAACTGATCTGGAGCCGCTTTTAACTGTAACGTTAATACTTGATTTTTACCTTCAGTTGTTAACTTAGGTTCAAAATACATTTCTTTTGTATGTAACGTTCTGTTGTCAGTTGTATTTAAAGCAATATCTAAAGATGCATTATTGTCTTTAATAATTTGAACTGCTTTTTTAGAGTTTTTCTCAAATTGATCAAAACCTAAAATAGTTGCATCTACGATATAACCACCTTTATTAGAAATTTTTAACGATAAAACTTCATTTTTAATTTCTGTAACTGCGTTTGTTGCAGATGGAAGTGTTGCAGAATATCCAAAAGAACCTAGCTGTGCTTGAGCTGCTGCATTTTTTGTTGAATCGGCAACAGGATTTGCTACTTCAGCAGAAGTTTCTTTATTAACTTCTTTAGCTTGTTTTTCTAATTGTTCTTTTTTCTCTTTTTCCTTTATTTCTTCTGGTGTTGGAGCGTTTGACCAAAGCATCCAAATTAAAATTCCAGAAATCAATACAAATCCGATAATCGAATTAAGGTCTAATTTTTTTTCTTCCATCTACTTAATAATGTTCAGTGTTCCTTTTTAAGTGAACCGTTTATTTATTTTTATGTTGTACTGCAGCCGCAACAAAATTCACAAAAAGTGGATGTGGATTAGCTACTGTACTTTTATATTCAGGATGGTATTGAACGCCAATAAAGAAAGGATGAGTTGGAATTTCAACAATTTCAACCAATTTAGTATCTGGATTAACTCCTGAAGCTACTAAACCTGCCTTTTCTAATTCATTCAAAAACGCACCATTGAATTCATATCTATGACGATGACGTTCCATAATCTCTGTTGTTCCATAGATTTTGTGTGCCAACGTATTTTCTTTAATACTACATTTCCATGCACCTAAACGCATGGTTCCTCCCATGTTTTCAATATTTTTTTGCTCTTCCATTAAATTAATAACCGGATGAGCTGTATTTTCATTCATTTCGGTAGAATTGGCATCAGCATAACCTAAAACATTACGCGAATACTCAATTACTGACATTTGCATTCCTAAGCAAATTCCAAAGAATGGAATATTGTTTTCTCTTGCATAACGAACGGTATCGATTTTACCTTCAATTCCACGACCGCCAAAACCAGGAGCAACAAGTATACCATCTAAATCTTTTAATTGACTTTCTGCCGAATTGGCATCTAAAAACTCAGAATGGATTGAAATTACATTCACTTTTGTCTCATTTGCAGCACCAGCATGAATGAAAGCTTCTAAAATTGATTTGTAAGAATCTTGTAATTCTACATATTTTCCAACTAAACCGATGTTGATTTCGTGCTTAGGGTTTTTCAATCTGAATAAAAACTCATTCCAGTTAGTTAAATCTGGAGAATTCTTTTCAGGTAAATCTAATTTTTTTAACGCTACTCTATCCAAACCTTCTTCCAACATTAAATTTGGAACTTCATAAATAGTAGACGCATCGATTGATTGAATTACCGCTTCTTTTTTCACATTACAGAACAATGCTAATTTCTGACGTAAATCTGAAGATAATTCATGTTCTGTTCTACAAACTAAAATATCAGCTTTAATACCACTTTCCATTAAAGTTTTAACCGAATGCTGAGTTGGTTTTGTTTTCAATTCTCCGGCAGCAGCCAAATAAGGCACTAACGTTAAATGAATAACAATTCCGTTATTTTCACCTAATTCCCAAATCAATTGACGAACTGACTCGATGTAAGGTAATGATTCAATATCTCCAACTGTTCCTCCAATCTCAGTAATTACAATATCATAATCACCCGATTTACCAAGCAACTGCATGCGTTCCTTGATTTCGTTTGTAATATGAGGAACAACCTGAACTGTTTTCCCTAAAAATTCTCCTCTACGCTCTTTTTCAATAACAGAAAGATATACTCTTCCTGTAGTAACGTTGTTTGCTTGAGAAGTTGGAACGTTTAAAAAACGCTCATAGTGACCTAAATCTAAATCTGTTTCTGCTCCATCATCAGTTACATAACATTCTCCATGTTCGTAAGGATTTAATGTTCCTGGATCTACGTTGATGTAGGGATCAAACTTTTGAATAGTTGTTCTGTATCCTCTGGCTTGCAATAATTTAGCTAACGAAGCTGCGATAATACCTTTTCCTAAAGAAGAAGTCACACCTCCGGTAACAAAAATGTACTTAGTTTGGTTCATTGTGTTGTTGTTGTGTTGTTGTTGCGATAAATATCTTTTATCTGTAATAAAATCGTGCAAAGATAATATTAATTAGTCAATGTGCCAATTAGTCGATGTATCAATTTTGTAATTAAATTGTAAACAATATTCTATTCAATAATTAAAAGACAAAATATTCCGTAAAACGAAATTTTATAGCCACGGATTACATGGATTAGCACAGATTTATTGTTTTGAACTGTGGTAAAAAATTTTACTTTATTGAGAAGTTTCTTATGTTACAAAAAGAAATTTTAAAGCAACGAATTACTAAGATTAGCACAGATTAATCAGTGAAAATCCTTTAATCTGTGGCAAAAATATTTTATTTTTTTGGAAAGTTTCTGCGGATGTTTCGAACGAGTTGTTCTAAGCCGTTTAGCTTGAGTTCGTGGACCAATTTTAATTGTTCGCCCAATTGTCCTTTTGGGAAACCTTTGTTAGCATACCAAACCACATAATACTCCGGAAGGTCGATTAAGTAATAGCCTTCGTATTTACCAAAGGGCATTTTAGTATGTGCGAGTTTGATGAGGAGTTCGTGGTTGGAAGCCATTAGTTGGTGAATTTCAAATGATTTTTAGTCCAATAATTTTCTATAAACTCCCATTTATCCTCATAATAACCTGTATCACGTTTTATCCAATTAATTTCGACTTCTTCATTATTCACTATTTTACTTATAAAAATTCCATTTCTTTTTTCATAACCACAGCCTTTACCAGATATATTTCCAATTTTAACGCATTTATAATCTGATAAGTAAAACAAATCGCTTTCCCAATTATAATCAGCGCATCCAGCTCTTTCATATGAATAATAACATTCTGAATTCTTTATTTTTATTGGACTAGCATAATTTCCCAATTCTTCAATTATTTGAAATTTTCCATTATGTAAATCAAAAAGTAAAACATCAACAATACCTGGCACATTGGTAATATAATCTAATATAACATCTTGAAATCCATCATTGTTAAAGTCAGCAATTTTATATTCATTAATAAAATCTTTGTGCTTATATATAGTATCAAACTTACCATTTAAAATAATCAAAGAAAAATCCAAATTTCCTTCTTTAAACTGCTTTATAACAAATTTTAAGTTATTCACTATAAGTGTATCACTTTTAATTTCTTTAAATTGAGTTTTTAAATTTTCATCTATTTTTTTTGAATCAATATCATTTTCATTTCTACATGAAAAAAGCAAGAAAAAAAACGAAATAATTAAAAACTTCATTACAATTAAGATTGAATTAAAAAGAGATTCCTTCGGAATGACAAGATTGTAGATAAAATTCAGTTTTAACCTACTTCCAATTAAAAACGATTTCTTTTTTAATATCTGGATGTAAACTATAGAAAACTGGGCAAGTCATAGCCGTTCTTTCTAAGATTGTTTTTGTCTTCTCGTCGGGATTGATAGTGAAATTAAACGTTACATGAATTTCCGTAATTCGTCTTGGTTCGGTTCCCATAATTTTGGTTACTTCTGCCGTTGAACCTGAAAAATCAAATTCCATATCTCGTGCTTTGATTCCCATAACCGTAAACATGCAACTTGCTAATCCGTTTGCAACAGTATCAGTTGGAGAAAAAGCTTCACCTTTTCCGTTGTTGTCTAGTGGTGCATCGGATATAATTTCAGAACCCGATTGTAAATGTATAGAAGAGGTGCGTAAATCACCTAAATAAGTCACTTTTGAAGTTGCCATTATTGCGCTTGTTTAATCGTTAAATCGCTATCGTAATACAATAAATAAGTAGCATTATTCGAAATCAGTCCATTGCTAGAACCATAATCAAATGCATTTTCGATGTATTCAGTTCTGGTGGTTTCTGCCGATTTTACAAATCCATCAGGTTGACAAATACGCAACATAGCATCAAAAATAACATCGAAACCTTTTTTGGCAGCTGCATTTGGATAGATGTTATTTATTTTTTTGAATTCTTTTTCAAATTGTACTTCCTCTGGTGTCGAAGCCACTTTTGTAGCAGAAGGGAATAACATTTTCAATTCTGCTAAATTTTTCATTGGAATTTCTTCAAAGTTTAAAGCATCATACAATTCGAAAACTGCTAATTGAATGTCGTACTCTTTTTGCAATCCTTTTAAAATATTGGTAATATTTAAAATCGAACTCGCTTTTTCGATATCCATCAATACAAAATTCTTTTGTCCTTTTACTAACTGCGATTTTAAAGAAGCAACATCTAAAGCACCTTTATCGTTAAACGCTGCATGTTTTACTTCAGGATAATTAGCAATTATAAAATCTTTAGAAGTTGTTTTCTTAGTACTTATTACCGCTACAACATTTCCGTTTTTAAATTTAAAGTAGTTGAACATTGAAGTTCTTAACAAGTCTTCAGATGGAACTGTGTAATATAAATTATTCATTGGTAAACCTCTCTCTTTTGAAAGTGGCGAAATAACCGGAACATTATATTTTGAAAGCAATTGTGCTGTAGTTTCCACAACCGAATTTTGGAAAGGACCTACTACAACATCAACATTTTCAAAGTTATTTTTAGAAATAATCGATGCAACATTTGATGAATATTTTGTGCTTTCTACATCATAAACTTTTACATTAACTGGTAATCCAAGTGTTTTTGCCGAATCAATTGCCATAAGCGCTCCAGCATAAAAATCCAATGTAAGGTTTAAGAATTTATTTGTTTTTAATTGCTCTGTTTTCGTTTTTAACGAGTCTGTTTCAATTTTGTTCATATTAAATGGCAAAAGTAAAACCAGACTTCTTTGTTTTGATTTATCAACAGTTGCAAACAAATTTGTTTTACTTTTTGCAACTAAAACAGAATCTTTAGTTTTTGAAACATAAGTTCCTGTGCCATTTGAAGGCACTTTTAAAATCATTCCGATTTTTACACCGTCTTGTAAATCAGGATTTAAAGTAATCAATTCACCTTGAGAAATATCAAACTTTTTAGATAAACTGTACATTGTTTCTTTTGGTTGTACTTCATAGTTTACCAAAGTAACAGAAGATACTTTTTTAGAAACTACACCAAGTTTTAAAATAAGTGTTTCGCCAGCATTTAATCCACCTATAATTTGAGGATTTAATTGCTCTAATTCGGTAACTGTTAATCCATAACGAGTTGCAATTCCGTATTTAGTTTCTTTTGCTTCAACAATATGAGTTGTTGCATTTGTATTTACTTTTGGTTTAGCAACAATTGTTGATGCTAAATTTAATTCAGCAGCCGTAGGTTTTGAAACAAAAATTTGTTGACCAATTTTTAGACCATTTTGTAATGCTACTTTGTTCCAAGATTCAATATCTGCAACGGTTACATTGTATTTTTTTGCAATTCCAAATAAGGTTTCTTTAGGTTCAACCACATGTGTAATTGTTTTTGAACCGGTTCCTTTAGGAATTAATAAAGTAGTATTTTCTTGAACTCCATTTTTTGCATCTGGATTCAAACGGTAAATATCAAAAGGTGTTATTTCATATTTTTTAGCGATTTGAAAAACGGTTTCTCCTTTTGCAACTACATGTTTAATCTGAGATTGAACTGGTAACGCAATAAGAAAAATCAAACTGAAAAGAAAAACAACTCTTTTTATCATAATTATAATTTAAAAACAATACTAAATAAAAAATTTCAATAGCAATTCGTATTGTAAAAATAGAATAAAAATAATTGCTATTGAAATTTATATGTTGAATTTGGAAATTATTTTATTCCCATTCTATTGTTGCAGGTGGTTTAGAGCTAATATCATAAACAACTCTATTTACACCTCTAACATTATTTATAATTTCATTAGAAATTTTCATTAAAAACTCGTAAGGTAAATGTACCCAATCTGCTGTCATACCGTCTGTAGATTCAACTGCTCTAAGCGCAACTACTTTTTCATAAGTACGCTCATCTCCCATTACACCTACACTGTTAACAGGCAATAAAATTGCTCCCGCTTGCCATACTTTATCGTATAATCCGTGCTCTTTTAATCCGTTGATGAAAACCGCATCTACTTCTTGTAAAATAGCTACTTTTTCTGGAGTAATATCTCCTAAAATACGAATTGCCAATCCTGGCCCTGGGAAAGGATGACGACCTAATAATTCTTCATCAATTCCTAACGTTCTACCAACTCTACGAACCTCATCTTTAAACAACATACGTAAAGGTTCTACCACTTGCAATTTCATAAAATCAGGTAATCCACCTACATTGTGATGCGATTTAATTGTAGCTGATGGTCCGCCCGTTGCCGAAACCGACTCAATAACATCTGGATAAATCGTACCTTGTCCTAGCCATTTTACATCTGTTAATTGGTGTGCTTCATCATCAAAAACTTCGATAAACGCTTTACCAATAGCTTTACGTTTTGCTTCTGGATCATCTAATCCAGCTAATGCATCCAAAAAGCGTGCCGAAGCATCTACTCCTTTTACATTTAAGCCCATTCCTTTGTACTGATTTAGTACATTTTGGAACTCGTTTTTACGTAGTAATCCGTTATTTACGAAAATACAATATAAGTTATCACCAATAGCTTTGTTTAATAAAACAGCCGCTACTGTTGAATCTACACCACCAGAAAGTCCTAAAACTACTTTGTCATTTCCGATTTTTTCTTTCATTTCGGCAACAATTTCCTCCACGAAAGCATTTGGTGTGAAATTTTGAGGTACTTGAGCGATTTTTACCAAGAAGTTCTCCAACATTTGTTTTCCATCTGTTGAATGATATACTTCTGGATGAAACTGAATCGCATAAGTTGTTTCACCTTCTATTTTATAAGCCGCATTTTCTACGTCTTTTGTACTTGCAATCTTAACCCCGTTTGTAGGTAATTGTTTGATAGAATCAGAATGACTCATCCAAACTTGACTGTTTGGACTTACTCCTTCTAAAAACACTTCATTTTCTTTAATGAAAGAAAGATTTGCTCTACCATATTCTCTTGTGTTTGAAGCTGCAACTTCTCCACCTGAAAAATGAGCTAAATATTGTGCTCCGTAACAAACGGCTAACAAAGGCATTTTACCTCTGATTTGAGATAAATCTGGGTGAAGCGCTTCTTCAGAACGAACTGAACAAGGACTTCCTCCTAAGATTACTGCTTTGTATGTTGATAAATCTGCTGGAATTTTATCGTAAGGAAAAATCTCGCAGAAAATATTTAATTCTCTTACTCTTCGTGCAATTAATTGCGTGTATTGCGAACCGAAATCTAAAATTAATACGTTGTGTTGCATGTGTTATTTAAGTACAAAGGAAAAAGGAAAAAGGAAAAAGTTTCCAAAAACCTTAAACCTTAAGTTTAGTTATTATTCGATTTTACTACTATTGCTCCTAAAATATTTTTTAACTCTTGACTTTCTTTGATTAACATTTCAAGTGATTCATCACTATTCTCATTTAATTCTTTTAAAACTCTTAACCAATAATTAGTTTCTCTAGCTTCTCTTAAAGCAATTTTAACTTTGTTAGTAAAATCAGCTTTTGATGAACCTGCTTGAGACTCTTCATAGTTAGCTCCTATTGATGTACAAGATTTACCTAATTGAAATCGAATTAGGTTATTTTCAGGATTTGATTCTAATTATCTTAAATACCTTAAGCATGAAATTCCAAAATTAAAGGTTCTTTTCAATAAATCATTTTCTTTCATGTTACCTTTTACTTTTTACTTTCTACTTTTTACTTCTAGTATTCAAAAGTTCCGTATTCAGATGTAATCGTTAATTTCTTTTCATCTGAAGCTTCAACTCTACCTACGATTTGAGCATCGATGTTAAATGATTTTGAAATTTCGATGATTTCTTGTGCTACTTCTGCAGGTACATATAATTCCATACGGTGACCACAATTGAATACTTGGTACATTTCTTTCCAATCAGTTTTTGATTGTTCTTGAATTAATTGGAACAATGGTGGCACTGGAAATAAATTATCTTTAATCACGTGAACGTTATCTACAAAGTGAAGCACTTTTGTTTGTGCGCCACCACTGCAGTGAACCATTCCGTGAATTTCGTTTGAATTGTATTTTGATAAAATCTTTTTGATTACTGGAGCATACGTTCTCGTAGGAGAAAGTACTAATTTACCAGCGTCAATTGGACTATTTTCTACAGCATCTGTCAATTTGGTTTGTCCTGAATACACCAATTCACTCGGAACTGAAGCATCAAAACTTTCTGGATATTTTTCGGCTAAATATTTAGCAAAAACATCATGACGAGCAGAAGTTAAACCATTACTTCCCATTCCGCCATTATATTCTTTTTCGTAAGTAGCTTGACCAAATGAAGCCAAACCTACAATTACGTCACCAGCCTGAATATTCGCATTATCAATAACATCTTCACGTTTCATACGAGCAGTTACAGTAGAATCTACTATTATGGTACGAACTAAGTCACCCACATCGGCAGTTTCACCACCTGTTGAATGAATTGTAACACCGTGATTTTTTAATTCTGAAATTAATTCTTCTGTTCCGTTAATAATAGCCGAAATAACTTCTCCAGGAATTAAATTTTTATTTCTTCCGATAGTAGAAGAAAGCAAAATGTTATCGGTAGCGCCAATACATAATAAATCATCTATATTCATGATTAATGCGTCTTGTGCAATTCCTTTCCAAACTGAAATATCGCCAGTTTCTTTCCAATACATATAAGCTAAGGAAGATTTTGTTCCAGCTCCGTCAGCATGCATAATGATGCAATATTGGTCGTCGTTCGTTAAATAATCAGGGATGATTTTACAAAATGCTTGTGGAAATAAGCCTTTGTCGATGTTTTTGATAGCTTGGTGCACATCTTCTTTGGAAGCCGAAACTCCTCTTAAATTGTAGCGTTTGCTAGTATCAGAACTCATGAATGTAGTGTGTTGTTGTTGTGGCGCAAAGATAGTTCTAAAATTTAGATTTTAGAAATTTGAATTTAGAATTTGTTAAATTTTTATAACATAAACGCCTTCAACTAAATTTGATGTGTTGTTTGGAAACAAAATATTCTCAATTTTAAAAGTTGTAAAACACTCTCCTACTTGAGAAGAAACATCATAAGTAGTACTTATTTCATCCGATTGCATAGTAGTTTCATTATTCAATCGGATTGTAAAAGTATTGCCAGTTTCATTTGCAACTGGAGGAAATATCTGAATTAAATTATTGTTTTCGATGAATTCAAAAGGGATCGTTTCATCGTCAGCATCTACAATTGTAATTTGTTGAAAAGTATATGTTTCGTTTTCAAATACATTTTCATCTGTAGTTTCATCTGTAATTTCTACAAAAAAAGAAGCAGGAGTTGGTTTATCGCCTTCATCACAATCGTCATTACAACTGATTAATGAAACCATAAACACAACTAAAAATAATCCTATACTTTTTTTCATCTTTTCTTACTTAAAATTTCAATTTCTACCCTACGATTTGCAGCTGCTTGTTCTGGAGTTGCTTCTGGGATTGGATATAAAGGTTGCGAAACTCCAAATCCTTTTGTTTTAACTCGATATTCCTGAATACCATTATAAACGAGAAAACGTTTAATTTGTTTTGCTCTATCTGTAGACAAATTACGGTAATCTTTATCGATACAACAAATATGACCTTGAATTTCGATTACTAATTCGGGATTATTTTGCATTACAAACAACAAATCGTACAAGGTTCCTTGCGATTCGGGCATAGTTGCAAATGTATTTTGATAAAAATTAATGTTTTTCAGCGTGATTTTTGTTCCAACTCTTGCCAGCTTCACTTTTTCAGCTAAAGTAGCATCTTCTGGAATTACAACTTCAGGTTCATCTTGTTTGATTCCTAAAACTTCATCTTCTTTATCTAAGTCTTTTTCTAACAGATAATGAATAATTGCCTTTCTGTTTTCAGCTTTATTTGTTGAAGTGGCTCCTTTTTCACCTAGAGAAATACTTTTAAAATCAGGACGGATATTTACTTTTCCTTTTATTTGACTAAAAATATGACTTACTCTTTTTTGCGATAACGTATCGTTATAACCTGAAGTTCCTACTTCATCAGTAGAACCTGTAATGGAAAGAATTTTTGAAGTAGTATTCTCAGCAATCCATTTTTGAAGTTTTGCAGCTTCAGTTTTGTTCAATTCGGATTTATTGTTGTCAAAATAAAAAGTAACTTGTTCTTGAGCAACTCCAACTTGAAACAAAAGGAAAACTATATAGGAAATAAAATATTTCATGAAAATTTAATTTAGAACTTAAGCACGAAAAATGATGCCAGAATTAATTCTCTAAGATAAGAATTTCTACTCTACGATTTTCATTTCGTTCTTTTTCATTTTTTTCTGGAATTTTATGAATTGGTTGTGTGCTTCCAAAACTCTTATACAACAACCTTTCGTCATCGATATCATTTGCTACTAAGTAATTGTGAACCGCAATAGCTCTTACTAATGCAATATCTTCAGGATCTTCTCCTAATTGACAACAAATATGACCTTGAATTTCAATTTTAACTTTTGGATGTGCCACCATAAATTGCAACAACTCTTCCATAACAGGCAACGATTCTGGAACGAAAATTCCGGAACGATCATAAAAATACAAATTGTTCATTACCAATTTATCACCCACTTTTGCTTTATCATAAGGCGAACTGCGAAGTCCAACAGGCTCTATCAACTCATCAGCATCTGGCACTCTTGCTTCTTCAAACTGATAGCTGTTATCCGGTTCTTTTTCAACAACTTGATTGATATATACTTCTGAATCAGGAACTACAATTGGTGTATCTGATTCAACAATAATTTTACTTGGAATTACATTATAAAAAACATCTACTCTTCTGTTATAACGTCGTTCTTTTCTTGTTTGCACTCTTTCTCCAAAACCCTTAACAACTAGTTTATCACTATAAAAAACGGTAAAATTTTCTTTGGTTTTAAGTCCTTCTTGAACCGTGTTGATTCTTTTGTAGGCTAACGTATCGTTGTAGTCAAAGGTTCCATACCAGTCGCAATACCCATTGATTACTAGAATTTCGCGGTTTTCGTCTTTGTTTAACCAATTCATAAACAATTCGTTTTGCTTTGGGTTAAACCTATCTTGATCAAAATCAAAATAAAAACTCGCCTTTTCTTGTGCTGAAAGTAGTAGTCCAAACAGCAGTAATACGTATTTCATTTGAGGTATTTTAATGTAACGAATATAAAAAATAAAACGTATTAAAAAAACTTATTAATGAAAAGAACTATTTATTTTTATTTAACAAATTCATTTACAATAGCTTAAAAAAGCACATTTCTTCTAATTTGCAATAATTTGAATTTCTACTCTTCGATTTTCATTACGTTCCTCTTCGTTGTTTTCTGGAATTGTATGAATCGGTTTCGTACTTCCAAAGCTTTTATAACTCAAACGATTTTTATCAATTCCGTTGTTTATCAGATAATTATAAACTGCCAAAGCCCTAACTTTTGCCGTATCTTCAACATCGGTGCCTTTTTGACAACAAATATGACCTTGAATTTCGATTTTCAAATTCGGATTAGCCAACATGATTTTCAATAACTCTTCTAAAATAGGACGCGATTCAGGAACAAAAATTCCAGAACGGTTATAGAAATGTAAATTTTTCAACACCAACTTATCGCCTACTTTTGCTGTTGAAACTTGTTGGGATAAATCCTTTTTATCGTCTTTTGGAAGTATTTTTTCTGTTACCAATTCTTCATAGAAAATCTCCACTTTTCTGTTCATTTTTAAATCGGAGTTTTGTTTGAAATTTTCTCCTTTACTTTCGATTTCGATTTGCTTTTGGCCGGTAACTTTTTCTATAATTTGCGATACAAATTTAGCTCTATTGAAAGCCAAAGTATCGTTATAACCATTAGAAGCACGATAATCGCAATAGCCGATAAGTTTAGTGATTTTTAAATCTTTTTTCTTTAAAAAATTATCTAATCTGTTCAATTCAGAAAGTTGTAATTGGTAAGAATCGGTATCAAAATACACCGTAAACTTATTTTGCCCAAAAGAAATAGAAGACAACAATAAAAACAGAAAAAGTATTTTTTTCATTAGATAGATTTTAGTTTATCGAAAATAGTAATTTTTTGTCGATAGATTGTGGTTTTTGTACACTTTTTTTTATATTTTTGAGGAAACAAGATTGACTCTACTATATCTAGAGAAAGTTATATTAAATTAGACTAAACTTTGCTAAAATGAAGCAACTAATAATTTTCATATTACTAAATTTTAATTGCTTAGGATTTAGTCAAGTTGAGCTATCTGGAAAAATAGTTTCAGCAAAAGATGGATCAATTCCTAGTCAAGATATAATAGTCGAAATTAAAAAATTATCCAAGCATACTTGGGCAGATAGCTTAGGAAATTTCAAGTTTACAAAACTCGATAAAAACACTAAATATCTAATATCTTTCACTTCCTTTCAATTTGGAACTTTAGAAATTCCTTTTGAGACAAACGAAATGGATATAATAACCAAAGTTTTTGAACTTAAAGCAAATTGTGAATATAATATTGATAGTGCACTTAGTGATTGGAAAAACAAAAAAGCTAAACTTTTAATAATTGGTAGCATTGCTCCATTAGCTGATACCAAACTCGACAAAAAATTTGAAAGAAAATATAAAATAGATTATTTTGATTTCGGATGCACTCCTGCTCCAAGTGATTGTATTAAAGAATATAATGAAAAAGTCTTTGAACTCTTAGACAAAAAATATGGTAAAGAGTGGCGAAAAAATGTCCGAAAAGATGTGGAGTATTTAAACTAATCTCGATTTTTGAATTTCATTTCCAACAACAATAAAAAATCCCAATCTTTCGATTGGGATTTCTATTTTAATTACTTCGTAAATAACAATTCTCTGTATTTTGTTAGTGTCCAAAGTTCGTCATCTACTAACAATTCTAATTTATCAGCGTGGTAACGAATTTCTTCGAAGTAAGGTTTTACTTTATCGCAATAAGCATCGGCCATTTTTTCTGTACTCGTTAAGGCGTTTGCTTTTTTACGTTCTTCGGTCATTTTTTCTACTTTCGTATTAATGCCTTCGATATGTTCTGAAATTTCTTTGATTAACGAAATTTGCTCCTTAGCGATTTTCTCAAAATCTTTTCCGAAAATTTCTTTTAAACCTTTTACGTTTTCAATTAACACATTTTGGTATTTAATCGCTGTTGGAACCACATGATTACGAGCAATATCTCCTAAAACACGACCTTCGATTTGGATTTTTTTCACGTATTCTTCCAATTCAATTTCGTAGCGTGATTCTACCTCAACATGATTCATTACGCCCATTTCACCAAACAACTCAACAGCTTTTTTAGAAACTTTAGCTTTTAATGCTTGTGGTGTAGTTTTATGATTACTTAATCCGCGTTTTTTAGCTTCTTTTTCCCAAGCTTCGCTATAACCATCACCTTCGAAAAGAATAGCTTTAGTTTTCTTGATGTATTCTCTTAAAACATTGAAAATTGCTTCATCTTTCTTTAAATCGTTTTTCTCAATTAAAGCATCTACTTCGTTTTTGAAATCTTTCAATTGTTTCGCCACAATTGTATTTAAAGTTGTCATCGAAACCGCACAGTTAGCAGAAGAACCCACAGCTCTAAACTCAAATTTATTTCCTGTGAAAGCAAATGGAGACGTTCTGTTTCTGTCGGTATTGTCTAACATTACGTCTGGTAATTTACCCACAACGTTTAATTTTAAATCGGTTTTTTCTTCTGGAGATAATTTACCTTTTGAAACCCCTTCTAATTCATCTAATACTTTTGAAAGTGCATCACCAATGAAAACCGAGATAATTGCTGGTGGCGCTTCATTCGCACCTAAACGGTGGTCATTACTAGCAGAAGCAATTGATGCTCTTAATAATTCTTCGTAATCATGAACCGCTTTAATCGTATTGATGAAGAACGTCAAGAATTGTAAATTACTCATCGGAGTTTTTCCTGGAGATAACAAGTTAATTCCAGTATCAGTTGCTAACGACCAGTTGTTATGTTTACCCGAACCATTTACTCCTTTGAAAGGTTTTTCGTGGAATAATACTTTAAAATCGTGACGTTCTGCCACTTTTTGCATTACGTCCATTAATAATGAGTTATGGTCTACAGCTAAATTCGTTTCTTCGAAGATTGGCGCTAACTCAAATTGATTTGGCGCTACTTCATTATGACGCGTTTTAACTGGAATTCCTAACAACATACATTCGTTTTCTAAATCACGCATGTACTGTAAAACACGAGTTGGAATAGAACCAAAATAATGATCTTCTAATTGTTGTCCTTTTGCAGAAGTGTGTCCTAATAACGTTCTTCCTGTTGCTAAAATATCAGGTCTTGAAGTTGCTAAAGCGCTATCTACAAGGAAATATTCTTGTTCCCAACCTAAAGTTGGTGTAACTTTCTTTACATTTTTATCAAAATACTTTGCTACTTCTGTTGCCGATTCATCGATAGCGTGAAGTGCACGTAATAAAGGTGTTTTATTATCCAAAGCCTCTCCTGTGTACGAAACAAAAACGGTTGGAATACATAAAGTAGTTCCAAAGATAAACGCTGGAGACGTTGGATCCCAAGCGGTATATCCTCTGGCTTCAAACGTATTACGAATTCCTCCATTTGGGAAGGAAGATGCATCTGGTTCTTGTTGTACTAATTGACTACCACCAAATTTTTCAACAGGATCACTTCCGTCAAATGAAGTTTCAAAGAACGCATCGTGTTTTTCAGCAGTGGTTCCTGTTAAGGGTTGGAACCAATGCGTATAATGAGTTACTCCTTTTGATAATGCCCACTCTTTCATTCCTAAAGCGATATAATCGGCAATTTTTCGGTCGATTTTTACTCCCTCAGCTGCAGCTTTTACGGCTTTGTAAGCTTCAGGTGTTAAAAACTGTCGCATAGCTTTATCTCCAAAAACATTACTACCAAAAATGGCTGATTTTCTGTCCAATTCTTCTACATGAACTGGTTTTCTGTCTGTTGCTCTTCTTAAAGCTTGAAAACGAAATGTTGACATAAGTTGTGTTGTGTTAAAGTTAAAACCCTTGAAAAGTTATGCAAATATATGAATATTTTAAATATTTTTACAAACACCCCCTATTTTTTTAGGGGTAAATATTTTTTTATTACTTTTACACCATGAAGGCAGTAAATTTACATATGGTAATGTTAGGTTGCACCCCAAAAGGTCGCTTTACCGAACAACACGATATCTTTTTTGGTATTGGAAGTAGCTTAAAAGAATTGGTTCCTGATATGAAAGATTTTTGGCCAGAAGCAAAAGGCAGAATTCATATTGATGCTTGGCAAAAAATAACCTATATCGATGGTTTTAAAATTGAAATAGTTTCCAAAGAGAAAAATTTAGAACAAGAAGAACAATTATTCTTTCTGAATTTAGGCGGATACAAAGAAGGAGAATTTGAAGAATACCATTATAAAGTTTTAGTTGTTACCAAAACAAAAGCCGAAGCTATCAAGAAAGCGAAACAAACTACTTTTTATAAACATTGTGGCTTCAAAGGAGCCGAATCACACATTGATGATAAATATGGCATTGATGTAGATGATATACATAATATTGAAGATATTCTTTCGGATAAATTCAAATCTCAGTATCGTTTGAAAATAACAAAAACCAATACGACTTCCGAAGACGAAAAACATATTGGTTATTTAAAAATTGATAAAATATCGGTTTAATATAAGAGCTATCATAATGATAGCTCTTTCTTTATTATTTTTTCTTAATATTTGTTGGATTAATTCCGTAAGCTTCAATCACAGCATTGTAATCTTTAAAATCAACTTGTTTTGCACTTCTGTTTGAGAAATAACCTGGAATAATCACTATTCTAAACGTTTGATTTTGGGTCCAAGCAGATGATAAATTGATCAATGGAAAATTAGCATCCAAAAATAAATTTACATCGTAACGGGTAAAATCATAATTATAATCAAGTTCACCTCCATCATTAAAATAATAGGTTTGAGGCATTAATCTCCAAACATCTTCACCTCCTACAACATCATATAAATGATAAACTAAAATCATATCGGAAGCAAAAATTGGTGTTCCCAAATCCACGAAAGTACTAAAGTTATTTCCTGTGTTAAATGAACGAGTAACCTCAAATACTTCTGCTATAGTATCGTTATCAACATTATCTCTAACTTCGTTAACTGTACAACTTTGAAGTGTTATCATCCCGATAAAAGCTATCAATAAAGTAATTCTTTTCATAATTATATTGTTTTAGTTATTCCTTGTGTAAATATAACCAATTGTTGTGCCAAACTTTAATACAATCAAAAATTAGTATCTTTGAAGTTCCAAAAAGTTGACAAAATGGGAAGAAATAATCCAAAAAACATCAAAGCGCATAACGATAAATTACACAAAGAACAAGCAAAAGAAAAAGCTAAAAAGAATGCTCGTGCTGAAAAATTAAAAGAAATTGTTAGAAAGTTCAATGAATCTAAACAATAATTTATGTCGAATTGTTATTGCGGAAATTCCGTTTCTTATCAAGAGTGTTGCGAACCTTATATTAAAGGAATTGCTAATGCGCCAACAGCAGAAGCCTTAATGCGTTCACGATATAGTGCTTTTGCTACTGCTGCTGCAGATTATTTAGTAAACACAACTCATATTTCTAAACGAAGACTTCACAAAAAAAGCGATATTTTGGCTTGGAGTCAGGCTAACAAATGGATAAAACTAGAAGTTTTAGCCGCAACTGAAACCACTGTAACTTTCAAAGCTTATTTTTTGGATGAAAATTTGAAAGCGCAAGTTCATTACGAACTTTCGACTTTTAAATTGGAAAACGGAAATTGGTTTTATGTGGACGGCGAATACTAATTTCTTTTCTTAATTGGTATCCAAATTTCCTCTTCCGAATCAGGAGCATTATTTTTATACTTTTTACCTAAAATCTCAAAATGAGGTCGATTATCTAATTCATATTCCGAATTAGGCAACCAAACGCTAAAAATATAACCAAAGCTTTCTCTTGCTTTTGCTACATCTCCAACATGATTAAAAACAGCATACAAACCTTCTTCTATAACTAATAAATCCATTCCTTCTGGAATAAAATTAAAATCAGTCACTGAAACCGCAGCCCATTTTATAAATTCTGTTTGCGGATTGAAATCAAAATTTTCTGGATTGATTTGAACATTGTACAATTCTATTCCAATGTTGTTTTTAATTTCATTTCGTCGTGGCATAAATCTTCCCCACAACTCGCCTATTCTGTAATCAGAATAAGAGAAAGAGCTGTTCATACCTATGAGTTTAGTTTCCGGGAAAATTCTAATTTTCGTTTCCATATTTCAAAAATAAAAAAACCTTCCATTTCTGAAAGGTCTTTTTTATAAATTATTTATCTATTTCTAATTACATATTTCGTCTGTACTGACCTCCTACTTCAAATAAAGCTGAAGTAATTTGTCCTAACGAACATACTTTTGTAGCATCCATTAATTTTTCAAAAATATTTTGATTGTTAATAGCTGCATCTTGAATAATATTCAATTGTTCTGCTACTTTATCAGCGCTTGTTTTGTGAAGATTGTTTAACATATCAATTTGATATTGTTTTTCTTCTTCCGTAGCACGAATAACCTCAGCAGGAATAACCGTTGGCGAACCTTTAGAACTCAAGAAGGTATTTACACCAATAATTGGGAATTCACCTGTATGTTTCAACGTTTCATAATACAATGACTCTTCTTGAATTTTACTTCTTTGATACATTGTTTCCATTGCACCAAGAACGCCACCTCTTTCTGTAATTCTATCAAATTCAGCTAAAACCGCTTCTTCTACTAAATCCGTTAATTCTTCAATAATGAAAGAACCTTGAATTGGGTTTTCGTTTTTAGCTAAACCTAATTCTTTATTGATAATCAACTGAATTGCCATTGCACGACGTACTGATTCTTCAGTTGGTGTAGTAATTGCTTCGTCATACGCATTTGTATGAAGTGAATTACAGTTATCATAAATAGCATATAATGCTTGAAGCGTTGTACGAATATCGTTAAAGTCAATTTCTTGAGCGTGTAATGAACGTCCAGAAGTTTGAATATGATATTTCAACATTTGTGCTCTTTCGTTAGCTCCATATTTGTTTTTCATGGCTTTCGCCCAAATTTTACGTGCTACACGACCGATTACTGCATATTCAGGATCAATTCCATTTGAAAAGAAGAACGATAAGTTTGGACCAAAATCGTTGATATTCATTCCACGACTTAAATAGTACTCAACATAAGTAAATCCGTTTGCTAATGTAAATGCCAACTGGGTTATAGGATTTGCTCCTGCTTCAGCAATATGATATCCAGAAATCGAAACCGAATAGAAATTACGAACGTTTTGTTTGATAAAATATTCTTGAACGTCACCCATTAAACGCAATGCAAATTCTGTAGAGAAAATACAAGTATTTTGTGCTTGGTCTTCTTTTAAAATATCGGCCTGAACAGTTCCACGAACTTGCGCTAATGTTTTTACTTTAATATCTTGATAAACATCTAATGGTAAAACTTGGTCTCCAGTTACCCCTAAAAGCATTAATCCTAAACCATTATTTCCTTCTGGTAATTTACCTTGGTAAGATGGTCGAGCAATTCCTTTTTGTTTGTAAATAGCTTCAATTTTTGCTTCAACCTCTTTTTGTAATCCATTTTCAATAATGTATTTTTCACAATTTTGATCGATAGCCGCATTCATGAAAAATCCTAACAACATTGGCGCAGGACCATTGATAGTCATAGAAACCGATGTTAATGGATGACTTAAATCGAAACCAGAATATAATTTTTTAGCATCGTCTAAACAACAAATAGAAACTCCCGCATTTCCAATTTTCCCATAAATATCAGGACGAATATGAGGATCATTTCCATATAAAGTTACCGAGTCAAAAGCTGTTGACAAACGTTTTGCTGGCATTCCAGCACTTACATAATGAAAACGCTTGTTTGTTCTTTCAGGTCCACCTTCTCCAGCAAACATTCTACTTGGATCTTCTCCTTCACGTTTAAATGGATATAATCCAGATGCAAATGGAAATTCTCCAGGAACATTTTCTTGTAAATTCCATTTTAAAATATCGCCCCAAGCTTGGTATTTTGGTAACGCTACTTTTGGAATCTGAGTATGAGAAAGCGATTCTGTATGCGTTGCAATTTTAATTTCTTTATCACGAACTTTAAAACTGTAAACTGGATTTTTGTATTTGTTTACTTTTTCGTCCCATGTTAAAATGATTTCCCAATTGTATGGGTCCAAATTCATTTTTACACGGTCAAATTCTTTCGTTAATAACGAAACGAAATCTTTGTTATTAGCAGTAATATTTAAAGAACTTTCAATAATTCCTGCTTTATCTAATTGAGGAACATTTCCGTTAACCGTTTCAACAGTTTTAAAAATTCCGTATAATTTTTGAGCTACTTCTACTTGAGAAAGCGCTGTTTCATCATATTTTCTATTGTTTTCTGCGATTTCAGATAAATAACGTGTTCTATGAGGAGGAATTACGAAAATCTTCTCGCTCATTTCACGCGTGATTTCGAAAGTCGATTTTAAATCAGCTCCTGTTTTCTCTACAATCTTATCCATGATAGATTTGTAAAGCGTGTTCATTCCTGGATCGTTGAATTGTGATGCAATAGTTCCAAAAATTGGCATCTTATCGGTATCCACATCCCATAAGTTATGATTGCGTTGGTATTGTTTTTTTACATCACGAATCGCATCTAAAGCACCTCTTTTATCAAATTTGTTTAATGCTACTAAATCAGCAAAATCCAACATATCGATTTTTTCTAACTGAGTTGCTGCACCAAATTCAGGTGTCATTACATACAATGAAACATCAGAATGTTCTAAAATTTCAGTATCTGATTGACCAATACCAGAAGTTTCTAAAATAATAATATCGTATTTAGCTGCTTTCAATACTTCGATTGCTTCAGCTACATATTTTGATAAAGCTAAATTGGATTGACGAGTTGCTAACGAACGCATATAAACACGAGGATTATTAATAGCGTTCATACGAATTCTATCTCCTAATAAAGCACCTCCCGTTTTACGCTTTGAAGGGTCAACCGAAATTAATCCGATAGTTTTTTCAGGAAAATCGATTAAGAAACGACGAACCAATTCATCAACTAAAGAAGATTTCCCAGCTCCTCCAGTTCCTGTAATTCCCAAAACCGGAATTTTAGAAGTTTCATTTTTTTGGTGAATCTCTTCAAAAACAGATTTTGCTATTTCAGGAAAATTCTCAGCAGAAGAAATTAATCGAGCAATTGCCGTTGGATTTTTTTCTTCGATATGACTTAACTCTCCATTTAATTTATCTCCAATTGGAAAATCAGAACGTTGAACCAAATCGTTAATCATACCTTGTAAACCAAGAGCTCGACCATCATCTGGAGAATAAATTCTTTCAATTCCGTATTCGTGTAATTCTGAGATTTCCGAAGGTAATATTACACCTCCACCTCCACCAAATATTTTTATATGACCTGCTCCTTTTTCTTTAAGCAAATCATACATATATTTAAAATATTCATTGTGTCCTCCTTGATAAGAAGTCATTGCAATTGCATTTGCATCTTCTTGAATTGCTGTATTTACAACTTCTTCAACACTTCTATCGTGACCTAGGTGAATAACTTCCACACCAGTTGCTTGAATAATTCTACGCATGATATTGATAGCGGCGTCGTGACCATCAAATAATGAAGCAGCAGTTACAATTCTTACTTTATTTTTAGGAATATAGGGCGTTTGTAGTTCCATCTGTAATTTTTATTCAATTTTATGGGTGCAATTTACGAATTTAATAATTTTAATTCATCCAATTTTTACAAATTATTGTTTTGAAAAATGGCACTATCTTTGTAAAATAAGTTTACAAAATAGAAAACATGAAAAAAATTGTATTTAGTTTATTAGTATTTGGTTTATTTGGCTGTGCAGAAATGCAACAAGTAATGGATCAACTTCCACAAGGAACAACAGGAATTAGCCAATTTGAAATAGGAAATGGTTTAAAAGAAGCTTTGAATAATGGTATAACCAAACAAGTTTCTAAATTGACTGCAACAGACGGATTCTTTAAAAATCAAGCCGTAAAAATTCTTTTACCTGAAGAGTTACAAGTAGTAGATAAAAAATTACGTCAAATTGGTTTATCAAGTTTAGCAGATGAAGGCTTAAAAGTAATTAATAGAGCTGCTGAAGATGCTGTAAAAGAAGCTACCCCTATTTTTGTTGATGCAGTTAAACAAATGACTTTTACTGACGCTAAAAACATCTTAATGGGTAATGAAAGTTCAGCGACTACTTATTTACAAAATACTACTTCAAATGCTTTATACGCTAAATTCAATCCAGTTATTAAAAATTCATTTGCAAAAGTAGGCGCTGATAAAGTTTGGACGAATATCATTACCAAATACAACTCTATTCCTTTAGTAACAAAAGTAAATCCTGATTTAACAGATTATACCACTAACAAAGCAATGGAAGGCGTTTTTAAAATGATTGCTGTTGAAGAAAAAGATATTAGAGGCAATTTAAGCGCAAGAAGTTCTGATTTATTGAAAAGAGTATTTGCTTTACAAGATAAAAAATAATGTTTTGTAATTCATTTTTTACAGAAAAAACGTTTTCGTAAAAATTTAGTAATCAATAACATAAGAATAACATAACCTTAACATTACAATTCAAAAAAAGGTAAGATATTTGCATTGTAATAAGAATAAAATTCTCATTTAGTTAGGGTTAGTTTAGAAAAAATCACTCCGATGTGTTTATATCGGAGTTTTTTTTATATAAAAAAAGACCGATTAAATCGGTCTTTTAAAATTATATCTAGAAAATATTAATTTCTACAACTAGGATCTAAATGTCTTCTTAATCTTGTTGGTGACGTAAAATCGTTTGAACAACTTGGAATACCTTTAGTATCATCATAAGGTGTTGAAGGATCATCTACAAGTGCTCCATTATAAGGATAATATCCTGTTTTAGTTTCACCACCATCTAAATAAGTAAACGATCTTTCTACTTTTGTTAAAACACCATCGGCATCATCATCAACATCAATATAATCTGGTCTACCATCTTCATCTGTGTCAATTGGGTCTTCATCAAAATCTGGTCCGTATTCATACATAGAAAGAATACCATCTTGATCATGATCTCTTCTTCTTAAATTATGCAATTTAAACGAAAATACTAAAGACGCATAAGATGGAATAGTTAAAGTTCCTGAGCTAAAATAAGCCAATCCAGAAGGAAGAAACATTACACCAGTTCCAAAATCATTATATGAAATACTTCCATCGGCCATTGGAGTAAAAGTGCCTGTTTTAAAAAGAGGCATAATGTAAGCCCAACCTGTAATTACTTCATCCAGAGACAACCAAATCGGAGATTGTTTTTCATCAAAAACTGTTTGATTATAGGTATCAACTCCATCAGTTGTTGTTTTATTAAAAGCGAAACCTTTATATGAAACATATGATGAATCAACACGTGTAATATTTTCACCAACACCTTCTCTAAAATTCAAATAATAAACTTTATAAGTAATATCATGCTTATCTACTTCTTTAAAATCTAATTCAGGCATATCCCAAATTGGAGTTTGCGTTCCACCATCAGGAATTTGAGTAAAAGTCGTATTATAATCTGCATCAACAGTAACATAATGCGTGTGCAAAAACTCTTCAATTTCTGCAATATCTTCTGCATATACTTCGTCATATGGTCGATCTTCTTGTAGAGAAACACCATCATCTTTTTGACAAGAAAAAAGACTCGTAAACAAACCAACAACCAAAACTATTTTTAAAAGGCTTTTCATTATTATAAAATTTATAGGGCGCAAGATACAATTTTCATTTATTTTTGTAGAAATATTAACATGGTTTTTTGATTTATATTATGCGTATTGACAAACTTTTATGGTGCTTACGATACTACAAAACCCGAAGTATAGCAACTGAAGCTGTAAAAAAGGGTCACATAACAGTTAACGGACAGGTTGCTAAGGCTTCTCGCGAAGTATTTCCAACCGATAAAATTACCTTGCGAAAAGACCAAATAAATTACAAATTAACCATCCTTGATATTCCACAAAACCGCTTAGGAGCTAAGTTAGTAGATATGTATCGAAAAGATGAAACTCCTAAAGAAGCATTTGAACATTTAGAATTGCTTAAACTTTCTAAAGATCATTATCGTGCAAATGGTACTGGACGTCCTACAAAAAAAGAGCGAAGAGACATCGATGATTATTTATGGGATAATGAAGATTTTGATGAAACTTCTAAAACGGAATAAATGAACTATTGGGAAAACAGATATCAAAAAGGTGATACGGGTTGGGATGCTGGCAAAATAACAACTCCAATAAAAGAATACATTGACCAATTAACTGATAAAAATTTAAAAATCTTAATTCCAGGAGCTGGTAATGGTTATGAATTTGATTATTTAATTAAAAAAGGCTTTAAAAATGTATTTGTAATTGATATTGCCGAAACTCCTTTAAATAATATCAAGAAGAGAAATCCAAAATATAGTTCTCATCTTATTCATGATGATTTTTTTGCTTTCAATGATACTTTTGATTTAATAATAGAACAAACCTTTTTCTGCGCATTATTGCCCAACATGCGTCCTCAATATGTTGAAAAAATGAAAACATTATTAAAACCTAAAGGTAAAATAGCAGGACTTCTATTTGATTTTCCTTTAACAGAAGTTGGACCTCCGTTTGGTGGTTCAAAAGAGGAATACATGGAATTGTTTTCAGAGAAATTTTATATAAAAACACTTGAAAAAGCATATAATTCAATAAAGCCTCGAGAAAATAAAGAACTCTTTTTTATCTTTGAAGTCAAATAACAACACAAATGGAAAATATCATTTTATCACACAAAGAAATTTCACATAAAACAAAAAGAATTGCGTATCAGATTTACGAAACATTTGTAAATGATAATGAAGTAATTTTAGCTGGTATTGCTAATAATGGGTTTATTTTTGCTGAAAAAATAGCTGCAGAATTAGCTGTAATTTCAGATCTAAAAGTAACACTTTGTGAAGTTAAAATAAACAAACAAAATCCACAAAACGTTGTTACCACATCTTTAAACGTAGATGAATATCAAAATAAATCACTTGTTTTAATTGACGATGTGTTAAATACTGGAACTACTTTAATTTATGGTGTAAAACATTTTTTAGAAGTTCCATTAAACAAATTTAAAACAGCAGTTTTAGTAGATAGAAATCACAAAAAATATCCTGTAAAAGCTGATTTTAAAGGATTGTCTTTATCAACATCATTACAAGAACACATTCAAGTAGTTTTTGAAAACAACAATTCTTATGCCTATTTAAGCTAAAATAGAAGCGATTTCATCTACAATTTGATTTATAGACTTATCATCGACTACAATTGTTTTTGTTGCTTGATAATAATAATAGTTTCTATCAAACAAATGTTTATTGATAAAATCTTTTAACGAATTCTCGTCTTGCATATGCAAGAGCGGGCGATTTTCCTTTTCATTGCTTAATCGACTTACTAAAGTATCTACAGAAGCCTTTAAATAGATAGAAACAACACCTTCATTTTGCAATAACTCATGATTGTAGTAATAACATGGAGTTCCTCCTCCTAAACTTAATACAAATTCACCAGGTTTATTCACCAATGATTTAAAAACCTCATGTTCCTTTTTTCTAAAATAAATTTCACCTTTAGTCTGAAACATTTCAGATATGGTTTGTTGAGAAGATTTTTCAATTTCATGGTCCAAATCAAGAAAAGGAATATTGAGCTTTTTTGACAAAAAAGCACCGATTACCGACTTACCACAACCCATATACCCAAGTAACACAATTTTCATATGTAAATAATCCCCTATAAATTAAAGGGTTAAGAAATTAATTAAAAAAAAAGACAAATTTATAATAAATTACCATTGCAAAATAAATAAATGTTTATATATTTGCACCCGCATTCAAGGAAATAAATGACTTGGTAGCTCAGCTGGTAGAGCACATCACTTTTAATGATGGGGTCCTGGGTTCGAATCCCAGCCAGGTCACTACAATAGCATATTCTTGAAAGCACCGACTTGGTAGCTCAGCTGGTAGAGCACATCACTTTTAATGATGGGGTCCTGGGTTCGAATCCCAGCCAGGTCACTTTAAAAAAGTTAAGCAAATGCTTAACTTTTTTTATTTTAGGCCAAGTGGAGAAACGGTAGACTCGCCATCTTGAGGGGGTGGTGCTCGCAAGGGCGTGAGGGTTCAAATCCCTCCTTGGTCACAATTCTTTACAACTTTGATACTGTATTTTTCTAATTTCCTACTTCCTATTTGTTTAATTTTCAAACCAATTAGATAAACATTTTTACTACATTTATCATTTTGTTTACTTTTTTTATTACTTTTGTTAAACAAAATAACATGAAAAATGAACAATGTAAAGAATGTTTTTAGCATTAAAGATTTAGAAAATCTATCTGGAATAAAAGCACATACAATTCGTATTTGGGAAAAACGCTATAATATTTTAGAACCCATGCGTTCTGACACCAACATTCGTTCTTATGATATTAAAAATCTACAAAAGCTTTTAAATATTGTATTAATACATAATTATGGATACAAAATATCGAAAATAAGCAATCTTAATCAAGAACAAATTAATCAATTAGCCAATGATATAATTTCTGAAAAAAGTGCTAAAAATCATGCCATAAGTACTTTTAAAATGGCCATGATGAACTTTGATCAATCTTTATTTTTTAAAACCTATAACCAACTTTTAAGTGAAAAATCTTTTCGCGAAGTTTTCTATACTGTTTTTATTCCATTAATGGAAGAAATTGGTTTTTTGTGGCAAACCGATACTATATCACCGGCGCACGAACATTTCATAAGTTACTTAATTAAGCAAAAACTTTTAATCAACACGGAAAAAGTTCAAATTCTAGAACCAACAAGAACTGATAAAGTTTTCGTTTTATTTCTTCCTTTAAACGAGGTTCATGAATTAGGATTAATGTATTTAAATTATGAAATTTTATTAAAAGGGTATCAAACTATTTATTTAGGAGAAAGTATTCCAACTGAAAGTTTATTAGATTTAAAAAACTCTTTTGAAAAGATAACTTTTGTAAGTTATTTAACGGTTGAGCCAAATCTGGAAGAAATTGACAACTATATAGTTGATATCCAAGAGCAATTGCTTAAAAATACCAAACATGAATTATTATTACTTGGTAGAATGACCCAATATATTTCATCCAAAACCCCTCTCAACAACGTATATAGATATAGTAGTATAGAAGAACTATCGAATACTTTATAAAAAAATTTGTTTTGTTTAACTTTTTTACTATTTTTGTTAAACAAAATAAATATAAGTGGATAAAAAAATTGCCATAATCGGTTCTGGATTTTCATCTCTTTCTGCTGCATGCTATTTGGCAAAAGAAGGAAATGAGGTAACAATCTATGAAAAAAACAATACCATTGGTGGAAGAGCTCGTCAATTAAAAAAAGAAGGGTTTACTTTCGACATAGGACCAACATGGTATTGGATGCCAGATGTATTTGAACGTTTTTTCTCTGACTTTGGTAAAAAACCTTCTGACTATTATGAGTTAATTAAGTTATCTCCGGCTTATCAAGTTTATTTTGGTCATTTAGATTTTATAACAATTGCAGATAATCTGCCTGAAATTGTAAAAACTTTCGAATCTATCGAGAAAGGAAGCGGAAAACAATTAGAGCAATTTATGGCTGAAGCAAAAAGTAATTATGATATCGCAATTAAAGATTTAGTATATCGTCCAGGTGAATCTCCTTTGGAATTGATTACTTTAGAAACAGCCAAAAAAGTGAATCAATTTTTCAGTAACATTAAAAAAGATGTTCGAAAACGATTCAAAAACATAAAACTAGTTCAAATTTTAGAATTTCCAGTTTTATTTTTAGGAGCAAAACCAAGCGACACACCTTCGTTTTATAATTTTATGAACTTTGCCGATTTTGGTTTAGGAACTTGGCATCCAAAAAACGGAATGTATTCTGTAATATTAGCAATGGAAGCTTTAGCAAAAGAATTAGGCGTTAAAATTGAAACAAATGCAAATGTTCAAAAAATTGACATTACTAATGGCAAGGCAACGGGTTTGTTGGTAAACAATCAAATAATCACTACCGATATAGTTTTGAGTGGCGCTGATTATCATCATTCAGAAACTCTGCTGGATAAAAATTACCGTCAATATTCTGAAAAATACTGGTCAACAAAAACATTTGCTCCTTCTTCACTCCTATTTTATGTGGGATTTGACAAGAAAATTGAAAACGTAGAACATCACTCTTTATTTTTCGATGTAGATTTTGATATTCACGCCGAAGCCATTTACGATAATCCAAAATGGCCTGAAGAACCTTTATTTTACGCGAGTTTTCCATCAAAAACCGATGAAAATTCTGCACCAGAAGGAAAAGAAGCTGGAATCTTTTTAATTCCATTAGCGCCTGGATTAGAAGATACAAATGAATTGAGAGAATTGTATTTTGAAAAAATTATTACGCGCCTTGAGCAATTAACTAACCAAAAAGTAAAAAATAATATTATCTTTAAAGAATCGTTTTGTGTAAATGATTTTGTTAAAGAATATAATTCGTACAAAGGGAATGCGTATGGTATGGCGAATACCTTATTGCAGACTGCTTTTTTAAGACCTAAATTGAAAAGTAAAAAAATACAAAACTTGTATTTTACTGGACAGTTAACCGTACTAGGACCAGGAGTGCCTCCGTCCTTAATTTCAGGAAAATTAGTTGCCGATTTAATAAAAAAGTATCAATAGTATGAAGTCCATTTTTGATAACGTTTCATTTGATTGTAGCGTAAAAGTTACGAAAGCGTACAGTACGTCATTTTCATCTGCTGTAAAAATGTTAGCACCGAGCATCCGTCAGGATATATACAATATCTATGGATTTGTTCGCTTTGCTGACGAAATTGTTGACACTTTTCATGATTACGATAAAGAAGCTTTGTTTTCACAGTTTGAAAATGAATTAAGTTTAGCGCTTACGCAAAAAATAAGTTTAAACCCTATTTTAAACTCGTTTCAGCATACTGTAAACAAGTATAACATTCCAATGGAATTAATAGATGCGTTTATGCACAGTATGAAGTTGGATTTACATAAATCAGTTTACACTACTGTGGAAGAATACAATCAGTACATTTATGGTTCGGCTGATGTTGTAGGATTAATGTGTTTAAAAGTCTTTGTTAATGGAGATGATAAAAAATACGATGAATTAAAGCACAGCGCAATGCGTTTGGGTTCGGCGTTTCAAAAAGTAAATTTCTTACGTGATTTAAAAGCCGATTATGAAGATTTGAGTAGAACGTATTTTCCAAATACTGATTTATCAAGATTGGATGAAGCTTCAAAACAACAAATTATAAACGAAATTCAAGCCGATTTTGATGCTGGTTTTGAAGGAATACAAAAATTGCCTTTAGAAGCTAAATTTGGTGTATATACAGCTTATATTTACTACAAGAAATTATTAAGCAAATTAAAGAAAACACCATCGCTTGAAATTAAAAACACGCGAATTAGAGTTCCCGATTACGAAAAAGTGGGATTACTTGCTAAATGTTATTTAAATTACCGTTTGAATATTTTATAACAAGCTATTGTTTTTGAAATTATAAATTAAAAATATTATGTGGATACATATTTTAGTCTTTTTTACAACCTTTTGCTTTATGGAATTTATGGCCTGGTTCAGTCACAAATACATAATGCATGGTTTTTTGTGGAGTTTACATGCCGATCATCATAAAAAGGACCATGATTCATGGTTTGAACGAAATGATGCTTTCTTTATCTTTTATGCTTTAGTAAGTATTGGATGCTTTTTACTTTGGAAATACAATATACTTGAAATTGGTTTGGCAATAGGCTTAGGTATATTTGCCTACGGATTGGCTTATTTCTTAGTTCATGATATTTTTATTCATCAACGATTTAAAATGTTTAGAAATGCCAACAATCGTTATGCTAGAGCTGTTAGGAGAGCACATAAAATGCATCACAAACACATTGGCAAAGAAGATGGTGAATGTTTCGGAATGCTAATAGTTCCTTTCAAATACTTTAAAAACTAAAAAATCCCGATGAATCGGGATTTTTTTTATTGTTTCATAAATTGTTGGAGAGGTTTTAGTTGCTCCATATCAACTTGAGATTTTTGAAGCAAACTCACCATATTTAAAATATGTGTTGGATTCATGTCGTTTCCTAAAACTCGAATAACAGCAAACCCTGCTTCTTTTTTACCAGCTAAAACAACAAACTCATCAATGTGTTCATCATCTTGACCAACAAAATAGATTGCAGCACCATCATTTCCCGAACCCGCTTTCATTAACTGCTGATAGCTTTCGTTTTTTAAGATAGCTTTCACTTCTTTAATCTCTTTATCATAACCTAAAGTATTTGTAGAGTCACTTTTGAAAGCCAAAATATTCATTTTCTCAAACGAGTTTAATGCTTCTTTTTCAGTATCTGACAATATTAACTTATCTGTTTTAAGAACATTAGAAGCCAAATCAACTGCTAAAAAATTTGATGATTCCGTATTCTTTACAAAGTATTTTTGCAATGTTGGCTTATCTTCACAACTTATCAGAAAAAGTACACTAAAAGCAAGTAGAACTAATTTTTTCATGTTTTATTTTTTTGAAGCTTTTTTCAAATCATCACCACCAGGAAGACTCATTTTTTCAGTTAAAACTGAAATCTCATCTAAACTAAAGTTTCCTGTTAATGATAAAACAATTGTACTAGCATCTTTCATATTAGCTCCTTCAATAAACATTAAAAGTTCTTTTACAATGTTTTCGTTAGCACCTGATTTTACATAAATTTTCACATTTTTACCATCGCCATTCACACGCATCAATTCTTCTAAAGGATTTGATTTTAAGTAACTATTTACAGTCGCTTTCATATCGGCACCTAATTTTGCATTACTCGTTGTAAACACTTTTAAGTTATCTAATTTTTTAAGTAAGTTCATGTATTGTTGCATTTCTTTATCTTTTGCATCCACTTTAACTTTACTCATCATTTCAAACATCTTCTTATTCACAATAACAGATGCTACACCTTCTTTATCTTCAAATTTATCAAAAGCGCCTTGTGCAAAAGAAACTGTTGATGCCATTAAAAATGCTATAACTACTACTAAATTTTTCATTTTTCTAATTATTTAAAAATTGTTTTTTTTGTTTTTTCGTATTCTTCTAAATATACTACACTTTCCATGCCAATGTTAACTTGTTCTGAAACCATCAACAAAGCTTTTTGTGTAGCGGCAAAGGCTTCTTCTGGAGTATCGTACGTTCCTAAATCTTCTTTTTTAGGTTCGGATGGATAAAAATAGAAGGTTGCCAATCCAAAAAGCACTACAAAACTTGCAGCAATACCTATCCATTTTACAGTATTTTGTTTTCTAGGTTGTAATGGAAGTTTTTGCTCGAATTGCGTTCCTTTTTGTGTTTCAAAGTAACCAAATAGCGATTGATATTTAGCCAAATGTGGCACCACATCGTTGGAAGAAAAATAGGCCTTTAATTGTTTTTCTTCTACTATTGTAGTTTCTCCTTGAAAGTATTTTTCCAATAATTGTTCAACTAACTTGAGTTCCATAATTATGTGTTTTTTCTATTTGTTCTCTTAAGGTTTTTCGTGCTCTTGATAAAGCTACTCGAACCGCTGTTTCATTCATTTCTAATACTTGAGCAATTTCCGAAAATTCGTATTCTTCAATTTCTCTAAGTTGTAATATCAATCTTTGTTGTTCGGGTAAATCATTCATTAACTTTTCGGCCCATTGCAACGTATTTTGATGCTCTATTTGTGTTTCAACACTCGCTTGCTTGTCTTGATAATTATTATGCACAATTTGCAAATTCGTTGCTCTTTTGCTTTTCAGTTGATCCAAACAATAATTCTTGGTCATCGTCATCGCTAAAGCTTCTACACTATTGTACTGTTCTAAAGCACTATTTTTATTCCACAATCTTACCAACACTTCCTGAGTCGCATCTTCTGCTTCTTCGGTACTAACGAGCATTCGTTTCGCTAAACGAAATAACTTATCCTTAAAAGGAGTAATTATTTGTACAAACTCGTTTTGGTTCATATTAATGGGTTGGTTTATAATGAAGACGAATGTAATTTAATTTTGTTACAAATAAAAAAAAAGGTTTTGGTAAAAAACTACCAAAACCTTTTAAAATCAAATAATTAAACTTTAGTTAAAACATGAAATTCAAACCTAATTTATAATTTCTTCCTCTTGTATTGTATCCAATTAATTCTTGGAAATCTTCATTAAGTATATTAGTTACAGTTCCAAAAATATGTAAACGATTTGGCAATAATTCATATGAAATATTCGAATTAACCAACTGATAAGCGGCTAAATTAACAGCTTGCGTTGCCCAAATATTGGAATCGTAATAGGCATCGCTTCTTTTATCTACATATTGATAATTGATTCCGAATGTTCCTCTTTTGAATTTGTAATTCAAATCCACATTTCCTTTGTGTTTTGGAATCAATCGATTCAATTGTTGTTCCACTTCTGTAAAAGTATAATTTCCACCAACATTGAACTTTTCTGACAATGCATAACGTGCACTTACTTCAATACCTTTAGCATTAAATGTTCCATCTACATTAATATAATATGACTCAAAAGTGGCTGAATTATAATAAAATCCGAAAGTATCTTCTTCTTCACGATAGAAACCAACTGCATTAATTGTTAATTTTTTATCCAATAATTGCGATTCTAAACCAAGTTCTGCAGTAGCATTTTCTTCAGGAGTTAAGTCTAAATTCCCATAAGGTCCGTATAATTGGTATAAACTTGGTGTAATGAAAGCTGTACTATAAGATGCTAAAACTTTCAATGGTAAATTCTCAAAAGAGTAGCTTGGATTGAAATTATAAACTAGTTGATTACCATACTCACTATGTGTATTAAAACGAGCTCCTGCGTTGATATTCAAACCAAATTCAGAATTAAAAACAACTGTTGCATAAGGATCAAACAAGTTAAACTTCGCTCCTTCTCTTGCAACATCAGTGTAAGCATCTTTTTGTGTCATATCAAAATATTGGTATTGCGCACCTAAAACCAAATATACTTGTTTGCTGAAATTGTATTTATTGAAAGCATCAATCGAAGCACTTCTTCCTGAATAATTATAAGCATCTACAGTTCCTGACCAAGAATTTGAAAGATTTAGAATTCTATCAATTGTAGAAGCACCAGCATTAATTGCAAATTCACCTTTGTTGTATTTGTATTTTGGTAAAAATCCAATTCTAAATTGTTCTGACATACTATTGTTATTTAAATCGTCAGAATTGGCAATAATACCATCAAAAGAATTATCGAAAGTATTTTTAATTCTATCGTAATTTCCAAAAAACTCAAAACTTAATTTATCATTTGCTTTGAATCCTATTTTTTGCAATACATTAACTCTTGAAAAAGTATCTTCTTCAAAATTTTCTCCTGCCGCTTCAGACATTCCTTTAGTTTCAGTACTATTTAAAGAAGTCGCATAACTCACTTTTTTTACAGTTCCGTTTACAAAAATTCCTTGATTAAAATCTTGTGGGCTAGTTTTTGAAGTTTCTGAGGTATTTTGCGTTCCCATATTGATGTAAGCATTACCCGAAATTTCTTTTTTAGCTGATTTTTTCAACGTGATATTAATAACTCCAGTGGCAGCTCCTGTTCCATATAAAGTACTAGAAGCACCTTTCATTACTTCAATTCTTTCAATTTGCTCTACCGGAATTAAACGTAAATCGTATTCTAAATTAATACCCGAAGCATCAGTTACCGGAACACCATCAATATAAATGGCAACTTGACGATTACGACCACCGCGAATGTAATAACCTAAGTTTTTACCTCCAAACGATTGGTTACCGTTGATTTCAACACCAGCAACCTGACTTAAAACATTGGCCAAATTTTGTCCTTTTTTAGCTTCTAAGTCTTGTGCTGTGATTACTTCAATAATTTTTCCTGACTTCTCTTTACTTTGTGAAAACTTAGTGTCGGAAACGACTACTTCTTTAAGATTGGTTACTTTTAACGTATCTGATTCTTGAGCATACGCAAAAGCAGTTGCAAGTGAAAATACACTTAAACAAATAAACTTTTTGTTCATTTTTAGGGTTAATAAAAATTTTAATAAATTAGGGAGAAAAGCACAGAATTTACCCATACTCAAACTTTTTTTCCCGAAAGTTTGTTACTCAATGAATGTGGCAGGTCTCCTGGCTTGCGTCTTGTTGTTGGCCTTCTCGTTTCGAACTTACGAAACAATGGCATTGAAGATAACAACAAGCTTTATAGCTTACAGTTGCGGGTACAGCTTAGGTATTTCACCTAATTCCCTTTTAATGTTGTTTTGAAAAATTCAGAAACAACAACCAAAATTCGGGTGCAAAGGTATTATAATTTTATAAGAATACAAGTATTATAAAATAGCTTTCAAAACTACTTCTTCTTATTCATCTTACGCCACAGTAAAATAAAGCCAATTACAAAGTGTGCTAATACAATTGTAGCAACTGCATAAATAAATGCGTTAGAATCTGTTCTCATGTTTTTTTTGGCAAATTTAAGGTTTTGTTGATTCCTTTTTGCATCAATTGTTACATAGTACTGCTTTTTGAATGTAAAATACTACTTTTGCAAAAAAAACATTTTCATGCGCCATTATTTCTTTTTAGTAATTCTTTTTCTAGGTTTCATTCAATGTAAAGAATCTGAAAACACTGACTATCTAAAAAATTCTGCCAATAATAGCATTATCTATGCGGAAGGATTTTCAATTCAAAAATATGATGGTTTTTCTGTTATGAAAGTTTCAAATGCCTATCCAGAATCTAAAGAAAACTACACTTATGTGTTACGCAAAAAAGGGGCTCAAATTCCAGATAGCTTACAACAATTTACTGCAATTGAAATACCAATTAAAAAGATAATAGTAACTTCTACAACTCATATTCCAGCATTAGAATCTTTAGGTGTAGAAAAAACTTTAATAGGATTTCCAACCACAAATTATATTTCATCTGAAAAAACGAGAACTTTAATTGATGCAGGAAAAATTAGAGATTTAGGAAGCAATCAAGGTTTAAACACAGAAGTGATTTTAGACATCCAACCAGATGTTATAGTAGGCTTTAGTGTGGATGGCGACTTAAAAACATACAAAAATTTAGAAAAAAACGGTCAGAAAATCATTTTTAATGGCGATTGGACCGAAAAAACACCTCTTGGAAAAGCTGAATGGATTAAATTCTTTGGTGCTTTGTATAATTTAGATGAAAAAGCAAATGAGATTTTCAATTCGATTGAAAAAGAATACAAATTAGCCGCTACATTGGCTAAAAATGCTAAAACACAACCCTCTATTTTTGCTGGTGCTATTTACGAAGATCAGTGGTTTTTACCACAAGGTGATAGTTGGGCTGCATATTTCCTAAAAGAAGCCAATGGCAATTATTTATGGAAAGATTCAAAAGGTACTGGAAGTTTGTCCTTATCTTTTGAAAGTGTTTTAGACAAAGCTAGTGATGCTGATTTTTGGATAGGTCCTGGTCAATTTACATCTATACAAGAAATTTTGGATAACAACCCAAATTACATTCATTTCAAAGCGGTAAAAAACAAAAATGTGTATTCGTTTAGCACTAAAAAAGGAAAAACCGGCGGTGTTATTTATTATGAATTGGCTCAAAACCGACCTGATTTAGTTTTAAAAGATATTGTAAAAATTTTACATCCTGAAGTTTTACCTGATTACGAATTGTACTTTTTTGAAAAGTTGAAATAAAAACAGAAATTGAAACACATAGTCACATAGCTAAACTTTATATAAATTTCAGGCGTTTCACTTAACATAGCTATCATAAGCTATATGCGAATGAAATGGTTTCAACAAAACTTTACTTTACTTTTTTCTATGTGTCTGTGTGTTTAAAAAAACCAAAAAACGTAATTTAGCCAAAATTTCAATCATGCAGTTTACCAAAAAACAGAACTTTATTTTCTTGCTTTTGCTTTTAGCATTAGTCTTTCTGTTTTTAGTTAACATCAGTCTTGGCTCTGTTGCAATTCCTATTAAAGAAGTTGTAAAAGGGATTTTTTTACAAGAAATGAGCAAGGAGAGCTGGGAAATAATCTTGTGGAATTTTCGTTTTCCAAAAGCTTTTACAGCTATTTTAGTTGGTGTTGGACTTTCCATGAGTGGATTGCTAATGCAAACCTTATTTAGGAATCCTTTAGCAGGTCCTTATGTTTTAGGATTGAGTTCGGGTGCTAGTTTAGGAGTTGCTTTCGTGATTTTAGGCTCAGGTGTTTTACCAATTTTCATTTCAACATTCTTTTTATCAAGCTATGGATTAGTTTTAGCTTCAAGTTTAGGTAGCTTTTTGGTTTTAATGGCAGTATTAATTGTTTCTCAAAAACTAAAAGATACCATGGCAATCTTAATCGTTGGATTGATGTTTGGTAGTTTCACAAGTGCAATTGTTTCCGTTTTATCCTATTTTACAACAGCTGAAAAATTACAAAAATTTACTTTTTGGTCTATGGGAAGTATTTCAAATCTCTCATGGAATGAAATTTCACTTTTAACAGTCTTCGTTGCTATAGGAATCGGAATAAGCTTCTTGGTTATCAAACCATTAAATGCCTTATTATTAGGCGAAAAATATGCGCAAAGCATTGGAATTAACTATAAAAAAACACGTTTTATAATTATTTTAGCTACCAGTATTTTAGCCGGAAGTATAACTGCATTTGCTGGTCCAATTGCTTTTATTGGGTTAGCCGTTCCTCACATGACAAAGTTGGTTTTTCAAACTAGTAATCATTTCATTTTGTTTTGGGGAACACTTTTAATTGGGGCAATTGTTATGCTTTTATGCGATACCATTGCTCAGGTTCCAAGTAATGATATTACGTTACCTATAAATGCAATTACATCAGTAATAGGCGCTCCAATAGTAATTTGGTTATTAGTTAGAAAGAAAAGAGTTTAATCATGAGTAAGCAAGAAAACATCATACAAACTAAAAATCTTTCGATTGGCTATACAACCAAAAGCGAAACCATTACTATTTCAGAAAACATAAATTTAAGTTTAGAAAAAGGGAAATTAATTGCTTTAATTGGTGAAAACGGAATAGGAAAATCTACTTTATTAAAAACACTTACTGGATTAATTCCACCACTAAAAGGTGAAGTTACATTACTCAATAAATCGATTCAAAATTTCAAACCGCTTGATTTAGCACAAGAATTAAGCATTGTTTTAACCGAAAAATTACCTCCAAGTAATTTAACTGTTTACGAAATCATTGCATTAGGAAGACAACCATACACCAATTGGTTAGGAACATTATCAAATGAAGATAAAATTAAAATTGATGAAGCTATAGCTTTAACTGAAATTCAACATTTGATTCATAAAAAACATGATGAAATTAGCGATGGTCAGTTGCAAATTGCTTTGATTGCTCGTGCTTTAGCACAAGACACTTCGATTATTATTTTAGACGAACCAACTACACATTTAGATTTGGTTCATAAAGCTACATTGTTGAAATTATTGCTAAAATTAACTCATGAAACGGGTAAAACTATTCTTTATTCTACTCATGATATTGATTTAGCAATTCAAATGACAGACAAAATGATCGTTTTTACTCCTACTCAAATTGTTATTGACCAACCGTGTAATTTAATTCAAACAGGAATTTTTAATACGTTATTTGATACAGAACATTTATTGTTTGATGCAACAATAGGTAAATTTAAAATCAAATAATTTTAGTCCAATTTTACATTTTGTTTAACGGTATTCATTAACAAATTTCATAATTTTACTAAAAAAGTAAATTATGAAGTATTTATACATCACTTTAATATTAGCTAGTTTGAATAGTTTTGGACAATTAGTAAAAGTAGATTACGCAGATGGTAATCAAAAGTTAGAAGGCTTTTTTGCAAAAGCACAAAAATCAAATCCAAAGAAAATTGGTGTAATTGTTTTACCTGCTTGGATGGGCGTTGATGCTCATGCAAAAGAATCGGCAGAAGCATTATCAAAATTAGGCTATCATGCTTTTGTTGCCGATATTTATGGTGTTGGCAACAATCCAAAAAACACAGGAGAGGCTGGTAAAAATGCGGGATTCTATAAAAACAATCCAGCAGAATATCAAAAGCGTATTCAATTGGCCATTGACCAACTTGTAAAAGCGGGTGCTGATAAAAATCAAATTGCAGTTATTGGTTATTGTTTTGGTGGAACTGGTGCTATTGAAGCAGCTAGAGGAAATTTAAATGTAAAAGGAATTGTTTCTTTTCATGGCGGATTAGGAAAAGCTGCAAATAGTCCAACAAATGAAATTAAAGCAAAAGTTTTGGTTTTACATGGAGCCGATGATCCTTTTGTACCTGTAAAAGAAATTGAAGCTTTTCAGAATGAAATGCGTGAATCTAAAGCGGATTGGCAAATGGTGTATTATGCAAATTCCGTTCATGCTTTTACACACAAAGATGCCGGAAGCGATAATAGTAAAGGTGCAGCTTACAACGAATTAGCAGACAAAAGAAGTTGGGAAGCAATGAAAACTTTTTTTGAGGAGATTTTTAAATAATCATTGTATTTATTCAAAAATAGAAAACAGTTATTTCAATGGAAATAGCTGTTTTTTTTATACATCAAAACTACTTACTTCTAAAACTTCGCCTGCTTTTAAATCATTCAAATGAATGTTTCCTACACGTACACGAACCAATCGTAAAGTAGGAAAACCAACAGCTGATGTCATTTTTCGCACTTGACGAAATTTTCCTTCGGTTAAGGTGATCGAAACCCAAGATGTTGGACCATGACGTTCGTCTCTAATTTTTTTTCCGCGTTCGCCTAAATTTGGTTCAGATTCTAATTTAAACGCTTTACACTTTTTGGTTTTGTATTTTTTGCCGTGCAAGCCGATTTCGACACCGTTTCTTAATTGTTCAACAGCTTCTTCAGTAACCAATCCATCGACTTGAGCGTAATATTCTTTTTCTACTTTTTTACTTCGGACAATTTCGCTCATCATGCCATCTGTCGTCAATAAAAGTAATCCTTCAGAATCTTCATCTAAACGACCAATAGCCATGGTGTTTTCGGGAAAATCGTATAATTCGCCCAACAACTTTTTCTTGCGTTTTAATTGGTAAATAAACTGCGATAAATATCCGTAAGGCTTGTGAATAAGAAAGTGATGATGCATGAAGGAATCCCGTTTTGGTGTGGCGAAGATACTAAAAACTTGTTGGAGTGATACAAAAAATAAGGAGGCCTTGTTTAAGACCTCACTGTGTCGATTTTGATTTATTACGTTTTTCTGATCTGCTATAACTTGAGAGGAATAAACGACTGAATCTCTTTTTAGATATGTAACTAACGATATATTCAATAACTAATCAAAATCACATAATAAAAGTATAAAATATTTCAACACAAATTAATGATTTTTAATCGTTTAACATATAATTATCATTAGAATTCGATGAACGAATTATTACATCGACAAACTTACTTTTAATAAAATTTCAAAGAGTTTTAAGTACTAATATAGCTCCAAATTTTATTTTTTGCTACATTTACATTATAAAATAAAATCAACAACCATGTCACAAACCCTTTTAGTACTTGCCGCATTTATTATTGCCTTAGGAATTGGAATTTTCATTGGAAAAATAATATTCGCATCCCAATCACAATCCGAAAAATCAGGTTTAGAAGAACGAATTAACGGACTTTTAAATCAAATGGAACAATTAAAAATCCAATTTCAAACCGAGCGAAATCAGTTTGAAAAAGCCCTTGCTCAACTTTCATCCGAAAAAGAAAATCTTCAAAAAGAAAAGGAATCTTTAGCGATTCATTTGGCTAAAAAAGAAAATGATTTCGATAATTTATTGGAACGAAATAAAGAACAAAAGCAAGAAGTAGAACAACTTCAAGAGAAATTCACCAAAGAATTTGAAAACTTAGCCAACAAAATTCTGGAAGAGAAAACCGTAAAATTCACCGAACAAAACAAGGAGAATTTGAAAAATATTTTGTCGCCTTTGCAAGACAAAATCCAACTTTTTGAAAAGAAAGTCGAAGATACTCACAAAGAAAGTATCGATTATCATGCCGCTTTACGACAACAAATTTTGGGACTTCGCGAAATGAACGAACAAATGAGCAAGGAAACCATCAATTTAACAAAAGCGTTAAAAGGTGATAGCAAAATGCAAGGAAATTGGGGCGAATTAGTGTTAGAACGCGTGTTAGAAAAATCAGGATTAGAGAAAGATAGAGAGTATTTTGTGCAACAAAGTCACGTTACAGAAGATGGTAATCGTGTATTTCCAGACGTTATCATCAATCTTCCTGATGGCAAGAAAATGATTATCGATTCGAAAGTAACGTTAACCGCTTACGAACGTTATATCAACGAAGAAGATTCGGAAGTAAAAAATCAGTATTTAAAAGAACATATTATTTCGATTAATCGTCATGTGGAACAATTGGGTAGCAAAAATTACCACGATTTGTATCACATGGAAAGTCCAGATTTTGTGTTGTTGTTCATTCCAATTGAATCGGCTTTTGCAGTAGCTTTGAATGAAGATACAAGTTTATATAACAAAGCTTTCGAGAAAAATATTGTGATTGTAACACCTTCTACTCTTTTGGCAACTTTACGTACGATTGACAGCATGTGGACGAATCAAAAACAACAAGAAAATGCAATTGAAATTGCGCGTCAAGCTGGTGCTTTGTATGATAAGTTTGAAGGTTTTGTTTCCGATTTGATAAAAATTGGTAAAAAAATGGACGAAGCTAAAATCGAATACGGCAACGCTATGAACAAGCTGGTTGACGGAAAAGGAAACCTTATTACAAGTGTTGAGAAATTGAAAAAAATGGGTGCTAAAGCCAAAAAAGCACTTCCGGAAGCTGTTTTAAAAAGAGCAAATGAAACCGATGAAATTTCATTACTTTCTGAAAACGATAACGAATAAAAAAGAAAATTATGGTACGAAAAATAATTCTTTACATAGCTTTATCCCTTACTTTAATTACTGTGGGATATTTTAGTTTTATTTATTATGTACCTTATAGCGAAGGTGTACGTTCGGGCGAATTAATTAAAATTAGTCATAAAGGATTAATAATAAAAACGTGGGAAGGCGAACTGAGTCAAGGAATTTCTGGAGCTCAAATTTTTGCTTTTTCAGTGATGGAAGATGAAGTAGTAGTGATTGAAAATCTAAAAAAATGGCAAGGAAAAAAGGTAACATTAGAATACGAAGAACGTTATAAAACATTCTTTTGGTGGGGCGATACGCGCTATTTTGTAACCAAAGTTTCACTCGAAAAATAATTAAATTATGGAAACAGCCAACACTGTTGAAGCTTCAAAAATTACTCTTTCAGAATTAATGCTTCCATCCCACTCTAACTTTAGTGGAAAAATTCACGGTGGGTATTTATTAAAACTAATGGACCAAATTGCGTTTGCTTGTGCTTCGAAATATTCGGGATGCTATTGTGTTACGGCTTCGGTGGATACGGTTGATTTTTTGAATCCGGTTGATGTAGGCGAATTGGTTACTTTAAAAGCCTCAGTAAATTATGTGGGTAATACTTCGATGATTGTAGGGATTCGAGTTACTTCAGAAGACATTCGAACTGGAATCGTTAAACATTGTAATTCCAGCTATTTTACAATGGTTGCAAAAGACGATCAAGGAAATAATGTAAAAGTACCTCGTTTAATTTTATCAAACATGAATGAAGTTAGGCGCTTTTACGATGGAATTAACCGCATCAATAATAAAAAGAAACATAAAGAATTAGAACATAATTTTGATTATAAATCAAAAGAAGCATTGAAAAATTTGGAAAATTTTAATGTGGTACTTTCAGAAAAACTATTATAATTTAATTAAAAAATCAACAGTGTTTTGAAAAAAAAGTTATATTTGTTTTAAACAAAACAAACAAAATATAACTAAATGATAAAAAAATACTCTATTTACCTTATTATTATCAGCATCTCTCTTCTTATTTATGCGTGTACAGACGAAAATGATGAAGAATACACTCCCGTTTCACCGGTTACTGTTGATTTAACCCAAGTTCCTTATACTAACCTATCGCAATATCATTTTTTTGAAGGAGAAATGAAAAATCAAATTCCTTCATTAAATGTTATTCCTTATGAGCCTATTTCTTCTCTTTTTACCGATTATGCCCATAAAAAAAGATTTGTATGGATGCCAAACGGAACAAAAGCTACCTTTAATGGTGATGATGAAATTTTAGATTTACCTGTGGGTTCGGCTATAATAAAAACTTTTTATTATGATAATGTACAACCATCCAATACAACAAAAATAATCGAAACTCGAGTTATGATTCGAAAATCTGACGGTTGGATTTTTGCTGATTATGTATGGAACGATAGTCAAACTGAAGCAGTTCTTGACATGAATGGAAGTACAAAAAATATCGCATTTAAAGATGACAATAATGTTACTAGAAATGTAGATTACAGAATTCCTAACGAAGTACAATGTATCGTTTGTCATAAAACTAAAAACTATGAAAACGGAAATTATGTACAAAAAAACATTCCTATTGGTATAAAGCCACAAAATCTGAATAAAAATTTCAATTATGGTAGCGAAACCAAAAACCAACTAACCAAGTGGATAGAATTAGGTAAACTGACTAATAATTTTTCGTTGCCAACAGAGGCAAATACTATTGTAAACTATAACGATAATACCCAACCGCTGGAAAAAAGAGTTCGTTCTTATTTTGATATTAATTGTGCTCATTGTCATAAAGAACACGGACATTGTGATTATAGACCCATGCGTTTTGCCTTTTCTGAAACCAATAATAACCGTACAAATATGGGAGTTTGTGTTGACACTCAAGATATGCAAAATTTTGAACCCGCACTTTCAAAGATTGTAACTCCTGGTAATATCTATCGTTCAATGTTATATTATAGACTAAATACGATGGATGAAACTTATAGAATGCCTTTACATGGAAGAACTTTAATTCATGATGAAGGGGTACAACTAGTGGAAGAATGGATTAATTCCTTAACACCTTGTAACTAATACGAACTACTAATTTAAACAATACGATTATGAAAAAAATTACTCAATACACCTTGTTTTTGCTATTTTTTTCAGTTATAACGCTAGCGCAAGATACCTGTAGTGGTGCTTCACCTATAACTACTCCTGGAATTTATGCTGTTGGAATTATAAATGGAACCGCACCTACCACTTTTTGTGCTCCTAATGGCGCTATCCCATCAGCAAATATACCTGCCGGAGAATGGTTTTCTTATACCCCTACTCAAAATTTCTCCATCACTATAACATCTGATATTGCTGCAAATACACCAAGAAAAGACACAAGAGTTCATATTTACACTGGTAATTGCTCATCGCTAACCTGTGTTGCTGGTGATGACGATTCAGGTTCTGGATATTCTTCTGTTGTAAATTTAAATGTTACAGCAGGTACAACTTATTATATCGTTTGGGACAACAGATGGTTAAATACAACCAACAACACAGGGTTTAGTTTTCAACTTTCTGAAAGTACAATTATTATTCCAACTACTCCTATAACTTATACAACACAAACTGTTTCTACAATTAACAGCCAATACAACATTTGTGTAGTGGATATGAATGGAGATTATAAAGATGATATTGTAGGAATTAGTGCATCAAACATGAGAGTTCATTACCAAACCAATACACCCGGCACCTATACCATTACAGATTATCCATTATCTGGGACAGTTTTATTACCGAACTGGAGTATGGCAGCAGGAGATTACAACAAAGACGGATTTAACGATATTGTCTTAGGTAACGGAAGTGGAGCAACCATTCTAACTTCAAATAGTACTGGAACCGCTTATACAGTAAATACTCCCGGACAATATATTTTCTCACAAAGAACTAACTTTTCTGATTTAAATAATGATGGAAATTTAGATATTTTCGTTTGTCACGACATTGCTCCTAGTTGTTATTATCTAAATAATGGAAGTGGTGGATTAACATTCTATCAATCAACCGTAACTCCAGGAGCAATGAATATAGCTACCTCAACAGGAAATTATGCCACACTATTCACAGATTTTGATAACGATGGCGATACCGATGTTTTTGTTTCAAAATGTTCAGGACCTCCATGTGAATTATATCGTAATGATGGAAATGGTGTATATACTAATATCTCAGCAATTGCAGGTATAAACATCACGCCTATTCAAACTTGGTCATCTGCTATAGCCGATTTTGATAATGATGGTGATATGGATATTATAATTACAGCAAGTTCAGGAACACACAAATTTTTCAGAAATAATTTAGACACTTCTAACAATACCGAAGAAGCCTATTCAAATATTACCGTTGGTTCTGGTTGGGATACTAATACTTCAACAAATACAGACAATATAGCTTATGATTTTGATAACGATGGTAAAGTAGATGTTTTAGGAGGAGGAAATAAAATTATGTTCAATCAAGGAAATAATGTTTTTGCTCCCGTTACTTATACTGGATTAACAGTTTCAGGAGTGGGTGATTTAAACAATGATGGTTTTTTAGATTTTCAAAGCGGTACAACAATAAGATATGCGGTTCCAAATGGAAACAATTGGATTAAATTTAATTTGCAAGGAATTCAAAGTAACCGAAATGGTATTGGGGCTAGAGTTGAAATCTATGGTTCATTTGGCAAACAAATTAGAGATATAAGAAGTGGTGAAGGATTTAGACATATGAGTACCTTAAATGCCCATTTCGGGTTAGGAACAGCTACTTCTATTAATCAAGTAGTAGTAATTTGGCCTTCAGGAGTTGTAGATGTTATTAACAATCCTAATATAAATCAAGCATTAACAGTTATTGAAGGTTCTAGCCCATTAAGTGTTGCTGATAATAGTTCAAACACTATTATGTTATATCCAAATCCTGCAAGTGATATGATAACACTTTCAAATACCGAAATGTTCGAAATTAAAAATATAACTATTATATCCACATTAGGAAAAACAGTAAAAGAAGTACAACTTTCTAATTCTAGTTTTTCAATTTCAGAATTAGCGCAAGGCGTTTATATTTTGTCAGTTGAAACCACTGATGGAAAAAAATATTTGAAAAATTTCATTAAAAAATAATTTTCCTAAATATAAAAAAAGCTGATTCAGAATATTGAATCAGCTTTTTTTATGAAGACAAATTTAGGTTTAAAAAACTCTTACCAAATTAAATCCGAAACCAAATTCTCCTTTTGTCCAATCACCAACAGTTTGTCCTAAATATCCTGTTTCATGCATAGCGGTAGCGTTTGTAAAATGCATTTGAAAAACGTGACCACCTGTTTCTAAATCAAAACCTATTGATAAGGGATTTTTATAAATCGATTCACTTGCTCTATTTAAATGTGCAGCATAATCAATATTAAACGACCAACGTTTAGTTAGTTTATAACGTCCACCTAATCCAATAGCGTATTGTGTATTGTCTTGTGGATGTGGAGAAATCACCATATTATTTTCATCTAAAATATCACGTAAAGTATTTTCATGGAAAATAGTTGGAGCCAATTCTAAAGACAATTTTTCTGAAAATTTTCTAGAAATTAAGAGTTGAGTCACATAACTCAATCGATTTTCAAACTTCAATTTCGGATAATCTTTTTCTTTTAGCTCAGTATTAATAGCAATACTATTGAATCCGACAATCGTTACTGGAAAATCATTTTCACCTTGAGAAAACAATCGATACTTCCCTGCTACATCATAGGTTTCTTGAAAACCACTTCTCGACACATGAACAGTTAACCAATCGTTTACTCCATATAAAAATTTTAATTGAGTATTGGCATTATCCAAACCAAAAAAATCGTCAAAACCATTTTTTACAAATCCAAATCTGTGCGCTACAATGAAGTAAAAATCGCCTTTGGAAGCTAATTTTGTAGACTCTAAATTAACAATCTTTAAGGATTTAAAAGCTGATTCAGCTATCTGATTTTGAGGAACTGAGTCGATTTCGTTCAACAGATCATCTTGCGCGAAGCAAAAAATGGGAAACAAAAAAAGTAAAAATATTTTTTTCATGAGTTCGTTTGTTTATCAAATTATTTTAAAGTTGTTTTTTAAGAGATTTAAAGAAACCATGCCTTGTACTAGTTTAAGTTAAGTTGGGGCAAAAAGGAAACGACAAAACATGGTTTTAAAATCTTATTCTACTATCAATATCTTGGAAAATGAATTTTCGTTAGTTTCTACTTTAACTATATACGAGCCACTTGAATAATTAGATGCATTAAAAGTGAAATTTTTATCATTTGTTGAAAATTCATTTATAATCCTTCCCCACTGGTCATATATTTTTATGTTAAATTTTTCAAAACCATCAGGAAAACTTAGGTTTACACTACTTTTTGCAGGATTTGGATACATTTTAAATTGAGACAATGCAAAGTCATCTGAATTTAAGGTGAAATTCACTGCTGTGGCGCCTCTATTAGCTCCTCCATGATATGTTAATGAGTAATTATTTGCAGATGCTCTTGCCCAAATAATACTCAATGCCGAAGGTGAACTCGAAAATACATAATCATTAGGATCACCTGTATTCAATGCTCTTGTAGCTGTTATTATTCGTACATTACCACTGACAGTATTGGAAATAATTGTCCAATTTTGTGTTGCATCTACAGTTGGAGCAGCAAAACCTGGTAAGACTCTGTCGAAAGAAGTTAAAGTTGAGTTTGTGTGACAAAGAACGACATCTGTTCCTGCTGTCATGGAAGTTGCTCCAAAACCTACAGAAAACCATCGATCTGCTGGACCTGTTAGAATCATATTCACTTCACTTCCAATATCCAATCGTAATGTCATAGCAAGCCCACTTGTATTAGTAAGTTGGATGGTTCCAGTTGAATAAGTTTGGCCAAAAGTGTTAAAGGAAATGAACATTAAATAAATAAAATAAGTAATTTTCTTCATAGTAGTTTATTTTAGTATTTGTATTAATTCTTCATTATTGAATTGTTTTGCATAATCAAGAGCAGTTAAATTTCTTGCGTCTTTTAGATTTTTATCCGCTTTATATTTGATAAGCATTGACATTATCTCTTTATTTTTAAATAGGGTAGCATAAATAAGTGCTGTGGATTGATTTGCGTCTTTCAAATTGGGATTAGCACCCTTTTCTAATAAAAACAGCACAATATCATCACTCCCTTTTACCACTGCTGCCATTAAAGCTGTTCCCATATCTATTTTAGAATCTATATCTGCACCTTGATATACCAATTCTCTTACAACATCAATATTATTGTAATAACAAGCTAAAATCAATGGTGTGCTTCCATTTTCATTTACGGAATTCAAGGTATTAGGGTTTGCTTTTAAATAACTTTTTAGTTCTTCGACATTTCCTTTTCTCGCAATTTGAAAAATATCTGTTTGAGAAAAGCTAAAAAAAGAGCACGAAAAGAAAATAAGATTTAATATAAGTTTCATAATGATTTAATTTAACACTGTAGCTTGATCGATTTTTAACTCTTGAAATAATTCATCAAAACCAACAAATCTTCCTTTAAATTTTAGAAAATCTCCAATTTTAAGTTGATTAGAGATTAAAATTGAAAACTCAATTACAATTTTTTCATCAACTACAATCATTCTGTTGTTTAAATCCAAACTTGTAATTTTTCCGTAACTAATAATAGTTCTGTCTGCATATTTTTGATTTGCTATCTCAATATTACTATCAAATTCTTTGATAAGTTGTTCAGCTTTCAATTCATAATCTGGCTTTTCAGAACTGATATTTCGATGCTCTTTGTAAGCGTAAATAAAAATTGTAGTAGCAACTAATAGCATCAAAAAAACAATTGATATCAATATCCTAAAATATTTTTTACTCATCATAATACCTTTTAAAATGAAAAATTATAACAAAAAATTACTTCTATTACCACTTATCTTAGGAACCTTACTAGGTTGCACAGAAGACAGTTTATCTGATTTAGGCGAAATTCAAACCATTGAAAACGTGAGTTACACAAGAGATGTTAAACCTATCATGGAAAACAATTGTGTAAGTTGTCACGGAAATCCAACAAACTTTGGAGCACCCAACTCTTTAACAACATACGAAAATGTTAAAGCTTCGGTTTTAAATAATTTAATTGATCGTATCTCCAGAACCGAAGGAACTTCAGGAGCAATGCCATTAGGAGGTCCTAGATTAACACAAAATGAAATTAACACAATTACAGCGTGGCAAAACGCTAATTTCCCTCAATAAAAACTAAAAACTATGAAAACGAAAATTTTAATGTTACTATTAATAATCAATAATCTGAGTTTCGGACAAGATAAACTGATTACAAAAACTGGAACGATTAATTTTGAAGCTTCTGTTCCATCATTTGAAGAAATCAAAGCCAAAAGCAACAGTGTGTCATGCATTTTAAATACAAAGACAGGTGAAATTGCGTCATTAGTACTCATGAAGAGCTTTAAGTTTAAAATTGCTTTAATGGAAGAACATTTTAATGAAAATTATGTAGAAAGTGATAAATTCCCTAAAGCTACTTTTAAAGGCAAAATAGAAAATTTTGATTATACTAAAATAACGACAACATCTACAAGTTTCACTCTAAAAGGAAAATTAGAATTACATGGAAAATCTAAAGATATTACGTCTGTAATTAAAATAAAAAAAGGAAAAGATGGAATAGAGATGGTAACTAATTTTTCAGTTAATACAGATGATTTCGATATTGAGATTCCGAGTGTCGTAAGTAAAAAAGTCTCTAAGAAAGTAAATATTGCACTTGAATTTGTATTGAAATAGTAATTTGTTATATTTACAACATTATACAAACAATCTATTCAAATGAAAAAACTAATAAAAATTGCATTAACTGCCTTATTATTTGTGGGAATTACAGCTACTGCGCAAACTCAATTAAAAAAAGGTTCTGTAACGTATAGCATGACAATGCCTGGAGCAACCGAAGAAATGGCAGCTATGGGAGAAAGTACGATAACCGTTCACTTTGACGAAAAGACTCAAGCTACCGATATGAGTATGATGGGCGGCATGATGTTAATGAAAACTATTGTTCCTACTGGAAACAAAAAAGAGTCTAAAATGACAATGGAAGTAATGGGAATGAAATACGAAATTACAGATATTGGAGAAGAAGCAAACAAAGCTACTAATAGTGTAGGAAATTTAGAAAATGCAACCGAAATTGTGTATGATAAAAAAGATACTAAAGAAATTTTAGGATTCAAATGTTATAAAGCAACAATTAGTATGAATGATGGTTCTAAAAGCATTTTCTACGTTACAGATGCTATTGCGCCTCAAGCAGTTGAAGCAGATGCTAAAGTTAAACTTACAGGTTACCCTCTTGAAATGACTGTACAAACAGAACAAGGCGATATGGTAATGAAAGCTACAAAATTTTCTAAAGACGTAGCCGCTGAAGCTTTCAAAGTTGGCGAAGGTTATACCAAAGTAACAATGGAAGAATTCCAAAAACAAATGGGTGGTATGTAATTGAACCTTAATAAAAATAAAAAGTCCTGAGCAATCAGGACTTTTTTTATTGTACCAACTAATAAACTAATACTTTGTAAGAAAAATTCAATATATTTGAATAACTAAAAAGCGAAACAAAACTTCGTCAATCTACCCAAAATTAGATGTATATGCGAAGTTTTATAACGCATATTTACAAGTTGGCGGTAATTATGAAATAAAAAAAAATGATTCAAATACAAGATAAGCATCCTGCAGATATAGCCGAGCAACTAGCGATTTTAGACAAAAAAGAACGCGATATTTCTTTCTTGTTGTTAGGAGACAAAAAAACAGAAGTCTTCAGTTATTTTGACGACCAAACCAAAGAGGAAATCATTAAGAGCCTAGGCGACAATGACCTTACCATCCTTATCAATAATATGAGTCCGGACGACCGGACCGGTTTATTTGAAAATTTTCCTGACGAACTCATAAAATATTTGGTAAACCTATTAAACGATACTGAAAAAAATATTGCTTTGAACCTCATTGGTTATGAAAAGGACAGTATCGCACGTTTAATGACCCCTCACTACATACAAGCCCAACCAAACTGGACGGTTAGAAAAGTGCTTGACCAAATAAAGAAGTTTGGAAAAAAAGCAGAGACCCTCAATTTTATTTACGCCATTGATGCAAAAGGTCATTTAATTGACGATTTACGCATTGGAGAATTACTTATGGCAGACGCTGATACCAAAATAGCCGATTTGATGGACGAAGAATTTATAGCCATAAAAACCACAATCAATATAGAAGATGCCTTCAATACATTTGATAAATATGACCGTTCTGCTTTACCCATTATCACAGAAAACAACACCTTGGTAGGCATCGTAACCTTTGACGATATCCTTGACAAAATGAAAGAAAGGGATACCGAGGACATCCAAAAATTTGGTGGTGTGGAAGGTTTGGACTTATCCTATACTAAAACCCCTTTGCTCGAATTGGTAAGAAAAAGAGCGGGATGGCTCATTATCCTTTTTGTGGGCGAAATGCTTACCGCATCGGCTATGGGTTATTTTGATGGGGAAATACAGAAAGCGGTTGTTTTAGCGCTATTTGTCCCCTTGATAATTTCTAGTGGTGGAAATTCAGGTTCACAGGCGGCTTCGTTAATCATTAGAGCTATGGCTTTGCGGGAACTAACGCTAAAAGACTGGTGGTATGTAATGAAAAAGGAGATTTTTTCAGGATTGCTTTTGGGGTCTATATTGGGAATAATCGGGTTCATGAGAATAACGATATGGCAACAAGTTGGCATTTATGATTATGGCATTTATTGGTTCTGGGTGGCAATGACAGTATCAATTTCCTTGCTATTCATTGTTTTGTGGGGAACGCTTTCTGGCTCATTGATTCCATTTTTATTACGAAAAGTTGGGCTTGACCCTGCCACAGCTTCTGCTCCTTTTGTAGCGACATTGGTGGATGTAACAGGACTGATTATTTACTTTTCAATTGCAGCACTGTTTCTTTCTGGAAAATTGCTCTAAAAATAACTACCGCCAACATTGTATAAGCGTAATGCGGGTTAAAGTACTAAATTTAAACGAATTGAATATTAACAAACATTAGGTTAAATCGAAAGTGAAGTGCTTCTAATCCCGCACTACGCTTATACTTGACCGTTGTATACAATATATTTTCCGAACTTACGCTGAACGCTTCTCTCCTATTTTTTCTGAATAATTATTACCGAAAATCTAGCGTGAAAATTTAAAACCGAAACGAACTTTGTCGATAAACTTTGTGTTGAAATTACGTTTTCGGGAAAATTCGCTATGAAACTAAAACCTGAAACTAAACGTTGCGTGAAAATATGTTTTGCGTGACAATCCGAACTTTGCGTTGATTTTTATTTTTAAGTTCCGAAAATATTATACTGTATACAACAGCGGTTTAAAAATATGGCTAGTTTTCGGAATTTTCTGAAATGGCGCAGTTGTTTAATTTAAAGTTTTGGTTATATTTGTGAAGGCTTGGTGTTGCATTTTAGCCACATTTTTAAGCCGCGAAACGTTATGTGTAATTTTAGCCGCAAACGCAGTTAAAACAAAAAGGCTCCGAATTCCGGAACCTTCTTTTTATCATTTCATTTTTCTAAAAAACTTGTACAACAAATCGATTTTATTTGAACAAAGAATTGGCATTGCTTCAAAAAGATTTTCCTCATCCCATTCCCACCATTTCATTTCCTGCAACTTTTGGATGTCATCATCGCTAAATCTCTTTTTTATTAATTTGGCTGGATTTCCCCCTACAATTGAATAAGGTTCAACATCTTTTGTAACCAAAGCACGACTGCCAATAACAGCTCCATCTCCTATCTGAACTCCTGGCATTATCATAGCTTCACTACCAATCCAAACATCATTCCCAACAACTGTATCTCCTGCTTTTTGAAATCCATCTTGGCTTTTACTGAAAACATCAAATTCAGACATATAAAAAAATGGAAAACTGGAAATCCAATCATATTTATGACCTTGATTACCTGCCATTATGAAACTTGCACCACTCCCTATTGAGCAGTAAGAACCGATAATTAGTTTATCGACATCATTCCTGTCCGGAAACAGATAACGAGCACAATCATCAAATGAATGACCGTGATAATAACCGGAATAATAAGAATATTTACCCGAAATTATATTGGGATTAGTTATGTGGTCTTTGATTATTTTTCCTTTAAAAGGACTTTCGAAGAAATTTTTCATTATTTAACATATTTAATTTACAATAAGACAATAAGGAGACAAAGAATAGTACTAAACTATTCTCTTCCTATACGTTGCGTAAAGTAAATATGCTAATCTGATAATTTCATCTGACAAATATACAAAAAAACTACACATAACATCGCATTGGCAAAATGGCGGGTTAAGTGCAAAACTGAACTTTCGTGCTTTTTTATCCGCCGAATGTGTTCCACATTCAGCTTTTTTTTAATAAATTAGCTTCTTTGGAAACACATCGGCTACGTTATTGCTAAATTGAACTTTCGGCTCAATTTATCCGCCACTTCGCCAATGCGTTTCCCGTTAGCGGTAAGCGTAGAGAACCGACACAAACAAGAGACAATAAAATTAAATTTGACTAAAATGAAGAGACCAATTTTAATAACTTTGACACTTGCGACAACCTTTTTTCTTGGTTTCGCATTTAAATCAGTAACAACAATAAATAAAGACAACAAAATGAAAAGAGTAACAGGAATTGGGGGCGTATTTTTCAAATGCAAAGACCCAAAAGCGACAACAGAATGGTATCAAAAACACCTTGGACTTGATACAAACCCATATGGTGCAACATTTGAGTGGTATGAAAAAGCAGACAGCACAACAAAAGCTCAAACGCAATGGACACCATTTGCACAAGACTCAAAATACTTTGACAAGGATTTTATGATAAATTACCGAGTAGAAAACTTGGAAGCACTTGTTGAAGAATTGAAAAAAGAAGGCGTAACCATTGTGGATAAAATGGAAACATATGATTATGGAAAATTTATCCATATTCTTGACGGAGAAGGAAACAAAATTCAACTTTGGGAAGCAATAGACTAATCTTGACAACAGACAAAAACTGAAATTGAATAAACTAGAAGAACGCCTAACCGCTAACATCGGTTTGGCAATATGGCGGCTGAAGTGCTTCTGTGATACATTAGTGCAAGGTTCAACAGCAGTAATCCTATTGAACTTTTGTGCTAAAAATCCGCCACATCGCCAAGCCGAGAACCGTTAGCGGTCAGTTTTGTCGTTCGTAAATATTCCCAACTACGGAGTAATGATTAGCTACATTGAAAAGTAGATTTTGCCAAACAGTTTCATTCTTTAATCTTAAAACAAAACCGCATTCAAACCATTCTACAATTCCTATTGTTCCGTTTGGTAATTCCAAAACATCTCCTTCATAAATATCAATATCGTTTTTTGCTGTTAATCCGGTAAACTGCATCAAAACACATTTGAATATATTTCGAGGTATTAAATTTCCTTTATCGTCATAATCTTTTGCGTATCCAGTATGTAATTCCAAATTGTTATAAACTTGTAAATTTGTTGGGTATTTCATATCTGAACCATTCCAAATTCTAAATTTTATTTTTCTCATTTTGTCTAAAATTAAACCGAACCGCTAACAAAGGTTTTGTGTCAGCGTTAGGCTTGGTGAATAATTCTTTTGTATTTGTATCGGCTTGGTTCATCGTCCGAAATTCTGCCGAATTTCTAACGCCGAACACAAAGCCTTCGACCGTTAGTAGCCATTATTTCAAAACTATGACCTTAACACAACAAATTCAAGCAATTAATAATTTAGTAGAGAAACAATATTTATCTGGAAACTATGGTGAGCTTGCTGCGCTTTCAAAACTATTTAAGAATAAATTTTTAGAAGATTTAGAAACAATTTTAAATATTAATAGCCGAAATGAACCATATTATAAGGAGAGATTTGAGGTTAGTTGTGGCTGGATTGATAAAATTCCACTTGCTAAATTTACTAGCACTATAAATGATATAAATGGAAATCGAATAACTGGAAAAATGGAATTAGGAGATTTACTTTTAATTTATACTCATAACAACAAATTCTCCACTGATAAAGGAATTCAAAATAATGCAATACAAAATAGAGCTGCAATAGTTCAAGCAAAAATTGCTGACAAGGCTTTTCCATTAGTTCCTATAGGCCAAATTTATTCAAGCAAAGTCAATTCAACTAGTAAGGAACTAGCATTATTGAGCAAATGGCCTGAATTTGATTTATATCAAACATCCAAATCAACAAATCCATTATTGACAAATGTCAATTTAGATAGAACAAAGCCAAATGCCAAATTTGCTGGTTTCTACCAAAAAAAATGGTATGTAGGAGAGCCCTCTCATACTGCTGTATGCAATGATTCATTAGGAGATTTGATTATGGGCATGATTTCAGGTAGAGATGGTCAAGATTTTGATACAAGTAAAACAGGAGACTGGAATTCACTTATAAAAAAAATGGTAGAAATTTGCGGTAAATATCAATTACCAAACTTCATATTTGGCTCTAGTAGTGGTTCACGCTTAAAGAATATTACTAGGACTCCGTTGATTTTATTCTTCTTTTTTGGATGGGACATATTTACACCTAGACGATTTCCAATTTTAGTAATCAATAAAATTTCTGAAGAAGGAAAATTATAACGGCTACTAACAGCGGTTTTGTGAAAGCGGGGTTTTAGGATTTATCGGTAAAGGTCAGTGTTTGCACTTCTCTGCAATCTTTCAACTTTTTTCTTTCAGGCTTTTCGGTATATTTGTAAACATAAGTAACAAAAATCCCCGCCTTCACAAAGCCGGCGGGACGTTAGCTGCAACCCTATGAAAACACACTATTACAAAAGGCATTTTGACGAAATCCGATTTGAAAATTCCGAGAAATGGGGAACTTGCGATTATTACTTTGAAATTGATCAGAACGGAGAAATACTTAGACAAATAGAAGTTTATAAAAATGGAAAAAAACTAAAGTATAGCAAACAATTCTTAGAAGACGAATTCGGATTTCTTGCTGACCAACCAATTGAGGTTTCTGAATTCAAAAATTTTGAGATAAATAAAAGCGATTTTGAATATCAATGGCAAAAGTGAACTATTTAACTGGTGATGCAACAAATCCCAAAACTGACGGAAATAAAATCATTGTTCACATTTGCAATGACATTGGCGGTTGGGGAAAAGGATTTGTAATGGCAATTTCTAAACGTTGGGCAGAACCAGAACTAAAATATAGAGAATGGTTTAAGACTAAAGAAAATTTCAAACTTGGTCAAGTTCAGTTTGTACAAGTCGAAGATAAGCTTTGGATTGCAAATTTAATCGGACAGCATAAAATCAACAAAGATGAAAAGGGAAACGCACCAATTCGTTATGATGCAGTTTTAACCGGACTTGAATTCATTGGAAAATTTGCTTCAGACAAAAATGCTTCCGTGCACATGCCAAGAATCGGTTGTGGACTTGCTGGTGGAACTTGGGACAAAATAGAACCATTAATTGAAAAATCATTGACAGAGAAAGAAATTGAAACATATGTTTATGACTTTATCTGAACTAAGGGCAGCAGCTAACAGCGCAGTTAAGCAAGAGCTGGTTTTTCGTGGCCGGACGTTTTTTCTTCACGAAGAAAGTCTTATCTTGGCAGAGAGTACTCAGTCCGCTTTTCCGCTCCTGCGTAACTGCGCGAAACGTTGTGTGCTATTTTACCGAAACACTTAAATATGAAATATTTAAATAAAATTTTATTGTTTATTATCTACTTTTTATCCATTTATGGTTTTGGGCAGAAAGAATGTCTTGATGAATCAATTATTGGGCAAATTGAATCAAGATATGGTAAATCACCAATTATAGATTACAAAAAATATCAATTAAAATTTAAAACAATATCACAGTTAAAATCCGATATAATTAATTATTGTAATTCATATAAAGGTTATTTAGATGCGTTAAATTCATCAACATTAGACACTTTAGGAAACGAATTTGAAAGAGACAAAATACTTTTATCAAAATATGGTGTAACTGAAAATGAGAATAAATTAAAAAAAACATTACTCAAAGTTCTACCAAAAACAAAATATTGTGATTTTAATATGTCAAAATCAAGTTTTTTCAGAGACAAAAATGTCATAATACTAAAGTTCAACGATAATTTAGTTATAAAAATCGCACTAAATACAGATAAAGAAACAATCAAATTTACACCACTAAGCATAATTTATACAAGTGAGTATGAAGATGAAATAAAAACAGTTATTAATTATTATAACAATGGCAAAGTTAGAATGATTTACAGCTATTATTATGACTATCCAATGAAAGAATTAGTAGGACATTATGGTTTATACAGTCCGAATGGAAAAATTATTAAAGAAATTAATTTAGAAAAAGAATTTAAAATCAAATCAACAGACATAAAAAAGCTTTATAATTATAATCAAAACATATCTAATAATAATAATAATGATAATGATAATATAGTTGATATTTTAAATGTTTTTAAAGAAAATAAGGTTGTAAAGTTATATGATACAAATTATGGGAATTTATGGTTAATAAACTATTCAATTAAAAGAAATGAAACTATTGATAATAGAATACTAATTATAAAAGATGATAATTCTGAGACACTGGTTAATGAAAATCTTTTTGATGGTAACATAAAATATAACGATATAGATGCAGAAAACGGATATGCAATTACAAGTTCTAATGAATATACAGATGAAGACTATGAGGGAATAAAAAAATTAGAAAAGGAACTAAATAAAAAATTAATTATAATAAACGATACTCCATTTAGTCCAAAAAATTTTATACAAAAAGACACCATTTTAACTCCAGAAAAGTTCTATGATTTTTTTGATGATCGCTCATATATTTTACACAAAGGTTTAAATTATTTTGTAAAAGAGTTGAGTAGAGTCATGAATAATTTATCAATTCAAAGTTATAAGTCACATGGATTTGATGGCTCCAGTAACAAAAGTGGTTTTGAAATAAATTCTAAAATTGAAAAATTTAATTTTTTAAATTCAAATATTATATTAAAATATAATTACAATAAATTTAAAATTAAGTCATATCGAGCCAACGACAGAGAAATTTCTGAGAATGCTATTTGCATTGAATTTCCCAAAAAAATATTAGTATCTTATGATTTTCAAAAAAATATTAAAATAAAAAATAAGGTAGAATTTTATATTGAAAATATACAATTTGAAAAAAGAGATTTTGATTTAGAAATATATTTGTCTGGAAGATTTTCAAATGATGCAAAGTTCAACGACATCACAATATATAAAAATTATTTACATAAATTAAAAATAGTTGTTAGTGAACATCATTTTAAAGTATATCTCAGTAGCGAAGACGAGATATTGATTTTAGATAAAGAAATCAAACAATAATTTAATAGATGAAAAAAATCATTTACATATCAATTTTATTTTATTCTATTTTGTCTTTTGGGCAAGTAATTGTTGTAAGTGGTAATGTTACTGATGCAAAAACAGGCGAACCACTTGCCGGAGCAAAAGTTCTTATTAATAAAACACAAAATGGAATAACAACTGATTTTGATGGAAAATATTCACTAAAAACTACATTAAATGATACTTTAGTTTTTAGTCACGTAGGAATGATAATGCAGAAAGTTAAAGTTGATAAAACAGAAATAAATATTGAATTAGAGGAAGAAGAAGAAATAGAAGTAGTTTTTGGTCCTGCATATTATCCAAAACCGAAAAGACTTGAAGCAACAACAACAGTATCAAAAAAAGATATTGAAAACGCAGAAAATCCAAAATACAATTTTAAGAAGAATGCTAAAAACAATGTTTTTCTCATTTTTGTTTCGGAATTGACTTCATACGATTTAAACAAAGTAGATTTAGAATTTGAACAAAAATATAATGTAAAATATTCTTTGATTGGTAGTTACAAAAACGATTATTTAAAAAAATACAATAAATTAACTTTTAAATATCTTAAAAAGAAATATAAAAAAACTTGGCTGACAGAAATCAGAAAAGATGCTGTTGGTTTAAAGAAAGAATAAAAAAAGAAAAAAAACAGCACACAACAGCAGTTACAAGAAATTGCTAGGCATGGGATTTATCAGAATTGATAATTGTTGAATCAAAGTTTTGTCTATATTTGTAATTGACAGTTAATGAAGTACGCAACTTCTTGTAGCTGCAAAACGTTGTATACAATATATTTTCCGAACTTACGCTGAACGCTTCTCTCCTATTTTTTCTGAATAATTATTACCGAAAATCTTACGTGAAAATTTAAAACTGAACCGAACTTTGTCGATAAACTTTGTGTTGAAATTACGTTTTCGGGAAAATTCGCTGTGAAACTAAAACCTGAAACTAAACGTTGCGTGAAAATATGCTTTGCGTGACAATCCGAACTTTGCGGATAAACGTTGCGTTGAGTTTTTAAGTTCCGAAAATATTATACTGTATACAACAGCGGTTTAAAAATATGGCTAGTTTCGGGAATTTTTGAAATGGCGAAGTTGCTCAATTTAAAGTTTTATGTATATTTGTAAAGGCTTGGTGTTGCATTTTCGCCACATTTTTAAGCCGCAGAACGTTAGCAACAATTAAAAAAAACGAAATGGATAAAATAACAATATTTCAATACTATAGATTTGGTTTCAACTACAGAATTCTTCATGACAATAACATAAATTTAAGTAATGAAGTACTTTTTGGAAGATTTGAAGAATATCTAGAATTTATCGATGATTTACATTTAAACGTCACAAAGAATGCAATTAAACAGACAAAACTTAATGTTGAAATTGAAAAATTAAAAAAATTAGCGAAAGCAGCAAAAACTAAATCACTAACGGTCGATAAGACTTTGCATGACTCACTTAATTCCAAAGTTTTAAAAATAGATACTGTTTTAGATGCGGAACTTGGTACAAAAATTGGGTATATATTAGACGAAAAAAGGCATTCAAATGAAATTTTAACAGAAAATATCGACAAACTCTTTAATAAATGTTATTACGAAGCACTCCCAACTATTGCACAATATGATTTTAAAGAAAGTGGATTATGTTTAGCTTTTGATAGATATACTGCCTGTGCATTTCACTCTCTAAGAGGAACAGAAGATGTATTAAAATGGTATTATAGTTTAACACTTTCAATAACTCCCACTGAAAATGATACATGGGGAACATTTGAAACTGCTTTAAAAAATGCAATCACTGCCAATACAATTACACCACACCCATCTGAACACTTAATGATTAATATTGGAAGTATTCGTAAATATTACAGGAATAAAACCCAACATCCTCAATTAACATATTCATCTGATGAAGCTCAAGATTTACTTTCTCTTTGTATAAAAACTGTAAATGAAATAATGACTGATTTAAAAGCAAGAGGTCTAATTTAACTGTTGCTAACAGCGGTTTTAAGAAATGGCTAACGCCGGTTCATAATAGGAAGAGTCTGTGTTTGCATTTCTTCTTCGAAGTAAAGTTTTTCTTAAAATCCTTTTCGGTATATTTGTAATGGACAGTGACAAATTTTAGCCACTTCTTAAAGCCTCAAAACGTTAGCCACAATTATGAAACAAATTTTTTCAATATTTCTTTTAATTGTTTCACTCTTCACAAGTGCTCAAAATATTTTCAAATATGAAAAAGAGATAAATAATCCAGAGCTATATGATTTTGAAGAAATTGATTTTCAAAATCTTGATGCACAAATTAAACTTTCTGGTACTCTTATAAAACCAAAACTTGATTTTGATAAAATTGTTATTATTGTTCCAGGCAGTGAAAAAGACACCAGGCATTCCCATTATATTTTGGCAGAACAACTTCTAAAAGAAAACATTGCTGTTTATCGATTTGATGAACGCGGAGTTGGAAAATCAGAAGGTAAACATTCAGAACTAGCTGCGGATTTATCAAATGATTTAAACTTTGCATTCAAAGACTTACAAAAAAAATATAGTTCAAAAAAAATTGGAATTATTGGACATAGTCTTGGAGGAATTGCAACTCTTAAAATAATTGAAAAAAAATGTAATCCAGATTTTATTGTATTCATAGAAACTCCTATTGCAAAAAATGGTGCTTTTGTTTTAAATCAAATTAAAATGAATTACGAGAATAGTCTTCCGCAAGTAATGCGTGAAGGAAAAACCAAAGAAGAAATATTATCATTTTTAGAAGGTTATTTTCAGATTATACGAAATAACAACAATTCATTAGAAAAAGAAATCAAAAAATACATTAAAGAAAAAGGATTCAACAAACGTTTTATTGCTTTATTAAACGATCCTTTTTTAATGGAAATGGTCACGATTAATTTAGAGGAAACTTTAAAAAACACAAATATAAAATCATTATTTCTTACTGGAACTCTAGATAAAATAATTAATCATGAAGATGAAATTACGACAGTCAAGTCTTTTCAAAATCCAAATATTGAAATTAAAGTTTTCGAAGATTTAAATCACTATTTAACAGATAGAAAAGGTGTTGTTGGTTCTTCGTTATACCAAATGGACCAAGAACCACTTAAAGTTATAATAAATTGGATTTTAAAGAAATAAAATATAATAATGTTCAAGAATCATTTGGAATGGGTGGACCATACATTGGTGAACTTGAATTTAAAGGTAAATTACTTGACGGTAAATTTTTAGCTGATAATAAAAAACTATCACTAGATAAATCTAGAGTAGTATTTTCTAAATATGTTGGTTCAAAAAAAACTGGACTGTTTGGTTTTAAATCGAAAAGAGAATTCAAAATACTTATTTATGATGAGCCCACAAATAGTTTTTACCAATCAAAAGAAAGTTTTGAAGCTTTAGCAATAAAAAGCATCCTAAATGAAGATATCGTTTATCACATTGCGTTTCACCTAGAGATAAAAGAGTTTGAACGTCACATAAAGTTTAATGATCAAAATTTCATCAAAATCTGCTTTAAAAAAAGCAACAATGATGATTTCGACAAAGTTTTTTAAAAAATAATTGTAGATGAACTACAAAGAAGACTTTGTAGAGAATTATCTATTCAAGAATATAATGTTTTTACAATAAAACGCTCTGGTTTAGCGTATGAAATGATATTAGATTACATTAAAGATGATCAAATAAATAGTGAAGATTTGGAGAAATACGTTAGGAATGTTGTAAATGAAGTTTTTAAATAAAAACACACTTGACATTAGTTAAAATAAACCACAAAATAACAAATAAAAAAAGTCCCGATTGCTCGGGACTTTTATCTTATTTTTCAAACTCTTTAAGTGTGTTGATAATTATGGCAACACATTCTCTAAGTTGTTCTTCATTCATAACCAATGGTGGTGCAAAACGAATAATATTTCCGTGAGTAGGTTTTGCTAACAAACCATTTTCAGCTAAACGAACACAAATGTTCCAAGCTGTATCACTTTCTTCTGTATCGTTAATTACAACTGCATTTAACAATCCTTTTCCACGAACTAAAGTTGCAATATTTGACGTTTCGATAAAACTTGCTAATTCAGAACGGAATATTTTTCCTAAACGCTCCGAATTTTCAGCTAATTTTTCTTCAGAAACAACTTCTAAAGCTGCAATTGCAACTGCCGCCGCAATTGGATTTCCTCCAAAAGTAGATCCGTGTTGTCCTGGTTTAATTACATTCATAATAGCATCATTTGCTAAAACAGCCGATACTGGATATGCTCCACCAGACAATGCTTTACCTAAAATTAAAATATCAGGTTGTACATTTTCATGATGAACCGCTAATAATTTTCCAGTACGCGCAATTCCTGTTTGTACTTCGTCTGCAATAAACAATACATTGTTTGCTTCACAAATAGCTTTTGCTTTAGATAAAAATCCTTCAGAAGGTACGTATACTCCAGCTTCACCTTGAATTGGCTCAACTAAAAATCCTGCAATATTTTTTGATGATGCAATTGCTTTTTCTAAAGCATCAATATCGTCATAAGGAATGCTTATAAAACCAGCCGTATATGGGCCGAAGTTTTTACGTGCATTCTCGTCGTTTGAAAACGAAATAATTGTAGTGGTTCTTCCATGGAAGTTACCATCACAAACTATAATTTGCGCTTCATTTTCATTAATTCCTTTTTTCTCATAAGCCCATTTTCTACACAATTTTAAAGCGGTTTCCACTGCTTCTGCTCCTGTGTTCATTGGCAATACTTTGTCAAATCCAAAATAGTTGGTTACAAATTGCTCGTAAACTCCTAATTTATCATTGTAAAACGCTCTTGATGTTAAGGTTAATGTTTGCGCTTGTTGCACCATTGCTCCTACAATTTTAGGATGACAATGCCCTTGATTAACAGCAGAATAAGCTGAAAGAAAATCGTAATATTTTTTCCCTTCAACATCCCAAACATAAACTCCTTCTCCTCTACTTAAAACTACTGGTAGTGGATGATAATTGTGTGCACCGTGTTTGTCTTCCAATGCAATTGCTTCAGCCGAACTCATTTTTTCTAAAACTGACATAAATTGTTTTTTATTGATTGTTACATCGCAATTCCTTCTTAGTGGTGAGAAATCAACCAATTATTTGTCAAAAATACAAAATACCAACCCTAAAATCAAAAATTTTCAACAAATGGGTTTCTAAATTTTGAATTTGATAATTTTAAGAAAACATTTCCAACAATGTTGTTACTGTATTCCAATTACGAATGGTCGCCACAACATTTAATTTCTTTTCAATATACTTTTGGTCCAATCGTGTTTTCCCTGCTCCAACAGCATATTTAATGTAAATTCTGCTTTTATCAATCGTGGCTTCATCGGGTTTAAACTGACTTATCTTTAAATCGTTTATAGCACTTCCTTGCAATTCTTTAGAAATAAAAGCTACATACAACTTTTTAGTATCGCAATCTTTTTCACTAAGAAAAGTATTGTTTGTAAAACAAGCTTCTAAATCTTCTTTTGAAATTACTACTACTGGAACTTCAAGTCCTAATTCCTTGAAGATTTCTTGCTTAATTTTAAAACCTACACTTGCTCCGTTTTCTTCTTCAGAATCCACAAAAACATTTCCCGATTGAATATACGTTTGCACATTTTGAAAACCAGCTTTTTCTAATACCGATTTTAAAACATCCATTTTTATCATGTTATGTCCCGAAACATTGATTCCGCGAAGTAAAGCTAAGTGCGTTTTCATATAAAATTAAAATTTCAACAAAAATAGTCTTTCCTATTTAATTCGATTTAAAATATCGTTCATCATTTCAATTTGCACTTTTTGAATTTCAATTAATTCTTGTTGTTGGTGCATAATTAAATGGTCTAATTTATCATCTAACATTCTAATTTCTAGTTCCGATTTTAAATTAATCATATAATCTTTTTTTGCACGTTCTCTGTCTTTTTCTTCCTGACGATTTTGACTCATCATAATTACAGGTGCTTGCAAAGCAGCTATACACGATAAGATTAAATTCAGCAATATAAACGGATAAGGATCAAACTCTTTATTGGTAAAAATGATAACATTAGAACCTATCCAAAAGGAAATAAAAATGAAGAAGGAAATTATAAATGTCCAGCTTCCGCCAAATGCCGCCACTTTATCCGCTACAATTTGACCAAAATTTCTAACATCTGGTTCATCTTCAATCTTCGCTACAAAAGAAGTATCATTTCCTATAGAATTGATGACATTCTTTTCCAAATCGGATAATTCAGAAATTTCAGTTTGCAAATACTTCGAAATGTACTTTTCTCTGTAAACATTCAACTCTTCAATAGAAATAGAATCTTCACGTTTAAAATCAGGATAATCCTTCAAAATCAAATTTAAAATAGAAGTTCGAATTGTAGTTCCAATTACTCTTTCTTTTTCAGGAAATTCGATATTTGAAATCGCGCTTATAAATGTTTTGCTCATTGTTTTCTAGAATAAATGTTTAGCTAATTTACGATTAAACCTTGTAATTGACTTTAAAATTATCTTAAAACAAAAAAATAGTATCAAATCCACTGAACAATTCTTATTTTTGCTCCATGGGAAAAAAGAGAACAGAAAAAATCGTATTCGAAAACGTAAAAATCCTTGATGCAGGTGCAAAAGGTGTATCGGTAGCGAAAGCGCCAGATGGTAAAGTAATATTTCTTCCAAACGTAGTTCCTGGTGATGTAGTAGATGTGCAAACCATGAAGAAAAGAAAAGCCTACTACGAAGGAAAAGCAATTAAAATTCATGAATTTTCTGAACATAGAGTAGATCCAGTTTGCGAACATTTTGGCTCTTGTGGTGGTTGTAAATGGCAAAACATGAAATACAGCCAACAATTATTCTTTAAAAATCAGGAAGTTTTTAATAATTTAAAAAGAATAGGTAAAATTGAATTACCAGAATTCGAACCAATTTTAGGTTCTGAAAAGCAATTGTTTTACAGAAATAAAATGGAATTTGGTTTCTCTAACGCTCGTTGGATGACCGATGCTGAAATTCAATCGGGAGCCGAATTTGACAATAAAAATGCCTTAGGATTTCATATACCAAGAATGTGGGATAAGATTTTAGATATTGAAAAATGTCACTTACAAGAAGATCCTTCAAATGAAATTCGTAATGAAATTAAACGCTTTGCAAACGAAAACAACTTAACGTTTTTTAATGCAAGAGCGACTGAAGGTTTGTTACGTACATTAATGATTCGTACTGCTTCAACAGGAGAAATCATGGTGTTGATTCAGTTTTTTGAAAATGATAAAAACGGAATCGAATTGATGATGAATTTCTTAGCAGAACGTTTTCCACAAATTACATCGTTACAATATGTTATCAATCAAAAATTGAATGACACTTTGTACGACCAAGAGATTATTTTATTCAAAGGTCGCGATTATATTTTGGAAGAAATGGAAGGTTTGCATTTTAGTATTAATGCAAAATCTTTCTATCAAACCAATTCGGATCAAGCCTACGAATTATACAAAATAACTAGAGAATTTGCTGGTTTAACAGGAAACGAAACAGTTTACGATTTGTATACTGGAACAGGAACTATTGCGCAATTCGTATCTAAAAAAGCGAAAAAAGTAATTGGTGTAGAAGCAGTTCCAGAAGCAATTATTGATGCAAAAGCAAATGCAGAACGCAATAACATTAACAATTGTGAGTTTTATGTGGGTGACATGAAAAATGTTTTCAACGACGAATTCATAAGCAAACACGGACAACCAGACGTTATCATTACCGATCCACCAAGAGATGGAATGCATAAAGATGTTGTAGAAATGTTATTAAAAACTAATGTTCCGAGAATTGTTTATGTAAGTTGTAATTCGGCAACACAAGCTCGTGATTTAGCTTTAATGGACGAAAAATACAAAGTAGTTCGTGTGCGTCCAGTAGATATGTTTCCTCAAACACATCATGTTGAAAACGTAGTTCTTTTAGAAAAAAGATAACCTATGAAAAAAATAGTTTTAATAACCCTTTCTACGCTTTTAGCACTTTCATTTTGGAATTGCGAAAAAGATGATATTTGTGCCGAAGGAACGCCTGTAACGCCTCGATTAATTATTGAGTTTTATGATGCTACAGATCGTACAGAATTAAAGAATGTAACTGATTTAAGAGTTGAAGAATTTGCAACTGATAACGGAGTTGTTTTTAATGAGAATATAGATGAGACTTTACCTGCTAGATATTTATCAAACAGTAATAAAATTGCTATTCCATTGAAAACATTCGATATTAATTCAAAATTTGATTTTATATTGAATTATGGAAATCCTTCTGAAAACGCTGATGCGGTTTCATTTAGTTATGATAAAGAAGATATTTATATTTCACGTGCTTGCGGATATAAAACAATTTTTAATTTAACCGATAACGATCCAAATACTTTTCCTACTTCAGGATATTGGATTCAAGATATAGAAGTGATACAACCTAATATAGAAAACGAAAATGAAGTACATGTTAAGATTTATTTTTAGTCTGAGCTTGTTGTGTTTTTCGTTATTAGGAAATGCACAAACTAAAGATACAGCAAAAGTATTGTTTCCTGAACGATATGGATTGCGAGTAGGGCTTGATTTGCATAAAATTGCAAGAGCTTTCTACGAAAAAGATTATCGCGGTTTTGAAGTTGTAGGAGATTATCGTTTAACAAAACGTTTTTATTTAGCTGGTGAAATTGGTAACGAAGACAAAACTGTTGATGATGACCGTTTGAATTTCACTACTAAGGGAACTTATTTTAAAGTAGGTTTTGATTATAACTCGTTTGAAAACTGGCTCGACATGGAAAACATGATTTATGCTGGTATGCGTTATGGTATTAGTAGTTTTAGCCAAACTTTAAACAGTTATACTATTTATGATCCAACTAATTATTATGGTGAAAACACTGTGATTTCGGGAGAAAAATTTAGCGGTTTAAATGCGAGTTGGATTGAAGTTATTGGAGGAATTAAAGCCGAATTATTCAACAATCTGTATTTAGGTTTTTCGGTACGTTTGAATTATTTAGTTTCCAACAAAAGACCTGATGGATTTGATAATCTGTTTATTCCAGGTTACAACCGAACCTATGATGGAAAATTTGGTGCAGGATTTAATTACACGTTGAGTTATTTCATCCCGATTTACAAGAAGAATAAAAAAACGGCAGAGAAAAAATAATACATGAAGCGTTACGATAGTGACGCTTTTTTGCTTTTATAAAAACTTAAACCTACTACAACTATACTGTATCTATACTTCTGGCATACACTAAGCATACTTAAAGCATACACTCCTCATACATTACCCATACACTAAATGTATTAAAATGTTATTTTTTTATATATTTGTTTCATATAAGCCATTAATTATGAATTGGAAAGCCAAAATAGTACTATACAAAAAAGTGCCACGAATTGCAATATATTTTGAAAAAAATGCAACATTAATTGCACGTATCAAATCCTTTGAGGATGCTCGCTGGAGTGCTTCAAACAAATATTGGCATTTACCCGATACTGAAGCCAATAGATTGCATTTTAAACTTCCATTAGCTCATACATTAGTTCCAACCGAAGAAGGAATTGCAAGCATTGAAACATTTAAAAAATATCTTTTATCAAAACGCTACAGCCCTAAAACAATTGCAACTTACAGTGATGCATTAAAATCTTTTTTAACTTTTTACAATACCAAAATAATTAAAGACATTACTAATGAAGATGTAATTATCTTTAATAACGACTTTATTTTAAAAAATAAATTTTCAAGTTCGTATCAAAATCAGATTGTTAATGCTATTAAACTGTATTTTAAAATTGTAAAAGATACTGCAATTGAAATCGATAAAATACATCGACCAAAACGAGAGAAAGTTTTACCCAATGTTTTGAGTAAAGAAGAGATAAAACTAATTATAAATTCTCCAACCAACTTAAAACATAAAACAATGCTAAGTTTAATTTACTCATGCGGTTTACGATGTGGTGAATTATTAGCATTACAACCGCATCATATTGATTCTAAAAGAAATATTGTTTTATTGAAAAATTCAAAAGGGAAAAAGGATAGAATTGTTCCGCTTAGTCCTAAAATACTAGAACTATTAAGAGACTATTATAAAGTTTACAAACCTAAAATTTATTTATTTGAAGGGCTAAATGCTGGTCAACCTTATGATGCAAGAAGTTTACAACAAGTATTAAAGCAAGCACTTCAAAAAACAGGAATTAAAAAACCTGTGACACTACATTGGTTGCGTCATAGTTATGCTACACATTTGTTAGAAAGCGGAACTGATTTGAGATACATTCAAGAATTATTAGGACACAATAGCAGTAAAACGACTGAGATATATACCCATGTGAGCACAAAAAGCATTCAACAAATAAAAAGTCCATTTGATGATTTATAATAATAAAAAAACTATATTTGAAAAACGCTAGTTTATAGCGCATATACACCCAAAACTGGGTAGATAGGCGCTATAATGTAGCGCATATAAACAAGTTATAGGCAATGCTAAAGAACATCCGCATAAAAAGAGAAAAATGAAAATTATAACATGGAATTGTAATATGGTTTTCCGAAAAAAAGCGGAATATATTTTTGCTCATAATCCTGATATTTTGGTTATTCCTGAATGTGAAAATCAAGAAAAACTAAAGTTTGCAGAAAAATTAAAAGTTCCAACTGATATTATTTGGTATGGTAAAAATCAACATAAAGGAATTGGGATTTTTTCGTTCAATAATTACAAATTAAAATTACTTGACTGCCACAATCCAGAGTTCAAAAACATTTTACCAATTTCAGTAACAAATGGAAAAACCAATTTTATTCTGTTTGCAATTTGGGCAAATAATCCTGAAGACAAAGATGGCGCATATATAACGCAAATATGGAAAGCATTGAGTTATTATGATAATTTGATAACTGAAAGTAAAACAATTTTAATTGGAGATTTTAATAGTAATACTATTTGGGACAAACCAAGAAGAGAAGGAAACCATTCAACTGTTGTCGCCAAATTAGAAGAAAAAAAAATATTTAGCACTTATCATAAATTCTATAATCAAACACAAGGAAAAGAAGAGCATCCTACTCTATTCATGTATAGACATAAAGACAAACCTTACCACATAGATTATTGTTTTGCTTCCGTAGATTTCATAGAAAATTTAAAATCTGTTGAAATTGGAAAATATGAAGATTGGCATTTACATAGTGACCATAAACCACTGATTGTTGAATTTGATAATAAATAAAAAAGCACAGCCTATAACAGCGGTTTGGCAAAATGGCTAAATTTGTAAGAAAATCACATTTATTCTTCGCAAGAAATCTTATCTTAGCAAGAAAATAAGCGGTTACGAAGTCGCCACTTCGCCAAGCCGCGAAACGTTAGGCGTCATTCTTTGTAACCGCCGAAGAAACTGCTTCATAAAAACCCATCTTTTGTAACCTTTTTATTTCAGACAAACTCTAATGTTATATTAGCCGATATTGGTTTAAATAATTTTAAAATTAAAAAGAAATGGAAAGTACAAATTTACAACAAGCAATCAAACCAACATTCAATTTACTAAAACTCACTTTTGGATTAGTTCCTATTGTTGCAGGATTAGATAAATTTACAAATTTATTAACCAATTGGGAACAATATATCAATCCAAGTATTGGAGGAATGCTACCATTTTCAGGACATACGTTTATGATGATAGTTGGTGTTATTGAAATTGTAGCGGGAATAATTGTCTTGAAAAAAACAGAAATTGGTGGTTATATTGTTGCCGCTTGGTTAACATTAATTGCATTAACTCTTTTGGGAAGTTTCAGTTCTGTCGATGTTGCCGTTCGTGACCTTGTAATGGCGATTTCAGCATTTTCTATGGCAAGAATAGCTAAATTTGTAGCCTAAATAACCAACAAAAAGCATCAATGAAAGCATTTGAGCAATACACCGATTTAGAAATTGTACAAAAAATAGTTGCAGGAGAAGCAGAATTGTTTGAAATTATAATTCGTAGAAACAATCCGTCATTATATAAAGTTGGTCGTTCGTACAATTACAACCACGAAGACACACAAGATTTAATGCAAGATACTTACATTGATGCTTTTACCAGTTTATCAAAGTTTGAAAATCGTTCGACATTCAAAACTTGGATTATAAAAATAATGCTCAATAATTGTTATAAAAAACAACAAAAATGGAGTTCAAAAAACATAATTACAGCCGAGATAAACGAAAAATCGACACCAATGTATTCAAATAATCAAAATACAGATACCGGCAAAACGGTTATGAATAAAGAGTTGAATTATGTTATCGAAAATGCATTGCAACAAATTCCAATAGATTACAGAATGGTTTTTTCCTTACGAGAAGTCAATGGATTAAATGTTTTAGAAACTGCCGATGCTTTGAATATTAGTGAAGCCAATGTTAAAGTAAGATTAAATAGAGCTAAATCTATGTTGCGAAAAGAAGTTGAAAAATCTTATTCCACTGAAGATATTTTTGAATTTAATCTAATTTATTGCGACAGAATGGTAGAAAATGTGATGAGTAAATTAAAAAAAGATAAAGTATGAATCCAATTCCAATAGATTTAATAGGCGAAGACCATATTGGAACTTCATTAGAAACACCAATGCGAGCAAATGCATTTGAGATAAATGACGAAAAGAAAATTGAATTGATTGAAAACCATTTTAAAGAAATAATGCATATTTTAGGTCTTGATTTAAATGATGATAGTTTAAGCGGAACTCCATTTAGAGTAGCAAAAATGTATGTTAAAGAAGTTTTTAGTGGTTTAAATCCTGTAAATAAACCAGAAACCAAACTATTTGAAAACAAGTATGAATATAATGAAATGCTAATAGAAAAAGATATCACATTATATTCTTATTGTGAACATCATTTTGTGCCAATTATTGGAAAAGTACACGTTGCTTACATTTCAAATGGGCAAGTTATTGGCTTGTCAAAAATAAATCGTCTTGTACAATATTATGCTAAACGACCACAAGTTCAAGAAAGATTAACCAACCAAATTGCCGAAGGACTAAAAGAAGCGTTGGAATCTGATGATGTTGCTGTAATAATTGATGCAACACATCTTTGTGTTTCTTCAAGAGGTATTAAAGACACGAAAACAAGCACAATAACAGCTCACTACTCGGGCAAATTTCAGGACGAAAAAACAAAGACGGAATTTATTTCTTTGACAAAATAAAATAATGCAAAAAAAGAAGAACGAACGCCTAACAGCGCACAAGCGATCATTGCTGGTTTCCAGTAGCTTCGGCTCTATTTTCACGAATAAATTCTATCTTAGCGGAAAATACTCATTTCCGCTTTGGTCGCAACGTCGCCTGTGCGCGGGACGTTAGCGGTCATTGTAACAAAAATAACTAAATTAGAAAATATGAATAAATTAATAACAAACAGAAATTTGACAATTATAAATTTTGGAATTGTATTCTATTTCATCCTTATTTACTTTATTAACTTTTATAAAATAGACTTTGTTTTAATAGGTGTTTTTAGAGAATTACTGACAATACCATTTTTACTTGCACAAATAGTCTTTTTAATCATCGGAATAATATTTTTAATAAAAAACCAAAAGGATTTCTTAACATTAGTTAGTGTTTTAGCATTGACTATTTGTACGTTTATAACAATTGGTAGTTTCTTTTAATTATTAAGACACAAATTTTATCCATTAAATTAAAAACTAAACTGTATTTAAATTTTTAAAATTACGGAGTGAAATAGTAACCAAAATAACTCAAAAGTGAAAATAGAAAATAGGATTTTGACTAAAAATCAAAATTTCGAAATAACAACGAACCGCTAACAGCCGTTTTGCAAAAGCGGGGTTTTCGTGCTTCTATGACATTGAAGTGCTAAATTAATGCTTAGTGCATTTAATGAAGTTTAGTGCTAAAAATCCCCGCCTTCGCAAAGCGGCAAAACGTTATGTGCCATATTACTAGAACGAAAACGTAAAGAACTATGTTTAATTGGTTTAAAAAAGAAAAAGGAATTGAAAATCCAATCGAGATTTCAATAACGGGAATTAATCCTCAAACAGAAAACGAATTCTTATTTTATGATTTCGTAGAAAGAGAATATGCACCGCATTTAGAAAAATGGTTTGAAAAAGCAAAACAGACAGGTTTGAAATTTAAACCTCAATATGAATATGCAATTCAACAAAAAGTGAAATACAATAACTTTAAAAATCCTCATTCATTTCCAGAGTATTTTGAAAATAAATTTGATTTTATTGCAATTGACTTTGAAACTGCAAACAAAAATAGAATTAGTGCTTGTGCTATTGGTTTAGTTTTTATCAAAGACTTCAAAATTGTATTTTCAAAAAAACATTTTATAAAACCACCAAAAGGTGAAGAATTTTCATCATTCCATTCCAACATTCATAAAATTTATGAAGAAGACGTTGAACACAGTTTTACTTTTGAAGAACTTTGGGAAGATGAATTTTCAAAATACTTTAATGACAATTTAATTGTATTACATAATGCAAGTATGGATTTAAGTATTTTAAAAAACTTGTTTGAACATTTTTCAATTAAAAACTTTGACATTGACTATATTGACACTATGCAACTAGCAGAAAAAAGTGGTAATCCAAAAAAACTAACCGAACTTGCCGAAAAATTTGGTATTGAAATAGAAAATCATCACGACCCAATCTCAGACGCAAAAGCCTGTGCAATGATTTATAATGAACTTATTGATATTTATCCAAAACATAAAGATTTAGTAAGAACATTAAACAACTTTAAATCTATTTCAGCCGTTGACAATTATTTTGCAAAACAAGCAACTGAAGAAGTGAAATCAGAAAACGTGGATTTTGTTAATAAATATAAAATTTCATCAGCACAACTAAACGAAATGGAAATTCAAGACAACAATTTTGTTGTAACAGGAAAATTTGCTTTTGGAAGAGAAAATGTAGAGAATTTCATATTGAAAAAAGGAGGTATTTTAAAACCCGGAATTACAAGCAAAATAAACTTTGTAATTATTGGTGAAGATTATGGTTGGTCAAAAATTCAAAAAATAAACGACCTTAATGAAAACAAAAAAACAGAAATTAAAATACTAACAGAAATGGAATTACAAGAAATAATTAAAAAATACGGCACATAACAGCAGTTTGGCAAAATGGCGGGTTCAGTGCTAAAATGAACATTCAGTTTTCAAATGAAGTTTAGTGCTAAATTGAAAGTAAGTGCTTCAAAATCCGCCACTTCGCCAAGCTGCAAAACGTTGTGTACAAGTTTAAACCGAACGAAATCTTGAAAAAAATAGTTTACATATTAATACTTTTCTCATTTACTAATTGCAATCAAATGTCTGAAATAGAAAAAGCTTTATTAATTAAAGATGAAACAGAATCTATATTGAAAATTCAGGAATTACTTTGGAAAAAAACTGAATTGTTCGAAGATTTTGAAAACTTAAATGAAGCCGAAAAAACATTTCTTTACGTTGAGATATTGGAAGCCGAAATCAATAATGGAGGTTTTGACCAGTTTTTCTTTAACTCAAGTGGTGATTATGCAAAAGAAACTTTAGAAGCTTTGAAAAGAATTGGAGCAACAAAAAACGCTAAAATAGTTGAAGAAGCTTACAGTTACTTTCCTGAAAATCCAATCCCGAAAAATAACGAAAAAAGACGTGAAATTTTAGAAAATATTGATGAGCAAACTTCCGAAAAATGGACACAACTTGAAGATAAATTTTATCTTTATGAAGAAAATATTGGCGGATTAGTTTTAGATTATGTTAGAAAAAACATAAACGAGTTTAAATAAAACCAGTACACAACAGCGGTTTGCTTCAATGGCTACTTCCGGATTTTCCTGCGGAAAATCCGCTGCTGAATGGAATGTTTTTGTTATATTTGTAGTGGCTTGGTGTTGGATTTACGCCACTGAGAGCAAGCCGCAGAACGTTAGCAGATATTTTTAAAACCTACAAACCAAAATGAAAGTTTTACTTACAATTCCCCTATTATTTTTAAACTTTTTTGCTGATGCCCAAAATATAGATGTTAAAAATTGGTTGAATCAAAATTCCATCAATCTTGAAAAATTGAACGTAAATCAAGAGTTCAAAATTGACGAAAAATTATTGAGTAAAGAATTCCGCAATGCTAAAATTTTTGGATTTGGTGAAGCAACACATCATAACAAAGAATTTTTCGACCTCAAATCCATGTTTTTTAAATATTTGGTTCTTAATCAAGGTGTAAGAATATTCGTTTTGGAAGAAAGTTTTGGTGCAACTCATGATATTAATGAATATATAAACGGAAAAGAGGGTAATCTCCGGAACTTAATAAAAGATTTTCGACAACACATTTGGAAAACAGAAGAAATGTTTACACTTATTGAGTGGATGAAAAACTACAATTCTTCCCAACCTTCAAACAACCGGATCTGTTTTTATGGAAATGACTGCATGTTCAATTATAGATTGGCAACAATAATAAAAGAAAAACTTCAAGAATGTAAAATAGCAACAGATGAGCAGCAAAATGAAGTCCTAGAATATTTTTCAAAGGAGATATTCTCGCTTAAAGATTATTCAAACTTCGATAATTCTACAATTTCACAAGCCAGAAAATTAGTATCTGATATAAAATCAAATTCAAACAGTAACAGTGATTTAATACTGGTTGTCGAAAGCTTTTCAAACTATTTAGACTTTCTGGTAAATCCTACACAAACCACAAGAGATAAGTGTATGGCCAGATTAATAGAAAAAATTTATGAAAAAAGTGATGAAAAAATATTCATCTGGGCACATAATGAACACATAAAAAAAACTTCATTATTCAAAGAGAATGTTCCATCAATGGGAAATCATCTTTCTAAAAAATACAGTAGCAATTACTATTCGATGGGTTTTGAGTTTGGAATTGGAACTTTATTAGGTTATAATCAAAAAGAAAAAAAGTGGGAGAATAATGTACTTAATGAACCCGTAAAAAATACCAATTCAGATTTTTTATTTACCTCCGAATCTGAAGTATTTTATTTCGATTTCAATATCGCAAAATTGAATCTTTCGATGAAGAATTTTATTGAGCAAAAACGAAACTATGTTGTTATAGGTGGATATGGCTTCAATCCTAAATATTTGAAATTTCAGATAGCATCAGAAAAATATTCAGAAATGTTTGATGGATTGATTTATGTAAAAAAGTTGTCGAGGAGTACGCCACTTAAATAAAACATCTGCTAACAGCGGTTTGCTTCAATGGCTATTTCCGGATTTTCCGTAGGAAAATCCGCTGCCGAATGGAATGTTTTGTTATATTTGTAATGGCTTGGTGTTGATGCAACGCCACTGAGAGCAAGCCGCGGAACGTTAGCAGATATAATCCCAAAAATGACGCAAATGAGAAAATTAACAACACTTTTTTTACTTTTAACTCTTGTGAGTTGTGGAAGTTATACAATGAGTACATTTTATGTAAAAAATACTTCTGACAAACCAGTTAGCTTTGATGCTTCGGTTATGAAATTTTCACAAAGTGGTCCGTATGATGTAAATCAAAGCTTTACCGTAAAACCTAATGATAGTGTATTAGCGAGAAAAGTTTCTATGAGAAATGATGTGAGTCCAGAAAAATGGTTTACTCAATTCAATATTTTTCCAACAGATAGTTTAGAATTTAACGACCCAAAAAATCCGCAAAATTGGGTAAAAACTATTGGAAAAGATGGAAAACCAATCTATACTTTTAACATTGTAAAATAACATAAATGAAAGCATTGTTTTTTGTAATCTTTACTCTAATTTCGACATTTTCATTTGGCCAAGATAATGATGATTTATCTAAACGACTTAAAGCCATTAACAACCAAACTATTATTTTTTATAATGTTGATGGTGTTGATTTTTCAAGTCAAACATTCAGTAATGAATTTTCTGAAAAAGGATTAAAAAAACTTTACAGAAAATATTCCATTAAAGAAAGTGATATTAAAACAAAAGACAAAACATTAAAATACAATAATTTATTCGTCACTAAATCTGAAATTGTTACGGAAAACATTAATCAGATTAGTTCATACTATTTTGTTGAAAATAAAAACAAAACAGTTTCTGTTTTTTGGTTTGGTTATTATGGTAAACAAAATCAAGAGTTTGAAAGAAAATATGTAAATTTGATATTGAACGATGAAATTCCAAAAGAAGTTTTTGAACCAATGTCAATTGAAAGCATCGATTTTGCAGGTCGAAAAATAGAACTTGGGAATAGTTGTTATTGGACAAACATAAACACTGTTCAATGTCCATACTACGGAGAAATGAATTGGTCTGTACACAAAACAATTGAAAGTGCTAAAAACTCAGTTGACAACCAATTTAATGTTACAAAAAGTAAAAAAGGAGGAAAAGTTCTTTCAGAAGAAGAAGTTGCAGTAATATTTGAAGGAACAGAAACAACAGCTAAAAAAGTAATTTATGATTTCACAGGTGCAAAATCCTTACTTGCTGGCATGTCAGGCGGAAAAACACTAACAATATATTATGTAGCTTGTAAAGTGAGAGAAAATTATGTTAGTTGTTGTATGAGTTTTTGGAATAATGACACAATAACAGAAAATGGATTAGCACCTTTATTAGAAAAAGTAATGCAACTGAAAAAATAATTACATCTGCTAACACAGGTTTTGCAAGATTGCGGGTTTTGGACATAATTTAAAATTAGTTTTATATCTTTGAGTTCAGTGTTTAATCGAAGGTTTCGGCTTCTTTAGTCCGCAACCTCGCAAAGCCTGGGAACGTTAGTAGCCATTATTTCAAAACTATGACCTTAACACAACAAATTCAAGCAATTAATAATTTAGTAGAGAAACAATATTTATCTGGAAACTATGGTGAGCTTGCTGCGCTTTCAAAACTATTTAAGAATAAATTTTTAGAAGATTTAGAAACAATTTTAAATATTAATAGCCGAAATGAACCATATTATAAGGAGAGATTTGAGGTTAGTTGTGGCTGGATTGATAAAATTCCACTTGCTAAATTTACTAGCACTATAAATGATATAAATGGAAATCGAATAACTGGAAAAATGGAATTAGGAGATTTACTTTTAATTTATACTCATAACAACAAATTCTCCACTGATAAAGGAATTCAAAATAATGCAATACAAAATAGAGCTGCAATAGTTCAAGCAAAAATTGCTGACAAGGCTTTTCCATTAGTTCCTATAGGCCAAATTTATTCAAGCAAAGTCAATTCAACTAGTAAGGAACTAGCATTATTGAGCAAATGGCCTGAATTTGATTTATATCAAACATCCAAATCAACAAATCCATTATTGACAAATGTCAATTTAGATAGAACAAAGCCAAATGCCAAATTTGCTGGTTTCTACCAAAAAAAATGGTATGTAGGAGAGCCCTCTCATACTGCTGTATGCAATGATTCATTAGGAGATTTGATTATGGGCATGATTTCAGGTAGAGATGGTCAAGATTTTGATACAAGTAAAACAGGAGACTGGAATTCACTTATAAAAAAAATGGTAGAAATTTGCGGTAAATATCAATTACCAAACTTCATATTTGGCTCTAGTAGTGGTTCACGCTTAAAGAATATTACTAGGACTCCGTTGATTTTATTCTTCTTTTTTGGATGGGACATATTTACACCTAGACGATTTCCAATTTTAGTAATCAATAAAATTTCTGAAGAAGGAAAATTATAACGGCTACTAACAGCGGTTTTGTGAAAGCGGGGTTTTAGGATTTATCGGTAAAGGTCAGTGTTTGCACTTCTCTGCAATCTTTCAACTTTTTTCTTTCAGGCTTTTCGGTATATTTGTAAACATAAGTAACAAAAATCCCCGCCTTCACAAAGCCGGCGGGACGTTGTGCGTCAGTTTGACCAAACCATCAACCAAAATTATTAAAATGACAATTTTAGCTTACTTGACTTTGATACTGACACCATTTTTAGGTGGAATTTTTATGATAATTTGTATGATACCTCTTTCAATATTTCAATTTATTGGACTTGACAAGGTAAAGTTGTCTTATTTATCAGCTTTAGTAGGTTCATTTTTATTGCTTTGGTGCTATGTTCTATTTTTTGAATGGTTAGATGTTCAAGTTTCATTTTGGATTTATATAATAATGATTGTATTAACGATTTTTAATAATGTAAAGCGGATAAAAACACGACCAAATCCAACCTATGAAAAAACTATATTGATAATGGAGTTGATTGGATATACCATAAGTGCAACGATATTCATTTTTACTTAAAATATTTCTCAATAAAAATATCAACATAAACCTTAACCAAAAGATTCAAAAAAATTATGAACGTAACGGACATTAATCCTTCTGAAATAATGATTTCTGCGATAGTTGGAGTTGTCGTTGCGGAACTATGGAATTTTATCAAAAGAAAATATGCAGAAACTCGCCCAATAAAGAAGCTTAAAAAAATTAAAGCTATCAAAGTTTTGTGGTTTATTTTGGCATATATCCTACCATTAGGAAGTATTGCGTTTTTAATCATTGATAAAAACACTGAACCGACTTTTAAAAATATTGCTCTATTCATAATAATTTGTATTTCTTTGGTGTATAATCTTTTAATGAGCCATATAATCAACCTTTATAAAATGAATACAAAACTGACTAATATAAGCTCGGAGAAACTAACAAAAATTGACCAAACATTCGATAAGGTTTATTATCACATTGAAAAAACTAAATCGGACAATAACCTGAAATAAAAAAACCGAACGCACAACAATAGCTATAAGTAATTGCTTGTTCTCGCCTACTTCTGAAAATCCTTGCGGATTTTCAGCTTGGTGTGTACTTGCAAAGTTAAGTGCTAAACCACGCAACTACTCATAGCCGAAACCGTTAGCGGTCATTGTTGGACGACATCAGTAACACGGACAACTTAATATAGATAAGTTTTCGACAACAACTAAATAAAACAAGTATGAAAGAAGTCATAAAGAAATTAAAGTTCAAAGACACAGGAGTAGTAGTCAATGCACCAGCCGACCTTGGAGCAGAGTTTAAAAAGAACGGTTTCAAGACATCTTTTGACAAGAATGAAAAAAGTAAAAACACCCTTGTATTCGTTAATAACAATAAAGAGTATCTGGACTTTCTGAACAAAAATTTGAAGAACATTGAACGAGATAGCATTTTATGGTTTGCTTATCCCAAAGGCACATCAAAAATTAAAACTGACATTAATAGGGATACACTTCGGATAACTGGAGCAGAATACGGTATTACAGCTGTATCCCTAATTTCTATCAACGACACCTGGAGTGCATTGCGGTTACGACCAATTGATAAATTTGGTAAATAATATTCAGTAATTTTATTAAAAACTCATAATCATGAAAGTAAACAGTTTAACACCAATGATTTACACAACCGACATACAAGGCACGGTTGACTTTTACGTTAAGACACTTGGATTTGAGTGTTTAGCTAACGAACCCGAATGGGGTTGGGCAAGAGTAAAGCTTGACAATGCAGACCTTATGATAAGCAAACCTAACGACCATCTCCCATTTGAGAAATCAAATTTCACAGGTTCATTTTATTTAAACACAGACAATGTTGACGAGATTTGGAACAAGGTCAACGAAAATGCAAAAGTGTGCTATCCGATTGAGAACTTTGACTATGGAATGAGGGAATTCGCTATATATGACAATAATGGATATTTATTGCAATTCGGACAAGACATTAAAGTAGGTGTATAGAAATGAATTGTTGAGGACTAAACAACGAACCGCTAACAGCGGCTTGGCGTAATGGCGAGTGAAGTGCTTCGTATGACAGTTTTGTGGTAGGTTCAAGTGCAGTTCTTCAATTGAGCTTTTGTGCTATAAATCCGCCACTACGCCAAGCCGCAAAACGTTGTGCGTAATGTTAAAAAAGCAACCGTAAAAATTTTAAACATAAGATAATAATTGAAAAATGATTGAAATTGATTTTCTGAATAAAAATCTTATTGAGGTTAAAACAAAAATTTATGATAAATTATCATTAAACTTTTCTAAAGTCAATAATGAGCTTGAAGGAACCGAATATGATGCTTGTCAATTTCACTTAAACGAAATGAAAATTATTTCAAGAAGTTCAAAAATAACACCTAAAAAAATTGGACAATTTGTAACATTTTGGAAGCGTAATCAAAACGGAGAAACTGAACCGTATTCTGAAAATGAAATATTTGATTTCTATGTGATTAATACAAAATCAGGCGATCGCTTTGGACAATTTGTATTTCCAAAATCAGAATTAATCAACAAAAGTTATATATCTTCTGAAAAAAAGGAAGGAAAAAGAGGTTTTAGAGTTTATCCGATCTGGGATAAAACAAAGAGTAAACAAGCAGAAAAAACTCAAAAATGGCAACTTAATTACTTTTTTGAAATTAATGAAACAACAGATTTGAAAAAAGTAAGTGAATTGTATGATATAAAATAAAACACTACGCACAACATCGGTTATAAATTATGGCTGGGTTTGCGCATATTTTCCGAATTTTCTCCGAAAATTCGAAATTAAATTCTATATTTGGAAACGCTCGGTCTGTGGTTTTTCGCCACAATTTTATAGCCGAGGACCGTTAACAGTAAGCTTAAAAAAACACTACGATGAAAATTATTTTAAAACTAACTTTTACATTTTTTTTATTTCTAAGTCCGAACTTTGTTAAATCTCAGACATACGAAAACTTTGAAAAACATATCGTAAAAGAATGGAAACTGGAAAGCTACGAAATCAACGGACAAATACTTCCGCCAAAATCTGGTCATGAATCAGACAAAATGATTTTTACTGAAGATCATAAAGCGAATTCTATAAATAATGGAATTTCTCAAATTGGAACGTGGAATTTTGACAAAGAAAACGGAATTCTTATCGTAGTTGATGACAATTATAAGTTTGAAATGAAGCTTAAAGTAATTTCTTTTGCAGAAAATAATTGTGTGCTTGAATTAGAAAATCCCGAAAATCAAAAAATCCGACTAAATCTTATAGCGAATTAAAAAGCCTACTGTTAACATTGGTTAGCTGTTATTGTGGCTTCTCGCCTACTTCCGAATTTTCTCCGAAAATCCGAAAGTATTCGTATATTTGGTTTGGTTAGTAACAAAACACCACAACATCAGCTAGCCAAGAACCGTTGTGCGTAATGTTAAAAAAGCAACCGTAAAAATTTTAAACATAAGATAATAATTGAAAAATGATTGAAATTGATTTTCTGAATAAAAATCTTATTGAGGTTAAAACAAAAATTTATGATAAATTATCATTAAACTTTTCTAAAGTCAATAATGAGCTTGAAGGAACCGAATATGATGCTTGTCAATTTCACTTAAACGAAATGAAAATTATTTCAAGAAGTTCAAAAATAACACCTAAAAAAATTGGACAATTTGTAACATTTTGGAAGCGTAATCAAAACGGAGAAACTGAACCGTATTCTGAAAATGAAATATTTGATTTCTATGTGATTAATACAAAATCAGGCGATCGCTTTGGACAATTTGTATTTCCAAAATCAGAATTAATCAACAAAAGTTATATATCTTCTGAAAAAAAGGAAGGAAAAAGAGGTTTTAGAGTTTATCCGATCTGGGATAAAACAAAGAGTAAACAAGCAGAAAAAACTCAAAAATGGCAACTTAATTACTTTTTTGAAATTAATGAAACAACAGATTTGAAAAAAGTAAGTGAATTGTATGATATAAAATAAAACACTACGCACAACATCGGTTATAAATTATGGCTGGGTTTGCGCATATTTTCCGAATTTTCTCCGAAAATTCGAAATTAAATTCTATATTTGGAAACGCTCGGTCTGTGGTTTTTCGCCACAATTTTATAGCCGAGGACCGTTAGTGGCTATATTAACCGAAATCAACAGAAAATGGGAATATTTGATATTTTTAAAAATAAAGACAAAATACATTCTAAAAATCAGAATTCAGAGAATGAAAAAGTAAATGATTCTATGGTAAATTTTGAATGTTATTATTTATTTGGTTTAACTGACAATCCAAATAGAACTTCAAAAGACTCTAAATCATTTAACGAACTTTATGAAAATGTAATTGGAAAAAATGGCGGTATAATAATTGGAAATTCATTTCATCCTTATCAAATTGTTAATCCTAAAGGAACAACAATTTGGCAGGCGAGTTATGTAAAACTTTATGTTAACGAAAATAAAGATGAAGTTTTTAAATCTATAATTAATGAAAACGCTAAATATTTAGTTGATTTGGAAAAAACTTTTAATGAAATAAATGTTTGGCCAGATACACGATTAACATATGAAGAAAATCCAATATTCAGTAAATATGTGCCATTCATAATTCCTTTTTTAGTTTATAAAAGTGAAGAACAACCAAAATGGGATTTAGAACTAAACATTCAAATTGCACTAAATGGACACGCTACGAATTATGTAAACTCAATAAATGAATTAACAAGATTTCTTATGCCTGAACCTTCGTTTATATTAGGTTTTGACGAGTTCGATGAACAAAATCCTTCAAAATTAATAGAGAACTTTTTAAATTGTAAAACGATGTTCGAATAAAAATACAGCCACTAACAGCGGTTTTAAGAAATTGGGGGTTTAGTCATTAATTTAAACTTTGTTTTGTACTTTTGAAGTTCGTGATTAACCGAAAGTTTGGGCTTACAAAATCCCCAACTTCTTAAAGCCACGAGACGTTACCAACAAGCCTAAGAAAAAAGACAGCGACATGAAAATTGACAAGACGACATACAAAGACAAAGAAAATCAAATCGGACTGACAGACGACCGCACCAGCCGACCCGAAAAAGTTTTATTTTTTGCCGATACACATTTTTTGTTTTTTAAGAGCCGCCCCACATTTGGCACATTGCCTTTTGCCCGACACACAAGCCAACGCTTCGCAAAAGTCAAAGAACCAATTCTTGCCGACATGTATAAAAAGTTATAAAAAAGTAAAGTGTAATTTATTCTAACGCAGAAAATTTTATTTAATATGAAATTTGCAACAATCTTCAAATCAGATTTAGAATACATTTCAAAATGTATTTTGGACTATCCTGATATCGAAACAGGAGGTGACTTTTTTGGTTTTTGGAATAATCTTGGGTTGCCAGTAATACAATATATAACGGGTCCCGGAGAAAATAGCTATCATAATATTGCCTTTTTTAAGCAGGATATTGATTTTCTGCAAAAAGCAGGAGATGCAGCATATAAATGTTTTGGGATGCAACATATTGGTTCATGGCATTCTCACCACAAGTTAGGGTTGGCTCAACCGAGTGGACATGATTGCCAAACAATGGCAAATGCTATAAGAAACAATAATTTAAATCAATTCTTTATGATTTTAGGGAATATACGAGAGGATAGTACTACTATTAACGGATTTCTCTTTGATAAAGAAAACGGTAGTAGCTATTATGAAACAAAATGGCGCATTATAAATAGGGAAAATCCTTTTAATGACAGTATTAATAATCATTTAAACAGGAAATTTAAGTTCTTTTCTTCAGATGTATATGTTCCTAAGACAAAAAGAGCACGACTTGTTAATTTAAAAACCGTAAATCCGATAAATGAAGAATTGTACACCTTAGATTTTAAACCTGAAAAATGGTTAGGAAGTAAAAAAGGTCGGGATGAACTCAAATATGTTTTTGATTGGTTATTAAAAAAAGCACCAGAATCAAAGATGTTTGTTAACGATTCAAATGATTTAACTATAGAATCAAATAGCTTCAAAATAATATTTTCAAATAATTTCCCTAATGTATATCCTACCATAATTTCGGAAAATACGATTGAAAAAAATGGAAATTATTTCTTGTACAGTAGTGCCAAAGACATTACCAATTATTTGGATGGAATATTGAAAATAAAATCACGAGAATATTACAAAGTTGATGAATTTCATAATGTAAAAAAAGAAGATGGAACTTCATTAGATACAAATGAAACACAGCATGAAAGTATCCTAACTAAGGAAACAAATATTAAAATAGATTCTGAGCAAAACTTGAATAACGAATTTAAACCAGAATAATATGATTACAACTCAAAGATTAAAAATTGAACAACAAGCTCTCGATTTTGGATTTCCCAAAAGATATGTATTCCATAATCTGGGCAGTGGAAGCGAATGGTTAGAAGTTGGCTTGAGAACAAATGCCGGAAAGACGTATCGGTTAAAAATATTATTAGATGATTTCCCTTTAAAATGTCCGGAAGTCTTTGTTTTTCAACCCACCAACCTCAAAGATTACAATGGGAAGCTATTAAAGGACTACGGAGTAAGTGCAACAATGCATTTATTAGGTCCAGATTCACAAGGCAATATTAAACTCTGTCATTACGGCGATAAATGGCATGGAAATGTAACGCTGTATAAAGTAGCTTTAAAATGCTTGGTTTGGCTTAACTGTTATGATGGACACCTAAGAACTGGGCAACCAATTGACCACTATTTAAAACACCAATAAATAATAAGAATTATGGGAACATTTAAAACACCGACGAAGGTACAAGAAGAAATTGCCAATATTAATGATGGTAATTCTGGAAAGGAAGTAGCATTTAATCCGCAGACTGGCGAATTAGAGGTTGTAGATAGTCAATCTGACATTGCACCCAATTCAACAACAATCACCGATGTGGCAAACGACGGATTTGCTTCTGATAAGCGACCTGTTAAAGTACAAGATGAAATTGCAAATATTAATGATGGAAGTTCTGGAAAGGAGGTTGCATTTAATCCACAGACAGGTGAGTTAGAAGTAGTTGAAAGTCAATCAGACATTTCACCGAACTCAACAACTATCACCGATGTTGCAAACGATGGTTTTGCCCGGCAAACTCCAATTGTTTATGCTTATGAGGAAGAAGTAAACAATTTTTTTAAAGCTGGGAATAACCCTATTATTAAAGGTGCTGCTTTCGGTTGGCAAGAGGAAGATGTGTATCATGTTCATATAGATATACCAAAAACGCCATTTTCCGGTACTCCTTGTATTTCTTATTTCGCTTTTGTTAGTCAAGCAGATTTTTCACTTTGATTTTAAAATTTATTTTCTACCTTTGTCACACTATGCGGCAGTAAATAATATAATTAGAAATACGAATTCAAGTTCTTGTGGTACATTCTACCATCAAGGATGTATTTTTTATGTGATGCATTTCTACAAAGCATCCGCTATATTATTTACAAAATCAAATGAAAACTATAAATATAGGTATTCTTGCACATATTGATGCAGGAAAAACCTCCATTACTGAGAACTTGCTATTTGCTAGTGGAGCAACTGAGGTACGTGGAAGTGTGGACAAAGGTAATACCACAACCGATTCGATGGATATTGAAAAACGAAGAGGTATCACCGTTAGAGCTTCTACAACGTCTATTCAATGGAACGATACAAAGATTAATATTATCGACACTCCTGGACACATGGACTTTCTAGCAGAAGTGGAACGCACTTTTAGAATGCTAGATGGTGCTATTCTTGTGGTGTCTGCTAAAGAGGGTATTCAAGCTCAAACGAGATTGTTGTTCAAAGTCTTGCAACAACTAGAAATTCCAGCCATTCTATTTATCAACAAAATAGATAGAGAGGGAGTAAATCTAAATCAGCTTTATTTCGAAATACAAAATAGCCTTTCAAAAGATATTCTTCTTATGCAATCCGTTGATGGCAAGATTTTAACTTCTAGCTGTACAATACACAACATATCAGAAAAGGACAGAGAAACAATTTTGGAGAAAGATGATTCTTTGCTTGAAAAATACTTAAGCGATACGCAACTCTCAAATTCAGACTATTGGAGTTCAATGATTCATCTTGTTCAATTCGCTAAACTACATCCTATCTACCATGGCTCAGCAATGTATGGCATTGGTATCGAAGATTTGCTAAACTCAATCACTACTTTTATTGAAACATCTCTACCTCAAGAGAACGATTTATCTGCCTATGTCTATAAAATTGAGCATAATAAGAAGGAACAGAAACGAGCCTATCTAAAGATTATAGGGGGAAGCCTTAGAACAAGAAAATCATACAACCTCAATGGCTCAGATGAGAATCTGAAAATAAGAAGTTTAAAGACCTTTTACGCTGGAAACGAAATAGATGTAGATGAAGTTTCTACAAACGATATTGCAATTTTAGACCATGCCGAAAGTCTGATGGTAGGTGATTATTTAGGAACAATGCCAAGTTTATTTGATAAATTGAATATTCCTAGTCCTGCTCTCAAATCATCTATACATCCTGCCAAAGTAGAGGATAGGAGTAAATTAATTTCTGCTATGAATGTATTATCGGTAGAAGATCCATCTTTAACGTTTGGTATCAATGCTGATAATAATGAGCTAGAAGTTTCTCTTTATGGAGCAACTCAACGGGAAGTTATTTTGACTTTGTTGGAGGAGCGATTTTCGGTAGATGCTTACTTTGAAGAGGTGAAAACGATTTATAAGGAACGTCTGAAAACGAAATCGGAATACACCATTCATATCGAAGTGCCACCTAATCCTTATTGGGCATCTATTGGCTTGATTATAGAACCTTTGCCAATCGGTGCGGGACTTACGATAGAGAGCGATATTTCATTGGGCTACTTGAATCAATCTTTTCAGAATGCAGTATTCGATGGAGTCAAGAAAGCCTGTGAATCGGGTTTGTATGGCTGGGAAGTAACCGACCTTAAAGTCACTTTTTCTCACGGAATCTATTATAGTCCAGTGAGCACACCTGCCGACTTTAGAAGTTTAGCTCCCTATGTTTTTCGATTGGCTTTACAACAAGCTGATGTTGAGTTGTTGGAGCCAATCTTAGATTTTAAATTGCAAATTCCAATAGCTGTGAATGCTAGGGCTATTACAGACATCAACAAGATGCAAGGCGAAATATCTACTATTACTTCAGATGGTGATTGGACTACTATTTTGGGTGAAATTCCTTTAGATACTAGTAAAGAATACTCAGCAGAAGTCAGCTCCTACACTCAAGGCTTGGGCATTTTTGTTACTCGATTTTCGGGCTATCAAATCACCAATAAAAAGGTAAGCAGAAGTGTAGAACTGAATGAAAAAGATAAATTGATGTATATGTTTGAGAAGGAATTAGGATAAGAGAATGATAAGCAAAATAATCAAAGAATGCATTCTCGCACTATTTTTGTATCTTGTTCCTACAAATTAACTATACAATTATGTCTGAAAGAAAAATCCCTATATATCTAGAATGTGGTTATAGCATTGCTATGCAGGTGCTTGGCGGAAAGTGGAAAATTTGCATCATAGAAGCACTTCGAGATAAGCCACTACGCCCAAGTCTGATATTCAAGGAGGTGCCTGATGCAACAGAACGTGTAATAAATCAACAACTTAAAGAATTGTTGGAGTATAAGATTATAGATAGAAAAATTTATGCAGAACAACCACCTCGTACTGAGTATTTTCTGACTGATTTAGGTCGTTCCGCATTTCCTATTCTAGACGCATTGGACCAATGGGGCGAGGAAAATAGAAAGTTCTATGAGGAGTTGTTTAATGCTGAAGATGAAGACTAAATGGACTTTAAATAAAAAACAGTGCTTATATATCCAAAGAATATATAGGCACTATTTCTATCGATAATATAATTTAGCTGAGTTGTTTTGTGGCAGCTATTACAATTTCTCGGATACATACATTGTGAATCAAATAGAAGATTGGGCTAAAAAATATAATGTAACATTAAATGATGGTTGGAAAGTTGAGATTGCTCGTGCAATCCAAAATCGTTTTGAAAAAACGATGGAATCTATACCCACAGACTTAAAAGACAAGTGGATTAAATTATTTGAAACTATAACGACAGAATAGTTTTTTATACAGCATAATTGTCAATCCGAAACCTACCAAAAGTTTCGGATTGTTTATTTAATAGGCTTTTTGTTACTTTTTCTCCCTGTCCGTTTAGTTAGTCATGGAAAAAGTAACGGCGGAAAAATCCGCCGTCTGTTCATGCTATATCAGTTCCTGTAAATCGTCAGCAAAAAGTGGACTGATTTAGTTCAAAACTAAGAGAGTGTTTTCAAAAATTATTAACTTTGAAATAGTATGAAAACACCTAAGAAAAAAACAGCAGAGAATTTCATCAAAGACATTCGTAGAAATACACGAAGAATCTTTAGTTCCGAACAGAAAATTCAGATTGTTATGGAAGCTTTACGAGCAGAAATGTCAGTTGCAGAATTGTGTCGTAAGTATTCCATTAATGAATCTCAGTTTTATAAGTGGAACAAAGAATTTTTGGAAGCAGGTAAAAAGCGTTTAGCAGGCGATGTAACAAGAGAAGCTACGAGTGATGAAGTATCAGAGCTCAAGAAAGAAAATCAGTCTTTAAAAGTAATGATTGCCGATTTAGTTTTACGCTACGATATTGTAAAAAAAAGCTTGGACATGCTGGATTAACTGAAAAGTTTAAGAAATATATGCGACTTACAGTATCCGAAAAACAAGAAATCATTCACATGGTTACTCGTTCAGAAATTGGCGTAAATCGAACACTTCGGGAGATTGGAATCAATAAAAGTACGTTTTACAATTGGTATCATGCTTACAGCGAAAATGGTGTTGAAGGATTGCTTCCAACCAAAAGAGCAGCAAACAGGCAATGGAATAGCATTCCACAAGAGCAGAAGAATTTGGTTGTAAAATTAGCTTTAGATTATCCTGATTTGTCTTCTCGAGAATTAGCCTATAAAATCACTGATGAACAACAGATATTCCTATCAGAATCAAGTGTTTATCGGATTTTAAAGTCAAGAGGTTTAATTACAGCTCCAGCTCATATTTTTCTGAGTGCAGGTAATGAATTTACAGACAAAACAGGCTTTGTTCATCAAATGTGGCAAACGGATTTTACCTATTTTAAAATATTGGGTTGGGGTTGGTATTACTTGAGTACGGTTTTGGACGATTACAGCCGATACATTGTACACTGGGAACTTTGCTCAAACATGAAAGCCGATGATGTAAAAAGAACTGTTGATACAGCCATTAAGAAAGCAAAATTGATAACTAAACAAAAACCAAAACTCTTGTCCGACAATGGTTCGTGCTACATTGCAAACGAATTAAAATCGTATTTAAAAGACAATTATCAAATGCAACAAGTACATGGAAGACCCAATCATCCACAAACACAAGGAAAAATTGAACGCTATCACAGAACCATGAAAAATGTTGTAAAACTTGATAATTACTTTGCTCCCGAAGAATTAGAAGCTGCTTTAGAAAAGTTTGTTTATCGCTATAACAATGAACGCTATCATGAATCATTAAACAACTTAACCCCAGCAGATGTCTATTTTGGAAGAGGTGAAATGATTTTAAAAGAACGTGAACGATTAAAGAAAATGGCTATTATTGGCCGAAGAAATGAGTACCAAAAATTAAAATTAACAACAAATCAAAAAAAACATTTATCTTTGAATTATTAACTAAATACTCTCTTAGGAAAAGTCCACTTTAGTTTGAAGACGTACATTTGTAGTCAAAGAATAGGAAGTTAACCGGATAATTACTTTCTACAGATAGTGAACGCATTTCGTTCATTAATACTGCTAATAAATTTGATTTACCAGAACCTGTTGTACCTGCCACCAAAATTTGTGTATTGGTTACATTTTTACTATTCATATCTAAATAGGCATTGATGTCGCCATCATAACTACCGATATTTAAATTTAAGAATGGGATTTGACCTGCTTTTATAGACGCTGCAGTACTTACTTTTAACCAATCATGTAAAGTATCACCTTTCATCAGAATGTCAAAACCTCTAAATATTTCAGCATTTACCACTTTACTTTTTGAGATATTATCTTCCCAATTGATATCTAAATCGTGGTATCTTAACTTGATTAACGATGCTAGTATTCCGTTTAAATTATGAACTGTAAATAGCGTTGGGTGAATACTATTTGAAGACATTTGCATGTTCAAATCGTCTTTTGTTCTTTTTTCTGTATCGGACAAACCTGCGATTAAACACATACGCATCAATTTAGCATTACCTTTAGGGGTCACGTTTTTATGATTGTCTGTATAGTGTTTTAAATTGATATATTTTTCTAAACGTTCACGCAAATCATTCATTTTTGAATTTAGTGCCTCCGCTTGTCTTAAACCTGTTTCTATTGCTGCCATAACTTCCTAGTATTAATTTGGGAAATACCCTTCAACTACTTCTGTTAATTGATTTTCTTTATCGCGAACTAATGTGAATTTTTTTGCAATAAAATTTTCAATTTTTTCTAAATCAATATGTTTTCTTATTTCGCTATCGGTACTTAACAAAATGGTTTGATGTGATAACTTAGGGAAATAGTTTTCTAAAAGAGAAGCTCTACTACTTTCATCTAAATATCCCATTACTGTATCAATCATTACAGGTGGATTATAGTCTCCGAAATAATGTAAAGATTTTAAAAGTACCTGGATAATAATTTGTTTTGATGCTGCATTCAATTCCTCTAAATAGATTTCGTTACCTGCTTTGTGGTAAATTTTGAAGGAAAGATTACTTAAATCTTCTGATAGTTCTACACGATCAATTTGATTTTCATAAGCCACCAATGTTGTATTTAAGTCATTTTTCATGGCTTCTTCAATACGTGACTTTTTGTTAACCAATAGCGCGTTTGATACTTTTGTAAATAATGGCCCTAATTTTTTAAGTAATTCTAATTTTGGATTAGGAACTTCTTCATCTGATAAGTCGAATTTTTTGATTTTAGTATCTAATTTTTCAATATCGGATTTGTAACCTTTGATGGTTTCTTTAAGCTCTTTTATTTTGAGCTCGTTTGCTTCGAAGCTTTGAATGATTTCATCGCCACCGCCAACATCACTTTTTCTTAAATCTAACAACTGAATTTTTAAATTTGGTAAAGTAGCTAGTTCTTTTTCCAAACTTTCTTTTTGCTGTTCTATTATGTTAAATTGATTGATGCTAGACCAACCTAGTAATTGTTCCAAATTAGTTACATCGTTTTTATCGATAAAATCATAATCGGTTTTGGTATTGTCTTGATTTGATTTTTTTATGATGTATTCTTTAAGTAATCCTTTTTGTTCGTTTGTTAGTTCTGATTCTATTAAATTGTTTTCTTTTAAGAATGCGATTACTTTTTCTGAAATTTTAGTAATATGCTCTGGTTCAATAAAATCATTGTTGTTTTCTTGACTTTTTTCTGCTAAGATTAACTCGATTTCGTTTTGAATGATGGAAATGAGTTTAGGTATAAATACCTGAATTTCTATATCATTTAAGAATCTTTCCGATTGTTCTATAAATAATGTTTCCCTGTTGAGAATGTCTTCTATTTTTCTTTCTACCAGTTGTATTTGCTCTTTGATGTTTGCTTGTAGATTTTTACCTTCTTTAGCACTTTCATAGAACTCCTTTTGACTTAATGAATAGCTTAACGCACGTTCGTAATGCGTGTTGGTTGCTACTATTAATTCTTCAATTTTCTTCTTTTCTTCTAATAGATTTTTGTATTGATTACGTTCTTCTTCAATTTCAATGCCTTGTGCAATGTATTCTTGTGTTAAAATATTAGTTGCATTGCCTAATTGAATGTATTTATTGAACCCCATTACGTTTTCAATATTTTCTTTGATGACTCTGTTCAGGTATTCGTCTTTTAATAAATTACCTGCTTCCATAGCATCAAACAAGAAATATTTACTCAATTCTTGTGGCAGATTGGCTTTGATGATTTTATTTACTTCGGCTTCTTTTTTTACTCTTTCTGCATGAGGCGTTGCTGTACCATATTGAAATATATCACCGTTAAGATTTAGTGTTACTGCTTCAACTGGGCTGTTTTGTGCATTGATGGTGTATAAACGCTTGATTATGTATTTGTAATCATTATGAAGCACTTTACCTGTGAAGTGAATTTCAAGTTCGATTTTATTAGAACTATTTCCTTCATTTTTTGCTCTTTCTCCTGCGTTTTGTAATTTGTTGAAGTGTTCAAAGTCTTTCACTTTTAAACCGTAAAGGGCATAGTAAATGGCTTGAAACAAGGTGGTTTTACCACCACCATTTTCACCACCAATTAAAATAATAGGCTGCTCTTCGTTTACCGTTAAGTCTAAATCGAGCTCGCGATAGGTTTTAAAGTTTTTGGCAATAATTCTGGTAATTAGCATAATCCTTATATTTTGTTTAACGCCTTTTCGATGATTTTTTCAATCTTTTTACTGTCAATATCTTCGTTATTGATTTTTAGATTGTGGAATTCTTTTAATATATTTTCTTGTAACCATTCAAAATCTAAGCCTTGTTCTTCTGTTAGATTTTTAATGATATCCATATCTTCTTTACGGATGCCGTAATGAATGAATGCTGTATCTAAACCTTTACTCATAGTTCTATGTTTTTGAAAATTAGAAAATATCTTCTTCTTTTTCTCGTTTTGTTTGAATTATTAAATTTTCAGAATCACTTTCTGCGACTTCAAATTTTTCATTATTTTTCTCAGCACTTGCTAATCTAGCTCTAGTTGAAGCCCATTCTCTTAATCCATCAATTTTTTTCTTCATTGTTTGTGCAAGAGGTACAATTTGTTCGATTGCTTTTTCTAAATGAATAATAGAAATTTGATGGTTTTCTGGGTTGTCTATATAAGAAAGAAACATAGCCTCTTTTACAACTTCTTCAATTTCAGCACCATTAAAATGTTTTGTTTTATCTGCTAAATTATCAAAGTCGGTAATGTTTGTTTGACCATTTTTATCTAAGTGTATTTTTAAGATATTTTTTCTTTCTTCTTTTGAAGGTAGATCCACAAAGAAAATTTCATCAAATCGTCCTTTTCTCAATAATTCAGGTGGTAAATCACTTATATTGTTTGCTGTTGCCACAACAAAAACTGGTTTTGTTTTTTCTTGCATCCAAGTTAAAATTGTAGAAAAAACTCTTGAATTAGTTCCTCCATCTTTTTCACCACCGCCTACACTCAGTCCTTTTTCAATTTCATCAATCCATAAAACACATGGAGCAACAGCTTCGGCTGTAGCAATTGCTAAACGTATATTGTTCTCACTACTTCCTACTTCAGCTTGAAATACTTTTCCAATATCCAATCTTAATAATGGTTGTTTCCACTCAGTAGCCACACATTTAGCTGTTAAACTCTTACCACAACCTGGAACCCCTAATAGAAGTATTCCTTTTGGTTCTTTTAAACCAAAGTTTTTTGCTTTTCTTTCGAAAGCTTTACTTCTTTGTTTTAACCAATTTTTTAGATTATTTAATCCTCCAACACTTTTTTCAAGTTCCTCATTTACTTGATAGTAATCTAAAATTCCACTTTTTTTAATTATCTGTTCTTTTTCATTAGCTATAATTCTCGCTGCTTCTTTACTATTTAATCCTACTTTTTCTTTGGCTAACCTGAAAGCTAAATCTGCTTCCATATCTGTCATTCCTAAAGCAGAATCGATTAGAAAGTTTTCTAAATCGGGATTTACATTTTCATTTGAAATGATAGTAGATAATCTAGTTTTTAAATCATCCTTGTCCGGTAGTGGAACATTGACAATTGTAAGATACTTTTCTAACTCATCTGGTAATTTTAGAAAAGGAGAAAGTAGAATTAAATGTTTGTCATACGCTTTTAATATGGAAGATAGTTTACGCAAGTAAACAATTACTTTATCATCTCTAAAATATTTATGGAAATCTTCTACAATATAAATTTCTTTGGTCTTATTATCGGTACTCTCAGCATCTCTTTTTATGAATTCTAAAAGTTCTTGATAGCCCTTAGTTTCTCCATACGCCTTGTGTCTTTCTACTTTTTCAAGTCTATTGTTTTGTGTTTTTAAATGTGTTTGTAAACCATCAACATTATCCCAAGAATAAAATGAATAATCTAATTCAAAAGCAATTCTTCTTAATTTTTGCATAACACGACCATACTCAGAAGTGGTCAAATAAAGCAAAGGGTAGTTTGCTTTCAACATATCTTTAATATCTTCAAATGTATTGTCCATGTTATTAGTTTTTAGCGATTATTTTATTATTGATTGTACAATATGATTTTGTTTTATATCGTTCTGGAACTTCTTTCCTTTTAATTTCTATTCCTTCACGTCTTGTTGTACCAAATGAATGATCAATTTTTGACATTGCTTCATCTGCTAATTTATGTAAATCTTCTGGTATATAATTAGAATCTGTTATTACAGTACCATCATTTAAAATTGTAAATTGAATTTCGGTGCGTTTTTCATCTTCATTTTCAATTTTAGAATAACCCACCATATAAAAACGTTCTACTTCATCAGAATTAGCAATAAAATCATAATCTTTCTTGAATGTAAAGCCTGCTGCTTCAAACTCCTTTAGAATTGTTTCTTTTGCATATATTCTGTTTAATTCATAAAAAGTATCTTGTAATTCGAGTACAAATTCTTTAGCATTTTTGATGTAATAATTGTTGTAGCTGACCATATCACCTTTAACTTTTAAAAGGTATTCGCCTCTTAAATTTTCTTTTTGATTGGCATTAAGTACCACTAATTCGTTATTTATTATTTCATATTTCCATCCCAAATTATCACAGGCTTTCATAAGCACTTCTTGATTCATTACTTGTGGATTTCTAAGAAATTTTGAGGATTCAAAACAAGACATACTCTATTTTTTTAGTTATAAAAATTTATTTGCAAATTCTTGATAATTTAAGACTTTCATTTCTACTGTTTTGGCTTTTTCAATTAGTCCTTTATCTTCAGTCACTAAGTAACCTTTTTGATCTTGATACATTAAGGCCGTAGCCAATATCATGTTATCCGATGATCTTTTATTAAAATCTGGTGGTAACAAATTTAAATTTGCTTTTGCTCTGTGGATATTATGACTCTTTGAAGAAGATATACTTCTAATAATTTTTGTTGCCGTTTCTTTGAGTTGTGGATTGGCTTTAAAACCATCTAATTCATCCAATACTTTGGCAGCAATGATTATTTTATGTTTCTTATTAATTTTTGAAATTATGCCTGGATCATTTATGAAAATATTTGTGTCAATTATGAAAGGATATACCCTTTTAGCTTCTTCAAATTCTTCAATTTTATTATCAATATTTAATTTAATTTGTTCAAAACGATTGATTAGCTTTTGATTGTTGCTATTAATTTGATTTTTTATTTTTTCTAGTTTTTTCTTTAGATTATATCCTTCTTTTTCATTAGTAATCGTCTCTAAATCTTCTTCAATTTCATCAAAACTATCAATTATTTGTTCTTCAAGTCTTTCTAATCGGTTTTCTTTAAAACTCTCTAACAATTGAAGTGCTTCGTCAATAGTTTCTTCATACATGCCTAAACCTTCAAATACTCTTAGTTTTACATTGTAAAAATCTAGTTCTTCAATTTGTTCAATTGATGCTATATCTTCTTCCATGTCGTTTTGAATACTTCTATTTATTTCATCACAGATTGTTAGTGCATAATCATTAGAAAACTCGGTTTTGATGTAATCTTTTATTTTAATTCCTCTATCATCCCATTTGTTCTTATTGAAAAATGATTTGGAATATTTTCCTATTTGCCCAATTACAATTTCATAATAATTTGCATCCTCATCTGTTTCAACTATGAAAAACGAATTTTTTACATTCTTTTTAGTAATGAATAAATTAACAGAATCATTTGCTAGAGCGAGTAAACTTTCATATCTAGCATCATCTTCATCTTTCAAAATTTCTGGAAATACAATAAATATTTTAGATTCGATGTTTTCAATTTTTTGTAAAATTTGAAAAATTTGGTCAAAAATAGATTCAGAACAAAATGTTAAACATATGTACAAATCATATTTGCTATGATGCGGGACTAAAGAACTAAAATTATTTAAAAAGAAATATTCATCAAATATATCTTTAGTTAACAACTCATTTTTTACTTGAATTAAAGGATTGTTTTTATCAATATGCCTTATAGCTTCTTCATAAACTTCATTATATTTTACTTCCGTTTTTACAGTTTCCTTACTATCTAAAGCTGCTAGGATTTCATCTTTGACATAGCTGTCATTATTTATCCATTGGCTAAATGATTTTTGTATTTTTTTATTTTTCTCATCAAAACAATAAGCCTTAAAAATCTTTTCGTTACTATCATAAGTTATTGCAATGGGGTATGTTTTGTAAAAATCTTGTTTACTTACAACTATTGCATCAGTAAAAGAATTTTTCTTTTCAATATTGTATATATCGGGGATTTGCGTAGCTGCAATCTCTTTTATAAAATCTTCATCTTCAAAATCGATTGAAATTCCAAGATAGTTATGTACTGCGATTCCTTTAGTAAATTCAAAATTTTCTTTTGCCTTCAAATTATCACCTGTTGTGTGATCAAAGTATAATTCAAAGGGTTTATTGATTGTAACTTTAAATTTAGATTTCATTTTAGCATATTCTCTTCCAGTAGGTGTAAGTCTGCATCTTGAAAAATTGATATCACCACCTTCAATCATTTTACCAAACTCACCTGAAGCAAGAGACTGTAATGCTTCCATTAAAATTTCTTTTTCAGCAACATCTAAATATCGTTTTGGATTTGAAGATTCATAAACATTCATACCCAAAATATCACCAATTTGCTCAAAGCTCAATTGTTCATCTATTGTTAATAATTGACAAATTACTTTATCAAAAGGAGTAAAAGGAATAGCCTCTGTACAAGTAGCTAAATAATTGACTTTAGAAAAAATAAAATCATAATTTAGGTGACCTATGTAGATTTCACCTGTTGACATGACATTTTCTAAATGCTTGTATATTTCTATGTCTAACTCTTTATGCATTGTATTTGTTAAGTTTTTTGTAATCATCAATTATTAATCCTTCTTGACGAATAATTTCAATAGCGTTTTTGTAAATAGCATTTCCGTTTTTGTCTTTATACGATTCGAAAAACTTCAAATTACCTACAACGATTAATAGTCTTCTTGCCCTTGATAGTGCCACATTTAAACGTTCTGGAGCTTTAGCAAAACCAATGTCATGATTTTTTTCAATTAGTCCTGCCTTTAAAATTTTATTACTTCTAACCGTTGAGACAATTACAATATTTCTCTCCATTCCTTGGAATTTATCTACTGTTTTAAGTCTGATAGGGATGTTTAAATCTTTTTGAGCATATTTTTTAACATCAATCAATTTTTTTAATTGTTGACCATAAAAACTAATTATTCCAATTTCTTGTTCTTGTAGTCGTTTATCTTCGTCTTTGATGCTGTTAAAATGGTTAAAATATTCCTCAAAACCTTCTGCATTTTTCAAATAAGTAAGTGCTCTTTTTACCGCTTCCACTTCCTTTTCATTTACTCTAGAAGTACTTACTAACTCTTCAGGTTCGTCTACATTAATCCAAATAGTATGCACGTCTGGTTTTATAAAGCCTTGATTTATTAGTCCGTGATATCTTGAGAAAGGATTTGATAAATCTTCCGAATCGGCATGTGTAATTAACTCTTGAGCAGGTTCTAAACCTTCATCTGTTTCACCCGTATAAAATTGTTTGATTACATTATTAATTTTTGGATGCATTCTATATTGAATATTTAAACGAGCTGCAATTGATTTTGGCACTTTTGGATTCAAAATAAGACGTTCAAATTGACTTGTTTCAACAAAATCTTTATCAATTTCTTCCGCTAATTTTAAAGCTCTTTCCGTATTCAATTCTAATAATGCTTCTTTAAATTCTTTTTCATTAAGCATTGGTGGCAATTGTCGATGGTCGCCAATAACGATTGATTTTTTCCCAAAACACAGCGGTAATAACATTTCTGGTGGAGTTGCTTTACTCGCTTCGTCCATAATTACCGTATCAAATTCTACATTTATCCAATTACGTTTATCGCCTGCATCTATTTTGAACGCCTCTTTAGTATTGAAAATGAATTGGTAACTTTTAGCAAAATCATTACTACCACTTGAACTACATGTACTACCAATAACATTAGCATACTTAAAGTACTTATCTTTAAATAACCTTTTCACTGAAGCTGTTGGTTGTGACAATTCAAAAGCCCAATCTTTTAAAGCTGCTTCATACTTATGATTGCTTGTTTGATGTGATTTCTCAGCAATACGATTCATCCAAATTTGGATAGCATTGTTATATGGGTTGTCTTGTATCAATTCTTCTTCCTCATCATTTTCTTCTAATGAGTCATCTTCAAACTCAACTGGAACGAAATTATCATCCAACCATTTCATTATTCTGTTGATTGAATATTTTTTTCCTTCTTCCTCAAATTTGGTATCTTTTCCAAAACGAAGAGGTTTAACTAACGTATGGTCTTTGTTCAATAATTTTTCCAACGCATTATCTACCGCTAAGTTTGTTTCAGAGGTAAGCAATATCTTTTGGTTTTGATTTTTACTAATCATTTGCCAAATCAATTCTGCTATAACGGTGGTTTTTCCTGTTCCTGGAGGACCTTGCAACAAGCATAAATCTCTTGCATGTAAAGCTGCTAGAATAGCTTTACGCTGGGAATCGTTTAATTTTAATAGTTCATTTTTTCTTATTGCTTCCCACTCTTCACTTTGCGGTGTTAGATCTTTAAAAATTTCTTCTGATTTGCTTGAATCAAAAATAAATTCACCCAATCGAGGGTTTACTGATTTGCCATTTGGTCTATCTGTAGGTGCTACAATTTTAGCCATAGCTTGTTTTAACCAATTTGTTTTTGCTTGGTCTCCTTTCAAATTAGGAAATACTTCACGAATTGGTTTATTATCCTCTAAATAGTCCAATAGTTTAGCTACTATTTTTTTATCTTCTTTACCGCGTAATGCCAGTGAAAATGTTAAGCTTGTTGTGTCAGATTCATACGCATTTAATTTACCAATTGATAGGTAACTATTATTTTTTTCACTTTTAGAAGTATCAATTAGAAATTCTACATTGGCTAACTCGTGAATTCTGTCTTGTAAAACTTGTTTTTCTGTTTTGGTTTTAACCAAATTGGTTTTTACTTTAAATTTAAATTCAGGATCTGTTGGAGATAAACTAAAATCAAATTTATTTATCTCTCTTATTTTTTTAAACTTTTCGAAAAATTCTTCATTTGTTTCAAAATCAAATGAAATAGTATCAGAAAGTTCGTTTACAACCACATTAAAATCTAAAAAATATAAATCTCTTTTAATATCATTCCAGAATTCCTCTGTGAATTTTGAAATTACTTTATTTTCTGATTCAACTCGTTTTTTTTGATAGTAGTATTTTTTTCTAATTCTAACTTTATCTTTTCCAAAAATCTTTTTCAATGTCCAATTAAAAACTGTCAAATCTTCTTCGTTTTCAGTAGTGATTTTGAAAACATTATTGCTTGGTTTAGGCAGTACTTGACCTTTTTCCAAAAGTTCATTTCTTTTACTCTCTAATACGTCTGAATTACAAAGTACTAAAAATTCACCCACCACTTCTTTTAGCTCATAATTTTGACTATCAAAATAAGATTGAAGTGTTTCAAAAGGGACTTTGTTAGCCGTAACTTCTAATAGAACTGTTTTTCTTTCTTTCTTTTCAATTTCTACTGTTTTACAATCAATATCATAGTTTAGCGCCTTGAAAACATTTTTAAATCTTGTTGAAATAGATATTGGCTTTAATTTTAATATTGCCCCAATTGATTTTTCTCTTTCAATTATTTGGTTGAATTTTTTATGAATTACCGCATCTAAACCACGGTAGATGTCATCAAATTTTAAAAAGATGTTTCCTTCTTTATCAAATGTTTCTTTGATACTAAATTCATTTAGTAATTCTTCTTCAACCTCTTTGTATTCTCTACTTTCTTTAACTTCTAAATCAACTTTGAACTTGTATTTTGTTGTAATTCCTTTTTCATTATTGAATTCAACTGGATGGTGGTATTTTCTAACTTTAAAGGGTTGGGCATTTCGTTGTAATAACAAGTCTTGTGCTTCAATCCATTTGTACCAAATTTCTCTATCGTTTTCTAATTTAGCAATAGGAGCAATTTCTAAGTTATTGATTCTTTCGTAGAGATTTTTTTGTTCAATAATAGGAAAACGAGATTCGTTTTGATCTATAAAAATCAATTTACAAACTTCTTCGATATAGTATTTACTATCTTGAGGTAATGCAATAGGTTGAACAATCTTTGATTTCTTTTTACTTTTAACAGCTGCCTTATAACTAAAAGTTTGTGCATCCCATACTACAACAAGGTCTAATTGAAACCCCTCAGCTTCGAAAGGAATAACAATTTTTTGTTCTTTGTCATTTACTTTTAAAAAGTAGGTCTTATATTCAACATCTTTTAGAAGTGATTTTATCTGTTCTATTGTTGTGGTGTTGCTTCTATTAAAATCGGTAATTAAAATATCGTGCCATCTAACAATGATTTCGATTGCTTTTCCTCCTCCAAAAATATCTTCGTGTAGTATAGCCATATGGTTTAATTAATTTGTGTTTTTAATTGGCTCTTATTTTTAATTTATATTACATTACCCCTGTATAAATTTTCCTCTTTTTTACTCCTGGCTTTTATTACATGGGTAATTTTTACTGTTTTTTTAACATGAACTTTTGAACGTGTTAACTTTTTCCGTTTTTTTTAACATGAGTTTCTAAACCCCATAACAATTGAAATTATAGTGATTAGTATATAAATGTTATTCTTTTGCGTTAACAGGGTCAAATCTATCCCAACCGTTCGTATCTTTTGTATTGGTGATTTTGTTTTTACAATACCACCAAGTTGTTGTTCCATTATTATCTTTAGGAATTAATATTCCTCCAATTGTTTTATGTCCTTTTTCATTTCTTTCTGCAATAAAATCTATTAGTGCATTGTGTTTTAAATGAGCATTGGCTGGGTCACTACCTGCTGTTTTGGTATCGAATAAACAAGTAATTCCCGCTTTATTTAGTATCACAAAATCAACATAAAACAAACTTTGTTTGCCTAGATAATCCTCATAAGGTACAGCAAAGTGCTCTTTTGCTTTTTCTCCATTTTTATACCACCAATGTAGATTTTCTTTTTGTTCCTCTAAATATGCAGCAAATCTAACCTCAGGTGAAGAAGCTCTTTTGTATTCATAAAAAGGTTCTAATGCATGTTTTTCTACATTCTCTTTTTCATCATATAATTCATTATAGATTCTTTCAACAGGAACTTCCCATTTGTAATTTTGAATATCTTTTGTGGCTTTGTTTGCTTTTTCTTCTTGCATTTCTTGATAACGCTCCTTTGCTTTTTCAATTAACTCGATGAAAATAGGTTGGTTATCGTTAAACAACATTATTTTAATAGCATCATACTCGATGATACCAAAATAATCTTCAAAGAAATATTTCATAGCTCCTTCTAAAACAGGAGTACTATCGACCGCTGCATAAGGAGCCGTTAATGAACGACAAAAATCTCTAAACAAACGCGCTAATTCACTAGGCGTTTTGGCAAAACGAGCTGTTTCTGTAACTAATTGTGTTTCCACCTCACCAGTTAGTAATACATTTTCAGGAATTACAATTTCTATGGTATTAATATCCGTGTTGATGAATCGCTTTTTTAGTAATTGCTTATTGATTTCGAAAAAATGGTCTGAACCTATTTCTCTTTTTACTTCCCAATTTAATTCTGCAATTTCATACAAAGCAGTTCTAAATTTTGCCCCTAAACGATTTCTAACAATACGAGTATTGATGTAAGTAGAATCTAAATAAACTGGCATGTAGTTTTCAATTCTACGAGCCTTGTTCATGGTGATATAACTCATATCATCTTGAACTATTTCTATTTGATTTTTACTTAAATTGGTAAAAACATATCCTTGATTTAATAATGGATTAGGATAATGCTTCTGTTCCGGCATACGCAAAATTCTACCTACCGTTTGAATCGTGAATGTGGTACTTTTTAATTCTCTAAAAATTAAAAGAACTCCTGCACGAGGACAATCCCAACCTAAAGCTATGGCTTGTTTGAATAATAATACTTCCACCATATTATCTGGTTTTTCAATATCGGCTACATTGTCTTTTCTCCCTGATAACCACACCGCTAGTTTGTTATTATTAACGGTAATATTGTATTTGACTTCTAAGTTTTGTAATACTATATCGATATATTTTTCATCATCGGCTGTGTTGTTATCACTAGAATCGTTTGGTAACTGGATTAACAATAAAGGATTGATTTTTACACCTAAATTTTCATAGGCTTGACGTAATTCTTCTCTTTTTGCTAACGCTTGCTCTAATAAAATTTCTTCTAATGAACGTCCTTGTTGTTGTATGGTATCTAAAGCTGGATTTAAAATAATTCCTTCTTTAATCATTTCTTCAGCAATAACGTCTTGACGCTCTACCAAAGTTCTGTAATCACTACTAGTTGTAGGTGTTGCCGATACCCTAATTTCTACTTTTGGATATATTTTTTGTAATACTTCATTGGCACGTTTTGCTGTTTTTGTATTCGCAAACATGTGTTCTTCGTCTATAATGACAATGATTTCTGTATCGTTTAATTTGGCTTTATTAATGAAACTATAAAGATTTTTATTGGTTTCATTTTCTTTAATCATCGTGTTTTTCTCTTTATTGATGCTTTCCCAATTTACAAACAACACTTCGTTTGGTAGTAATTCATCATTTGAAACATCTTCAAAGAAAATAGGTTTTATGGAACGCATTTCGGCAAAAAAGCCTTTCATAGCGTTGTAACTTTGAATGTACAATTTGTTAGGTGCTATCCAAATAAAAGCTGCTTTTCGTTTTTCTAATTCATAGCGTTCTGGTAATTCTTCACAAAACTTGTTAAGTAATGATGCCATCATTACGGTTTTACCTGAACCTGTGGGTGCTTTGAAAATTAAATTTTGTCTTGCACCTGGTTTTTTTAATAATTTATATAGGTTTTTCGTAAGGTCGTTTACGGCTTCTTCTTGGTAATTTTTTAAATGTATCATAAATTATTTACTTCCAAAATTGTTCTTGTTTCCAGTTCTTTGGAAAACCCATTTCTTTTTCTTGTGCCAAAGGGCAATTACTCATTAATGCTACTAAATTTGCTTTAAAGTTATGATTTGGACTAATATTGTTTAGTATATACATAATATTACAAAGTATAGCATAGGTTTTATTTGTGTAAAAAGTTTTGTTTTCTACATATGGATAAAGTGTCTTTCTTGGAATGGTTATTTCTGGTAACCTACGGTTCCAAACTCTACCATGGTGTGCACAAGTATTTCTTAAAATACTAAAACAAAACATCCAGTTGCATAATACATCTACATCTTTTAAACCATAATAAGTTGCTACACTAGTTTTAGTAGCATCTTTTTTTAAATTCTTAAATAGTTTGGAAAGTAATCCCATACTGCTAACCTCAAGACTCATCCAGCTTGGCGGACTTGTAGGTTTTGTATATTTATTTTTGTAATGTTTTATAAACGTTTCATTACTACGGTCTATTTCTTTTTCTAAACTGGCTATATGTTCAGCAAAGTACACTGGGTTGTTATACAATTCTGGTTTTAAATGCCAATGACTTCCATGAACCAAAGCATATTGATAGATAATTTGTGTTCTGAAGGATACCTCAATTTTTTCGATAGCATTAAAAATCAACAAGCGTAATTGTCTATCAAAAACGTATAAATGAATGATTTCTTCAAATGAAATTTTCTTTTTAAAGGGATGGTTTTCTGCTTCGTTATCTTGAAATGGATAGGTGTAAGCTCGTAAACGATAATAGCTGATGTTAGATAAATAGTGTGCTGCTTTTTCTGGATTAGCAATCTCAAGCCCTCTAGCTTGTAATTTTTCTATTTGTTCGGTAATGGTGATGGGTGCTTTTTTATACTGCATGGCTTGTAGGATTTAAGGATACAGTATAAAAATCGAAAACCTGCCAAAGTGTGCATCGTAGAGAGGCATGGCAGGTATTATTACCGGCAAAAGTACAACTATTTTTTATGTATTTATAATATAAATTCATTTTTTTAAGAATTTAACATTTTAATGGGCGTCTTGATTGAACAAATTTTCTTCTTCGCCTACTGCATCTTCCTCTAACACAGGAACAACTTCACGTTTCTTTTTAGGCAACACATTTTGATACGCTTTGTAAATAGCATCTGGTAATGCACAAAGGGTAATTAATGGCAAAACCTCTTCAAAGTCTTCCGTGAAAGGATATTGACCATGGCTAAATACATATACTTTTACAGGGTTATCGTTTGTTTTTTGAGTATGCAATGCTTCAATGATTTCGAAACTATCTTCAATACGCATTTCATCATAGATCACAATAAATTGAGTTGATTTACTAGTAAAAGCTTTGAACCATTTTTCTTTTGAAGGAAACGCTGTATAACAATCTTCTTTGATACATAATAGTTCTGTAGCTAAATAGGTTAATTCGCGTTTGTTTTTTAACGAGGTATCACGACTTACAAACTCGCTTTTGTAATAGCGCAAATTATTGTTTTTTAAACCTTCTACAGCAACTCCTTTGGCATTGGTATATCCTTGAATAACGCGTTTGTTTCTTTCGTAAGTTACTTCTTCGCAAATATTGTTTTCGTTGTTGGTTACTAAAATGCACTGACGATTCCCACCATCTTCTGCATTCAATGCCATAGTTGCATGAAGCGTTGTACCAGAGCCTGCAAAGAAGTCGAGGATTATAGAGTTAGAATTATTAGAAAAATTAATTATACGCTGAATTAATTTAACTGGTTTAGTATATTTAAAAATATTATCAGTGAAAATTTCTTTTATATCAGCAGCTGCATCAGCATTTTTAATATCAATTATCATATTTTTAAGCGGTGCAGAACGATCAATTAAATTATTCTCGTTATCAACATTGAGATAATTTTTGTAGCAAACAGTCCATCCAGAAGCCTTTTTATCAGCTTTTCTAAAGTCTATAAATTTATTTTTTATACCCCATTCTAACTTGGATTTACCCCACTTCCAAGTCCAACCATCATTTATAAATTCAGTTCTTCCATTTGGAAAACAAATTGTTCCATCAGGGCATTTAATCCCATAATTTAAAGAATCACTATATCGTAAACCACCTCTATCTAAACTGTCTAAATAGTAAGGACCTCTATGTTCAAAATATTCGTCTTGATTTCTGTATCGTTTTAAATCATATGAGTCTCTATTTCTATTAAAAATTTCTGTTTGATATGAATTTGATTTAGTAAATACTGAAATATATTCAGTAATAGTATCAATAGTTTTTGCATCTGAAGCACCTGTTTTTTTCTGCCAAATAATATTTGTAATAAAATTATCTTCACCTAAAACCTCATTACATAATAGTCTAAGTTGTGCTTGTTCATTATCATCAATACTAATAAAAACAACCCCTTTATCACTTAGCAATCGTTTTGCAATCCGCAAACGTTTATCCATAAAAGATAACCATTTGCTGTGACGGTAGCTGTCTTCTTTATCTACAAAAGTGTCGTTGTATTTGAAATCTTTATTTCCTGTGTTATAAGGAGGATCTATGTAGATTACATCAATTTTACCTTCGTGAGTAAAGGTTAATGCAGTAAGAGCGTGTAAATTGTCGCCTTCTATTAAAATATGGTTAGGATTGTCCTCGCCATTGATAATTGCTTTGTCTTTAACTTCCTTTAAAACTGGTAAATTATCTCGTAATTGTTCTTCCACAGCTTCTGGTTTGTCTTCCCAAACCAAACCGTATTTCTTTTTAGTATTTACTAAATTGATTAGGTAAGCACGTTCGTCTTGCGAAATGCCATCGAGCTGTTTTATTTTTGAGATAAGGTCTTGTTTGTTCATGGGTTATTATTTGGATAGTTTTTATGTCTATCTCTTTAGAATTTTATACTTTAAAAAATATGATTAATAGCTAAAAGTATCCTAATGAGATTAAGTTTTAACTATTGGACGTAAATATATAAAAATCCAACGGAAAGAAAAATGTGGAAAACCGTATTTACGTTAAAATTGATGAAAAATACTGCAAAATACCGCAGGGTGTAGGGTGTAGGGAAAAAACGAGTAAAAGATTTTTATTTTTTCAGAACTTAAAAAAACAGATTTATTTGAGGAATTGGGTGCAAACTACACTTAGTCCTTTATTGATTTGCTTTTGATTGTGCCGATGTTGCTAGAAAATTTGAAAAGTAAAAAAATTCAAAATGTTTGTGTGGAAATTTGGTTACACCCCTTACACCCCGAGCCCCCTAACCCCCAAAGGGGGAATAAAAGGTGGTCAGTTGGCAGAAAAAAAAGTGGCAACTTTCGTTTACCACTTTTGATTTTTTTGAGTTTATATTTCGGATTGTCGGTTGGCTTGATCTACTTCTTCGTAGGTAAATTCTTTTACTGCGTAGACTGGACTTCCTTTTCGCATTAGTCTTGTGAAATTGTGTTTTTTTAAAGCTTTTCCGATTTTGTTTATTGTTCCATCGGTGATGGTGATTTTTGCTCTTTCGGCTAGTTTTGCCGCTATTTGAGAAGCATTTAAATAGTGGGTGGTATTTTCTCTATCGCAAGGTTCAAACCATGTTAAAAGCAATTCTTCTTCTGGGCTTCGTAGTTGGTATTGTTCGTTGTTTTCGGTTATGTTTTTGATTTCTTCTTGGTCGAACCAATGTCTGAATCCTGTTTTAAATAAATACAAGGCTTGTGATAATACATTGTCAATGTTGATTTCGTGTTGGTATTGGATGTTTTCCACTTCAAAACAAAGGAATCGTCTGCTTCCTGTACTATCGTTTAAGAATTGCGCTGTGTTGACACTTCCGGCAAATGATGCGCGTCTTGGCATGGTTTCGTTGTTGTGTCCGTAGGCTTTTCTCATTCTGATTTGTGTCTTTGTAATGATTTCTTTTAAGCTTCCAATTTCGGAACGGTTTAGGTTTTCTAATTCGTCCAGGTTGATTAACATACATTCTGAAAGCTGCACTAAAGTGTCTTTGTTGTTTGGGTTTATGGTTCCTGAGAACAAATACTCTTTTAATTTTCTAGGTACTAGTTTTTCTACCCAAGTGGTTTTTCCTAATCCTTGTTTTCCACTAAATACAATTACCGTGTGATTGATAACTTTGTCATCTAGAACACAACCCACCATTGCCACTATCCATTTTTTAAAACACTCTTGCCAAAGTTCTTGTTTTGTTGTGGTTATGGTGTTTGCCAACTCTAAAATGTAATCTGTTTTTTCATCATACGATGGTAGATTGAAAAAGTAATCTTCGAATGGATTGTACAATTCACAGAAATCGGAATACAATAGGTTTCGCAAAGAAGAAAGATTTGTTTTGATTCTTCCTTTTAAACATTCTCTGAGCATTGAGTTTTCTATAAAGTCATTCATTACATGCCATTTCTTTTTAGCCCCACCCGACCTCCCCGAAAGGGAGGAGCTTGAAAGCTGTTGATATTCTAGTTTACCTGATACTATGTTGTGACGGAAATTGTATCGTGATGTTAAAAAGTTTTCAAGTTTG